>CAZMEQ010000006.1:8667-42398 GCA_964565345.1 uncultured Gammaproteobacteria bacterium | reverse complement strand
TTGTTCTTTTCTTTTTTTATTTCTTTTTTCTTAATTATATTTCCATTAAAATATAATTCTGTTAAATCCACATTATTTGACAGGTCTAGTGAAGTCAGCGGATTATTACTTAAATCCAATATTCTCAAAAGATTTAAGGAGGACAAATCTATTTCAGTTAAATCATTATTAGTAAAATTAAGATATGTAACGGCTGGGTTACTACTTAAATCTATACTCGAGATATTGTTATCACCTGCGAAGAATGCATCTAAATTCATATTTCCAGAAACATCTAACTCGGATAAATTGTTATCGGCAATACTCAATATCCTCAACTCAGGATTACCCGATAAATCTATTGTCGTCAAATCGTTATAAGATAAAATTAATACTTCAAGCAATGTATTAGAAAGAACATTTATTTCATTAATATTATTATTGCTTAAATCTACTACTTCTAAATTAATATTTGCGGACAAATCAACACTCGTAAGCTCACTATAATCTATTTGAAGCCGAGTTAAATTGGTAAAATATTCCAAACCAACCAAATCAACAATATCCCTAAACTGGCACCTTAAAGATGTCAAAGTTAAAGCATCTATTGGCGTAATCGGTGTTGGTTCTTCTATTCCTAACTCATCACGCACACAGGCTTCAAAATTTTCATCAGTAAACACTATTTCGGAAGCTTCTTCCTCTGCTGCGATAAAACTAACTGGAGTGGCATAGGCACTAACTACTCCCCCGCTATTCGAAGCCGTTAAACTAAAATAATAAGTTTCGCTGGGTGTTAATTCGGTCAAACAGCCTGCGTCCTGATAGGTAATAAACTTATCTGTTGTGACAACCTCGCCCGAAGAACATATATCTCCATCATTGGCATCAGTTGTAGAAACTTGTATTTGAATACGTGCTTGTTCTTCGCCCACATTTTCATCAGTATAACTCCAACTGAACAATGGCCCGGCTTCTGGTGTAATAACTAAATTCGAGACTTCTGGCGCGTAAAGTTCCTGATAGTTATTATAATATGAAAAGTTGACCGTCTTGTTCCCGCCAGCTGAAGCTTCTTCATAAAAAATTCCTGGGGTATAATAAAAGGTTTCAGGCAAGTTAACATTAGATGCGTTAAAAGCTATAAGCGGAACATCAGAAGAACGAGAAGAAAAACCAGTGGTGGAACAATTCCAATCCTCATCCTGAGGTGAACACCCAGAGCCACTATCTGTGGACCACGGAGCTGGCAAATTAGCATCTCGAGCCGCATATTTAATAGCTAACCCACTAGTGGTATAAGAAACAACTGGGATGCCATTTGGCATTTTGCTCAAATTTGCGAACCCACCCTTATCAACCGTCTCAATACTCCAAACACCCTCGATTTTTTTGGCCACTTTTACAACAGCATCATTGGGTAATTGTTTAAACCCAGTTGGTATCGTCGTAAAAACAGTATAGACGATCATTGGGTTATCTTCATTATCAAAAACCAAATTAACCGGTTGACCAAAAGTCCCATCGTAAGAATATGACGGGTTGGTTTCGTCTATAAGCTCTTGTGTCCACGTATTAACACCAGAAACTTTTTCTAAATAATATAAATATCCAGTTTTATCAATCAAAGCCACCCCCGGCACATTATCAGAACTAAAAGCCAAGGAAACCTTATTGTTATCCGACAAAGGATCCATTACTTTGACTGTCTCACAGAACCAAAGATTATCCTGGCCACAATTCCCCGAACCGCCCAAGTATATTGCAAACTTAAGTGCATTTTCCGCTGATTTATGATAAACCAAAGCCGGGGTATCTCCGGCTATAAATTCACTCCCACCATACCAATTAGGGGCAGGATCATTAATCATGTAACTCTTAGTCAACGCAAACGCATTGTTAGTATCATAACTAGCATTTTCGGTGTTAGAAAATTCTGGGACGCTGGCGTTAAACTCAACAAAATCACGATAATATATTTCTGTCGGCCAATTAAAATAGCTTACATAAGGATAATTCTCGCTACTATAGGTCAATGCATGTGATTCTGTTTGTGTATACGTTAAGTCAAAAACAGCTGGGTTAGTCCAATTACCACCAACTAATTCTAAAAATTCTAACTGGTCCCCTGCCTCACCTATTTCATAAACTACACCAAGATTGCCGTTTGGCGCCTTAGCTAAAGCCTTACTCTTAGTAGCCGCCGAACCAGAATAAAGAAAATCTGTGTTCCAATTCGTTTCATACTTTAAAATACCTAAGGAATTTGTAACATACATGTTACGATCAGCATCAAAAGCCACGCCCCGAGCACAACTATTTATAGCACAAAGCACAGAAGCAACATTATTTCCATCCAAATCATACATTTGAATAGATCCTCCATCTGGATAATAAATAATGTCATCAAAAATTTCTATATAATAACCACTACCGGACACAGCCCATTCTTTAATATAGTTGTAACTAGAATCGAATTTCTGGATTCGACTATTGCCTAAATCATGAACATAAATGTTACCAAAAGAATCAAGGGCTATGCCGAGCGGCATATTAAATTGTCCGGGGTCGCTCCCCGTTTCACCAAATTCAGCCAATAAAGTACCAACTGTATTATATTTTCTTATTGAATTATGTGTAAAACCACCAGCTGCATAAATATTATCAGAAGAATCAAGGGCTGTGCTCGAAGCGCCAACATCATAGGTCAATAAAAGCGTACCAAGGTTGTTATATTTATAACCATAAGTGTAAATGTTTCCACTATCATCAACTGTAATATCATAGCCACCAATACCCAATGCTGAAGAGAAATCACCATTCGCATCAAAAATCTGAACACCATTTTCATCATTAACATAGATATTACCACTTCCATCTAAACCTATGCCACTAGCTCCCGCAAACTGCCCATTTAATGAATAGGCTTCAGAACCAAAAGCATCAATAAAAGTTCCCAAAGAATCATATTCCCTGACCTCATAATTATAATTACCTCCCGCAGAATAGATATTTCCATCGGAATCTAGTGTCACGCTAGTTGAATTTCCAGCATCGTAACTCATAATAAATGTGCCAGTGCTATCATATTTATTCCCACCCGTATATATATTTCCGTCTGTATCAACGTATATATTCCATGATCCGATAGGCATTTCGGTAAGATAGGTTCCAATAGAATCAAATTTTTGCGTATTCACTTCATCGTTAACATAAATATTGCCATCTCCATCTACCCCTATTCCATGAGCTCCATTAAAATCACTAGTGAAAGATAATAATAATGTCCCTGTATTAGTGAATTTTTTCACATAATTACTAGACGTCACATAAATATCACCACTTTCATCAACCGCCACACCCTTGGTACAAGTTCCTTCACATAAAAAAGTTCCCAACAAAGTACCGTTAACATCATATTTATAGACCGAAGTGTCCCCCGGATAATACAAGACATCATTGTCGTCGATGGCCAAATAATAACCGCTCCCCGGTCTATCCCATTCCATGACAAAATTAAAATTTGCATCAAACTTTTTTATTTTAGCGTTTAAGGTGTCAACAACAAAAAGATTACCATTCGAATCCCGGGCTATCCCCTGAGGTGTCATTTGATAATCTTCTAGTGGAGTATAAAAATAATCATAAAAACGATATGGTGCGGTTTTATTAGAATTCGATGTCGAAGATGGAATACATTCCGAATAGCTTGAATCACCATAGCCATTTGTCGCTTTAACTCTAAAATAATGATCTGAATGATTGTCCGTATTCAAGGGCAAATTATTTACGGCATAAACAGTTCTGTTTGGTAAAATCGTGTTGCTTAAAACAAAATACTCAATATCATCCGTAGAGTGCTCAACAACATAATTTGCCTCCGAGTCAGAATTGTCCTCCCAACGAACTGTTATACTGTTGCGATCAACCGCAGTAGAAGCAGAACAGCTTGTCGGCGCCAGTGGCGGACCCAATGTTTCAGCCACATCACACAAAGAATATGTAGAACCGCCCACCGCATTAGTCGCTTTTACTCTAAACCAATAACGCGTTGACTCTGTTAAACCAGAAACATTATAAATTTCAGACCCCGGCGGTAAAGTATTTGTCAAAACAGCATAATCGGACGCATTCACTGAATTTTCAACTACATAATTAACCTCATTAGAAGCATTGTCTTCCCAAATCACATCCAGACTATCTGTACCCACACCACTAATAATACAATTAGTTGGAGCAGCTGGAACTGTTTCACAAACCGATGGCTCGCCAGCACATTGCCAATTTTCTTCAACCTCACAAACATAATTACAACCATCGCCATTATCATTGTCACCATCATCACATTCTTCTCCCTCTCCCTCCAAGTCTTCAATAATGCTATTACCACACAGCCTATCCCAAGAGACATTCACGTCTCGAGCTTCTAATGTGGTAATATCTCCAATCGCAGAAATACTGAGAGGATTTCCGTACAAGTAAACATAGTCAAATTCGCCAATAAGGCCAACATTATCAACCAAGGCTCCAATATCTGTTATCAGCATATCTGTCAAAGAAAGGTTGTATAAATTATCTAACCCAGCTAGAGCGGTTATATCTGTTATATTGTTTCCAGACAAAACCAAAAACGTCATCCCCTCCAAACTGGCAATAACACCCATATCCGCATCCTCCAAATCGTTAAAACTTAAATCCAGGGCAGTCAAATTAAGTCTTTCAGACAAGACACTAATATCTGAGATATTATTATATCCTAAACCCAAAGTAGCTACGCTTAGCATGTTCTCTAAAACTGAAATATCTGAAATGTTGTAATTACGAGCAACAGAGAATTCAATCAACGCTGTTAATCCAGACAAAGAAGACAAACTTAAAATATTATTGTTGCACAATCGCAAGTTCGTCAAATTGATTAACCCAGACAATGGGCTTACATCAACTATCTCATTATTGTAAAAATCTATACTTGTTAAACCTGTTAAATCACTAATCGGGCTCAAATCAGAAACCATTCCCCCGTAAACAGATAAATTAGTTAAATTTGTTAATCCAGAAAGTGGTGTTAAATCAGAAACTGTAGTAGCAACAACGTTCAACATTTGTAATGAAGTAAAATATTCAATACCAGTTAGATCTGCGACATTAGAGCCATACATACAAGACAGATTTATGACATCATCAACATCTGTATCCATGATGGGGGTTGGCTCAAGGATACTTATTGCCGTACGCACACACGCTTCGAAGTTAGGATCATCAAAAACAATTTCAACTGCTTCGGCTTCAACAACAAATTCTGTTACGGTCAAAGGCGCGCTGGTGTTGGTAGCCGAGTCGGTCACTAAAATTCGGCAATCATTATATGTCCCAACGGCTAATTCATTAAAGGTTATAGTGTTGTCCCCTGCCACAGCTTCTGTTGTAACACTAGAACACGATCCTTCATAAGAAATAGTCCCCGCTTCGCTCGAATTAAAAGTATAGCTGGGCGTTGTGTCATTACTGGGGGTTGGAACAGGTGTTGTCTCAGTTAAAGTCGGCGCAATAATATCTGCCAGAGGATCTAAGTCTGCGTCAAAAAAAGTTATACGATAATTAACCGATTCACCGACCATTAATTGCCCGCTAATGTGTTCGTAAGCCAAGGTTAATGGTGCATATAATTTATTTCTGGCTAACCCACTCGTACCTGTTACAAAATCATTTTGCCCTATCACATAAGCCGCATCTTTTCCGTTTGCAATATTTTCTACATTAAACTGCAAAACGCGATGGTTAGATGAATCCGAAACAAAAAGGCGATCATAAGTCTGGTCATAAGCCAGCCCCGTCGGAACATTAAAGTCAGAAGCCGACAAACCCGAAGCATTCGATTCAAAATCAGTCTGCCCCAAAACATTTATTGCATCTTCTCCATTCGTAATACTTGTCACATCAAAAACCAAAACACGATTATTTGAACCATCAGCTACAAACAATCTGTCAGTAGCGCTATCATAGGCCAAACCCGAACTCCAAGCCATATTTAAATTACCAGCACTCACACCAGATGTTTTGGAAACAAAGTCAGTTTGGCCCAAAACATTAACCGCATTTTCACCGTTTGTTATATCTGTCACATCAAAAACCACAATTCTATTGTTCCCAGAGTCATTAACAAACAAACGATCGTAATTATAAACCATCGACGTAGGTGCATTTAGACCATCCTGAGTCAAAGCCGCGCCAGAACTTATAAAATCATCTTGACCCAAAACATAAACTGCATTTTCGCCATTAGTAATTGCACTAACATCAAAAACAAGAATTCTATTAGCGCTAGTATCTGAAACAAAAAGTCTTTGGCCGTCAGAATCATAAGCAAGATTCTGAGCATAACGCAAGCTACTTTGAGACGTAGCCACGCTTTCAATACTATTAAAATTAGGTTGCCCCAAAACAGCCCCAGCCTCATAACCTGTGAGGATATTATTTACGTCTAAACCAAAAACCAAGACTCTTTTATTACCAGAATCAACAACAAACAATCTATGATTAACCTCATCAACCGCTGATATGTTGGGGATATAAAATCCTTTATTCCCATAGCGATGAGAAATAGTATAATCAATATCTCCATTAGGATCTAAATGCCCCGCCAGGTTAACAGCGTTTTCCCCGTTGATTATTGCACTAACATCAAAAACAAGAACACGATTATTGCGTTCATCAGCAAAGTAAATTTGGGATGCTCCATACGACAGCCCCCCCATGTACGAGAGGACAGAGGAATAAACATCTATTTTATTTTGCGTCGTACCTCCAGTAGAGGTAACAAAATCCATTTGACCCAAAACATATATAGCATCCTCTCCTGTTGAAATAGTGCTCACGTCAAAAATCAAAATACGATTATCAGTATCAGTAACATAAAGTCGTTGGTTAGAACTAACATAAAGCACACCTCGAGGATCATCTAGTGTGTCCCTTCCTGTAGAAGCCCCCGTTTCTGTCGTTAAACTCTCTTCTCCTAACGCATACCAAGCCCCCTCTCCATTAGTAATTGTCGTTGTGTCAAAAACAGTCACACGACTTGATTCTGCTACAAACAGTCTATTGTTGGAATCATCAAAATCAACATCTCTTGGATAAGTTATACTGCTAACCGTGGGCGGAGTAGACCGGGTATTTGAAACAAAATCAGTTTGACCCAAAACATTTACGGCATTTTCACCATCAGTAATAATGTTAACATCAAATATCATAACGCGGTGATTCGCATAATCAGCAACAAACAATAAATTATTCGTGTCATCATACGAAAGGCCATTTGGAGAATTCAAGGTAGCCTGCGTTGTTCCGCTACTGCTCGAGGTGAAATTACTTTGTCCTAAAACATTTATTGCGCTTTCACCATTTGAAATACTGGCAACATCAAAAACAAGGATACGATGATTACGCGAATCCGCTACATATAAATAATTTGCTACAAAATCAAAATATAATCCCCTTGGGCCATCCAGACCAGCCTGAGTTGTAGCGCTAAAAGTGTTGGAAAAATTTGACTGCCCCAAGACGTAATCTGCAGTATAGTCGACTAATACATTAGATTCATTTAAATTAAAAACTAAAACACGGTTATTTTCCATGTCAGAAACAAATAATCTATGATTCGTGGTATCAACGAAAGTATCCTGAGGGCTACTTAAATTTATGGCATTAATAGATCGATCAGCCTTAGCATCCCAAACTGGACTATCCGAGGCTGAAATTTGACCCAACAAATCCAAAGCATTAGCACCATTAGAAATTGCTGCACGCAAAGAAGAAAAATAAAGCACGCCAAAAAGGCCTGCCAAAATAAAAAACGAAGCAAATAAAATCAGGATTTTCTTCCTTGTTCTTAGCATAAGAATTTATGCTTGTATTATAGCAAATCTAGCTAAGATAATAAAAAAATATCCGCCTTAATTGTGGATATTTTTTAAAATTGATAATTTAGCGATTATCGCCGCTTCCGTGCAATACACCGCGCTCCCTTCTAGAGCGCAATTTTTCGACATTAAACTCTGCCACTTCATCCATTTTTAGCCCAAATTCAGTACAAAGCTGTGCTATATACCACAAAACATCACCTAACTCCTTTTTTAGCTCTTCCCTTTTTACATCCGTCACCACGCCATTGTCATCGCGAATAATTTTTTTAATTTTTTCAGAAACTTCACCTGCCTCACCGGACAAACCAAGAGCTGGGTAAATAAAATTATTACCCAAGTCAGGATACAAGGCGGTTTTACGTGAATTTATCTGATATTCTTCAAAGGTCATATCTATTAGCAACCAGTGACCAGTAACCAGTAATTTTAATGTACTCGTTACGCGTTACTCGTTACAATTAATTTATTTAGTTCCTCTATTGTAACACATTTTTCTAAAGTAAAATCCCCCACCCGAGTTCTTGTCAGATCCGACATATACGCACCAACACCAATCTTCTGACCTATGTCACGCGCCAAAGAACGTATATAAACCCCAGAACCACAGTCAACTTTAATAACCAATTCTGGCCATTTATATTTTATTAATTCTATTTTATTAATACGTACTTTACGGGCTTCCATAACCAATTCTTTTCCAGCTCGAGCATATTTATACGCTGGTTTGCCGTTTATCTTTAATGCACTAAAAACAGGAGGTATCTGTTCTATCTCCCCTATAAATTCTAATAGAACATGTTCGACTTCATCTTTAGTCGGAAAAGCCTTAACTGCACGATCTGTTTTTTCGCCTTCTTCATCATCAGTAGTACTCACCACCCCTAACTTAATGGTCGCAATGTACTCTTTTTCTTTACGAATTAAATCAGTTAGTTGTTTAGTGCCCTCTCGCCCAACTGCTACCACCAAAACACCATCAGCCAAGGGATCCAATGTCCCAGCATGACCAATCTTTTTTACGCCTAAAATACGTCTTAACTGTGCAATCATGTTAAAAGATGTCGGGCCTTTAGGTTTATAAAGCGCAAAAATATTTTCCATATTATTTTCTTTCTAGAATCCACAATGATTCAACATGCGGTGTTCGAGGGAAAAAATTGTATAGCCGAACTAACTTTGTTTGATAAACCCCTTTAAGCTTTAAACAATCCCGCGCTTGAGTCGATGGTTCGCAGGACAAATAAATTATCTGCTTTGGCTTTTGATCTAGAACTCGCTTGATTACAGAATCAGTTAAACCTGCACGAGGCGGGTCAAAAATTACGGTCCGGCTCTTAGTAATATAATCTAACAAAGTACTAGCATCACCTTTTTCAACCTTACAATTAGACAAGTTATTATCCTGAATGTTCTGTCTAGCCAAGTTGATAGCATTTGCATCTGATTCAACTAATAGAACCTTTTGTGCTTTGTCTGCTAAAGTCAATCCTATCACCCCCACACCAGCATAATAATCAACAACCAGTGAATCAGCTGGCACTGCATGATAAATATCTGCTAAGACCTGCGAAAATATGGGCCAATTCACTTGAAAAAAACTTAAACCGTCAAAACGCAATGTGAGATGAGAAAATTTTTCGACTAAGGTTTTCTTCCCTTGCGAAAAAAATCTTTCTGGGCCCTTAATCGTATTAACAAATATTTGGAAACTGACTAAATTTTCATCCCAAGCCGGGGTGCCAATTAAATCTATTTTTTTGCGCACAAATAACGCCGCCACAACCTCACCTTTGGAATTGCTGCGAAAAATTATTTTATCTAAAACTTCCAATGGAACCGCAAATTGTTTTATCCATAGTAAAACTTTTTCAGCAGCTTTATCAATAGCATTGCTAGCTAAATCACACTTATCAATTGCCACCAAATCATGCGAATTACGTTTAAAAAAAGCATAACTCACCTCACTCTTTCCGTTAAGACAAAAATTATATTCAATTTTATTGCGATAGTGAAAAAAATTTCGCTGATCGGAAATTAATTTTAAATCAATATTTTCTGGTAAAACTTTTAACTTCAAAAACATTTCACGCGTTGCCTCTAACTTCCAATAATCTTCGGCTTCTGGGGTCATAATCTGCCAAGGTCCACATGATAAATAATGGGCCTCTGGTGGATCAATTCTTTCGGGAGCCTTTTGGTATATTTTGGTTACAATACCTTCCCTAAAATTTTTCTTTTCGGTGGTAATTTCTACTCCTACCTCCTCGCCTGGCAATCCACCCCAAACAAAAACAACGCCCTGGTCAGTACGGGCCAAGCCCTGCCCCCCAAACACTATTTTTTCTATTTTTAAACGCATCATATATTTGTGTTAAATTTATCATATTTAAGCGAAAAAAGCTATTTATCCACACAGACTTGCAGGGAAATTTTAAAATTGTTATAGTGTTATTGATAATCATTATCAATAATTATGACTCTTAAACAACGCCTTTCCCTCCCCTTAAAGTTGACCCTAAATGAAGACGGGAAAAGACTAACAAAGCAACGTTTGGAAATTTTAGAATATTTACGTGGAGTAACCACTCATCCAACCGCTGATATGATTTATTTAGCCCTAAAACAACAAATGCCAACACTGAGCTTGGCCACAGTTTATAGGAATGTTAACTATCTCGCCAGTCAAAAGATGATTTTGGAAATTAAAGGCGAAGACGGGAAAATGCATTTTGATGGTAACAATAGTTCGCACATACATTTTATTTGCGAAAAATGTCAAAAAATTCATGACATTTGGACTAAAAAAGTCCCAGCATTCTCAGAAGTGGATGAGGTCGGAGAGCTTACCCGCATTGACTGCACTATTTATGGAACATGTAAAAAATGTAAAAAATAATATGCCAGGAAAATCCTTTATCTGTAAAGTCTGCGGTTATAAATATAATACCGCCGCCGGTGACGAGAGTCACGGAATTAAACCAGGGACTGCGTTCTTTGAACTCGGTGATGAGTGGCTCTGCCCCATTTGCAAAGCACCCAAATCAGCCTTTGAACCATTACCTTTAGAAGATTAATAAATTAATAATTACGAAAAAATATAAATTATAACTAAGTTACGAATTATTACTTAACCTGAGTCTAATCAATAATTCGCAAAATATATTAAATCTATTATTCGTAACAAAAACATATGGAAACAAACAATCAATCATTAATTGGAACAAAATTAGAAACCTTCAACCTTGACGCCTTTTACAACAATCAACTCTTGAAAATTAATTCGGACTCGCTAAAAGATAAATGGCTAATTCTTTTCTTTTATCCAGCCGATTTTACCTTTGTCTGTCCAACTGAATTAGGTGACATGGCCGATCTTTATGAACAATTCCAAAAAGAAGGAGCCGAAGTTTTAAGCGTTAGTACTGACACCAACTTTGTTCATAAAGCCTGGTTTGATGAATCCGAAACTATTAAACGAATTAAATTCCCTATGCTCGCCGATCCCACCGGAAACTTTTGTCGCGCTTTGGGAACTTACATAGACAATGAAGGCTTATCTTATCGTGCCACGGTCATAGTTGACCCTGACGGAGTTATTCAATCGTATGAAATTAACAGTAACAGCATTGGACGTAATGCAGCGGAGACATTAAGAAAGTTGCAAGCCGCTAAATTTGTACGTGAACACGGCGGAGAGGTCTGCCCAGCCCGTTGGAAACCAGGCGAAAAAACGTTAAAACCTGGTCTTGATTTAGTTGGTAAAATTTAATAAATGAATATAAAACTATGTCATTTGAACTACCCAAACTTAATTACGCCTCCGATGCTTTAGAACCATTTATCGACAAACAAACCATGGAAATCCATTATGGTAAGCATCATCAAACTTATACGGACAACTTCAACAAAGCCATTGCTGATTTCCCCGAAGTCCAAAACATGGAACTAACAGAAATCTTTAAAAATCTTAATTCACTTAATGTCCCAGAACCAACCCGAGCCGCGATAAAAAATCAAGGCGGCGGCTATATCAACCACAAAATATTTTGGGAAAGTCTCTCGCCTCAGAAAGAGGTTGACGAAGGGCTCAAGCAAGAAATTATTGACACTTTTGGTTCACTCGAAGAATTCAAAAAACAATTCAGCGAGCTAGCCTTAAAACAATTTGGCAGTGGTTGGGCGTGGCTAGTCCGTGGGGCTGATGGCAAACTCAAGATTTATTCCCTCCCCAATCAAGACTCTCCCTACACTTTAGGTGATACACCCATCTTTAATCTTGATGTCTGGGAACATGCCTATTACCTTAAATATCAAAATCGCCGCGCTGAATGGATCGAAAATTGGTGGAATGTGCTCAAGTTCTTCTAACTAAAAAATTAAAATTCTCTAATATACGTAATTGGATTTACGTATATTATTGTCACCCTCACGCACTATAAAGTGCTTCTTTAAGTGCGCGACAAGTAAAAATATGCGTGCAGAAATAAAAATCAAAAAACGTGATGGTCGTTCAGAAATTTTTTCTAGCGAAAAGATAAAAAGAACTATCGAAAAAGCTTCTTACGGATTCACTGACAAAATAAACGTTGACCTTATTGTAAACCAAGCTGAACAAGAAGTTTTTGATGGCATCTCAAGCAACGAAGTAGCGCAAACCCTCATCCTTATTGTCCGAAGTTTTATCGAAAAAGATCCTCTCTACTCCAAGCTAGCAGCACGGTTACTCTTATATAAAATCTATCAAGAAACCTTTCAAGAAAAAGTTAACTATAACGACATCACCAAACAATACCAGGTGAATTTCATCAAAAACATTAAACAAGCAGCCACCGAGAAAAGGCTTGATCCACGCATATTGCTCTTAGACCTTGAGAGCCTAAGCAAAACATTAAAACCAGAAAGAGATGATCTGTTTGACTATTTGGGTTTGCAAACACTGCACGATCGCTACCTCGGCCAAAGCTTAGTCGAAAAACGCGTATTAGAAACACCCCAATATTTTTGGATGCGTGTGGCCATGGGTTTAGCCTTAGAAGAAAAAGAGGCCACTGCCCAAGCGGAAAAATTTTACGAAATGATTTCCACCCTCCGCTTTGTGCCCTCAACCCCAACACTCTTCCATGCAGGGACTTTACATCCGCAGTTAAGTTCGTGCTACATTACCACGGTTCAAGATTCTTTAGACGATATCTTTAAATCAATTAGTGATAATGCTCAAATGTCCAAATGGTCCGGAGGCATTGGCAATGATTGGACTAACATTCGGGGCACTGGAGCAGCTATCAAAGGCACTGGGGTCAATAGTCAAGGTGTAATTCCCTTTCTAAAAATTGCTAATGACACCACAGTAGCCATTAATCGCAGTGGTCGTCGACGCGGAGCAACTTGTGCCTATTTAGAAGTTTGGCATTACGATATAGAATCATTTTTAGAGTTGCGCAAAAATACAGGCGATGAACGACGCCGCACTCACGACATGGACACTGCCGTCTGGATCCCTGACCTGTTCATGAAACGCGTTAAAAATAATGAAAACTGGACCCTTTTCTCACCCGAAGAGACACCCAACCTACATCATATTTACGGACGCGAGTTTGAACGTGAGTATAAAAAATACGAAGATCAAGTGGCTGCTAGAAAAATCAGCTTATTTAAACAAATGCCCGCAGCTGAACTTTGGAAAAAGATTCTACTCATGAACTTTGAAACCGGACACCCCTGGATCACCTTTAAAGATCCTTGCAATGTCCGTTCCCCTCAAGATCATGTTGGGGTAATTCATAGTTCTAATCTTTGCACCGAAATTACACTTAACACCTCTGCCACTGAAATTGCGGTTTGTAATTTAGGTTCTATTAATTTAGTGGAACACATAACCAACAAAGAACTTGATTTAGAAAAACTAAAAGAAACTGTAACCATAGCCATTCGCATGTTAGATAACGTGATTGATTTAAATTTCTATCCGGTTCCCGAAGCTAAAAAGTCCAATTTAAAACACCGTCCCATCGGCTTAGGTATTATGGGGTTTCAGGATGCGCTTTATAAATTAGATATTAATATTGAATCACCCCAAGCCCTGGAATTTTCTGATGAATCCATGGAGCATCTGTCGTATTATGCTCTCTCGGCCTCAATTGCTTTAGCTGAAGAAAAAGGGGCCTACTCTACTTTCCCAGGCTCAAAATGGCAACGGGGGTTATTACCGATAGACACGTTGGAGCTTCTTGAAAAAGAAAGGGGCATGGACATTGATGTTAATAAAACAAAACGGCTTGATTGGGGGGGCTTACGTGAACAAATTAAAGAGAAAGGACTGCGCAATTCAAACTGCTTAGCCATTGCACCAACCGCCACTATTTCTAATATTGCTGGGGTTTCGCAATCCATCGAACCTCTATATAAAAACCTCTATGTAAAATCAAATGTCACTGGTGATTTTATCGTGCTTAATGAATACCTTGTTGCGGATTTAAAAAAAGCGAACCTCTGGACTGACCCCATATTAGAAAAAATAAAATTTAATGATGGAGAGTTGGCCAACATTGCCGAAATACCTCAAAACATCAAAGAAAAATACCGAACAGCTTTTGCCATTTCACCCAAAACATTAATTGATTTATCGGCGGCAAGAGCCAAGTGGTTAGACCAAAGTCAATCTTTAAATATTTATTTTGCTGGTACTTCTGGCAAAGCCTTAAGTGAAATCTTTACTTATGCTTGGGAGAAAGGGTTAAAAACAACCTACTACTTACGCAGTTTAGGCGCTACGCAAACAGAAAAATCAACTGTTAATACTAGTGAATTTGGTACTACCCATACTCGGCAGCAAGTAGAAACGGCTCCCGTAGCCGCCTGCCGTATTGATAATCCTAATTGTGAATCTTGCCAATAAAAATATGCCAATTACAAAAACTAATAAAAAAGTCGACGTCAACAAACGTCGCATAATAAACGGTTACGAAGCTGACGTGATTCAACTCTCCCCTATGAAGCATAAATTTGCTTGGGAGTTCTACGAAAATGGTAATGCTAACCATTGGTTACCAACTGAAATAAGCATGCAGAAAGATGTGGAGCAATGGACGGCCACCAATGTCTTATCCGAGGACGAACGCAAAGCCTTTAAAACTGTACTGGGATTTTTTTCTACGGCCGACTCTATTGCTGCGAACAACATTGTAATAGCTATGTACCGCCATATTTCTTCACCAGAGTGTCGCATGTATCTGCTCCGACAAGCTTATGAAGAAGCAATCCACACCCATGCTTACCAACATATAGTTGAAAGTTTGAGCCTAGATGAAGGTGAAATTTTTAACATGTATCGAGAAGTAGATGCTATTTATGACAAAGATGCATTTATTTTGAAATTTAATGAAGGTATCTTTTCTGCCGACTTTAAAACTGGCACATTAGAGAATGATCAAAAATTTGTAGAGAATTTAGCTGTCTTCTCTTTAATTCTGGAGGGAATTTTCTTCTATAGTTCTTTTGCAGTGATGTTTGGCTTCCAACGTCAAGGAAAACTTACTGGCTCGGCAGAACAAATTCAATATATCATGCGCGACGAATCGCAACATCTAAATTTTGGCATTGAATTAATTAACACTATTAAACAAGAACAACCAGAAATTTGGACAACTGAATTACAGCAACGTATTATTAATTTAGTTAAAGAAGCCGTGGTACTGGAATATACTTTTGCGCAAACTGTTTTTCCCAAAGGTATAGTCGGATTAAATTCAGATAATTTTAAACAATACATTGAATACATTGCTGACAGACGATTGGAGCGCATTAATTTACCGCGACAATACAATGTAACAAATCCTTTCCCCTGGATGAGCGAAGCCATTGATTTGAACAAAGAAAAAAACTTTTTCGAAACTAGAGTAACTGAATATAGAACTGGTGGTACATTAGATTGGGACTAAAAAAATTGAGGGCCCGGCGCAGATGCACGCCGGGCCCTCGTGGGCTCAGGACGGGGTGGACACCCCTTGGCCGGAATTGCCGATGACGCTCGGACAAGCACGGCCGATTCGCTTGTTGATGCTTTTGCCCCCACAGTGGCGGTGGTGGCGCGGGGACGCATCAGGTCTCTCTTGTCTCTCTCCTGTAGTAGTTGGATTTGGCAGTCACCTAGTCGGACATGCACTCACCTCCGGAAAACAACCAGGAACAGAACTCGTCACTGGGTAACTAATTGGGTTTCGGTATCCCCCTCCGCAGCGCGCCACACGCCACGGAGGGGGTGTCCACCCGCCTAGTCGCCCATTGTTCACCTCCATTTGTTTTTGTGACCTAGGATAATAGCATCTCCCTAAAATTTTGTCAATGGCGGGTTAACAAAAAACACTAAATTTTATTCTAAATTTAGTGTTTTTTGTTAATATATTTAGGCGACTGTTCCCCCTAAAAAACAAAAAACTGGACCTAGACCAGTTTTATATTTCATTTTTTTACAGTTGAATGGTTTACCACGAACCCAAACGGAGGTTGTGGTTCGTGGAGCCGTTGTCGGGAATCGAACCCGAGACCTCATCCTTACCATGGATGCGCTCTACCAACTGAGCTACAACGGCCCGAAAGTACAGACTTTGTCTGACTTTCGGGCAAGCCCAAAGAAAAAGACAAAGTTGACCAGATTAAAACTATATTTCTGCTATTTGATCTTTAAATTCTTTTAACCGCTGGTTTTCAGGATTTACCTTTTCGAGTTTTTCTAACAAATCTAGAGCCTGTGATTTTTTGCCCTGCTGGATATAAACTTCTAACATCAAAGAAATATTTCTAGGATTATTAGGCTCTAACTCTAAAGCTTTATAATAACTTTCCGCCTGATTTGCAAGCTGATCCATAAGACCATAAACATAACCCAAATCACAATACGCATCGGCTAATTCATGAGCATTATTAACACTTTCATAAGCATTTCCCTTTTCATCTTCCTTTTTAACAGAAACACTTTGCCTGCTGATGAGCTTAACAATAAATTCCGCGGTCTGCAAGGCTTGCGGATATTCTTTTATTTCTAAATAAACATCATTAAGTCCTTCATAAGCTTCAATGCTTTTAGGCTCTATGCTAATTACTTCTATATAAACTTTTTCAGCTTCTTGATACTTACCTTCTTTAAACAATTTCTGGGCATCCCCGATTAATTTTGTAACGTGACTTTGCAATTGATTCCTTTTTAGCGGAGTCTTTGAAGCTGTCTCTTTTTTATATTTTTCTTCCAAATCATATATTTTGCTAAAAAGTTTTTTTGTTACGGCCTTAGAAACTTTTCTAATTGGAGAGAAGCTCTTGGCAACAATATTTTTACCCCATTCACTGTTTCGCTTAATTCTTTCCATTAAAATTCTATCTCGAACTTCTGCGCGGCGCGCAGCTGGAACAGTCTTAACATCTAGCGTTCGGGCCTTGGGTAACTTACGCAAGTAAATAAACAAAACACCACCCAGACATAAAACTATAACTGATAAAAAAATTATATTTAAAACCATAGTTTATTTTGCTTTATTAACCGAACCGAAAATCTTCATCTTTGACACTGCCACCTTTTGCATAGCATCAATTGCTGGCCCCAAAATTTTACGGGGGTCATATTCTGATCTGTTTTTTTCCAAAAACGCTCGCTCAGCCAACGTAAAAGAAAGCCGCAACTCACTATCTATATTTATAACACGAATACCACTTTTAATGGCTAAACGCAACTGTCGGCTAGGAAACCCTGACGCACCATGTAGCACCAGCGGAACAGGAACTATTTTATCAATTTCAGCTAATCTTTTCAAGTCCAATTTTAAAGTTTTTTTCTCAACTATTTTAGCTACTCCGTGGTAATTGCCAATAGATGGAGCAAAGGTATTTATTTTAGTTTCACGCACAAAACGCTTAGCCTCCTCTGGCTCGGTAAAATACCCCTTGCCCGCTCCGACCTTAATCCAATCCTCTGCGCCCTCCAAAGCCCCCAACTCAGCCTGGACCCAAACTCCATATTTTTTAGCGTATGCAACAACCTTTTTTGTCAGTACCACATTTTTTTTGAAATTTAAATTAGAAGCATCAATCATTACCGAAGAAAAACCTTGTTTAATACACTGTTTAATCAAAGAAAAATCATGACCATGGTCTAAATGTAGAGCGACAGGAACTTTCACTTCCCCAGCAGCTGACTTTATTAACGCTGTAATTTCTTCTAAACCAGCATATTTGATAGCCCCCTCGGTCACTTGAATAATAACTGGAGACTTTGTTTTTTGGGCCGCCATTAGGACAGCTTGAACAATTTCTAAATTATTAACATTAAATGCACCCACCGCATAGTTACCCTTTTCAGCTGCCTGAATAATTTTTTTTATATGCACCAACATATTACTTCATTAATAATGCAATTTTTAAAAATTCTTCTGCATTAAGACTTGCCGTTGCCACCAAAAAACCAGAGACCTTTTCTACGCCCCAAAAATTTTCCACGTTTTTGCTATTAACACTCCCCCCATACAATAAAGTTACCTTATCGTTATAAAAATTCTCCGAGAATAAATTTGATAATGCGCGTTTAATAATCCTTTCCACATGAATAAGGTCTTCGCGTTCAACTGCCAGCCCAGTCCCAATTGCCCAAACAGGCTCATAAGCAATAATAATTTCGGTCCCGGGCAAAGCCTCCACCTTTGACAATGCTTTGTGTAATTGGTTAATAATCACAGAATCACGAGCACCTGATTCCTTTTCTTTTAAAGACTCACCAACACATAAGACAGGAGTTATGTCCTCCGCATAACATTGAACTACTTTTTTATGAATCATTTCATCAACCTCCGCCAAATGCTGCCTTCTTTCTGAATGCCCCACTAAAGAATACTTACACCCTAATTGATGCAACATTTTTGCCGAGATCTCACCCGTGTAAGCACCCTCGCTAAAAGCAGCCACGTTTTGGCCTGATAAACTAATTTTTGTTTTCTGGAAAATTTCCTTTACCGGAATAATTAGTGGCAAGCTTGGTGCGGCAATCAAGTCAATGCCTTTTATTTCTTTTAAATGTTTTTTATAATCTTTTGCTAAAGCTAACGTCTTATCAACATCTAAGCTCATTTTCCAATTAGCGATTAAGAATTTTTTCATAAATTTACAAAGCCAAGAGTTTTTCAAACTTTTTTGGATTTTTAAAAGGACCGATCAAAGCCAGGTTTAATAATTCTTTTCTAAAAATATCACGCGCAGCATCTCTTATTTCAGTAGCGGTAACTGCATCATATTTTTTCATTTTTTGATCTGGTGTTAGAATCTCTCCCATTAACAACTCCTGTTTAGCAAAATATTCGGCCACATGAGAGGAGTCTTCTAAATTAAGAACCATTTTCCCGCGAATAAATTCTTTAGCATCTTTTAATTCTTTGGACGTAACACCTTTTTTAATTTTTCTTAACTCTTCCATTATAACTTTAATGGCATTATCCAGACGAGAAATGTCGAGTCCCGACTGTATAAATACATTTCCAACATCTTGGTAAAAATTAGGATAACATCGGACAAAATAGGCCAAGCCCCGTCGTTCTCGAACTGAAATAAATAATCGAGAACTCATATTACCTCCCAAAATGATTGTTAATAAATGCATGGCATATGTACGTGAATCACCATACCCATATGCGCCAAAACCCAAACCCAACTGGACTTGTTTTGTTTCTCTAAACTTTATTTTTATACGTGGTTCTTTTTGCGTAAACTTAAAAGGGACATACTGCTCTGGTTTTTTGGTTTGCTTAAAGTAATGAACAAACTTCTTCTCGATTAACCCTTTAATTTTATCATCTATTTTACCAGCGACAGCAATTACCATATTATCGGGTTGATAATACTGATTTTTGTATTGCAACAATTTTTCACGTGGGACTTTTTTAATGACCGCCACCGGACCAGCAATGTCCCACCCCAAGCTACTTCCACTATAAATTGAATCTTCGCAAACATTTTCAATGTACATTATAGGGTTATCATGGTACATGTTAATTTCTTCAATAATTACTCCTCGTTCACGATTCATTTCCTTTTGATCAAATTTAGAGTTCAGTAACATATCGGACAAAACATCAACCGCTAAAGTTACATTTTCATGATTGGTTTTAATGTAATACCCCGTATAATCCTTTCCAGTAAAAGCATTAAACTCAGCGCCCACACCATCTAGTTCTTTAGAAATATGCAATGTCGTCGGTCTTTTTTTAGTACCCTTAAACATCAAATGCTCTATAAAATGTGAAACCCCATTAATTTCTGCTTTCTCGTAACGCGAACCAACCGCAAAAAGGAACAGCACTGTGACGGCCTCTGTCCCAGGGGTTGGGATATAAATTAAACGAGATTTATTAGAGTAAACATGTTTTTTGTGCATAAAAAAATGAAAAATTGAATGTTAGTCAATATCTATTATAGCCAAATTAGTATTAATGCACAAACAAATTTAAGAGGGCTCCTTCTAACGTGAAGTAAGCCCTCTAACTGCTTGGCGCAAGGGGAGGATTTGAACCCCCAATTCCTCCCTTTTGGGGAAGTTTTGGCCAATTTCTTGGCTCCGGCCTGCCTGGGTGCTCGGCCCTGCGCTATTTATATATTAGCACTTTTTATGTTTTTTGTCAAAAAAAGGGGGGGCTGTCACCATACCCCCCCCCTCCCGAAATTAACTCTCTTTACTCATCAAATAAATCATTGCGTTGCTCCTGAATTTTATCTTTTTTCCATGAGAGATGACTCATAACTTGTTTTAAAAATGCTGCAATCTTTTTTGCTACTGTATCCCCTCCAGCTTGGTATGTCTTATCCGCATTATCAAGTTCTTTTTTGATTTTCTTTTCATTTATTAGAATCTTTTTTTCTGTATCAACTTGCAACTCCTTACCTTTTTCTATTGCTTCTTCACGTATCTCCTTGTATAAATCTTGGGCTTTCTTTATGAGTTCTTCATGTTCAGACAATAACTTGTCAGCGTATTGAGTTATACCTTCGTGTGACAACGCGCGCATCTCGGCTAATCTCTCTTCGGCCATATTTATTAAATAATCAGCTTTTCCTTCTTTGCCAACAGTAAAAACAAAACGAATTTGTTCCGAAAATTTATCCGCCCAGTACCAAAAAGATGTAGGCAGAACACCCGGCTCAATAATAGCCGCTTTGTCTTCCATAAAAGTCTGGGTGGGCGACTTATTCATCGACTCCGCTGCTTTTACATTTAGCGGGATTAAACACACAATAAAAAAGATTAAAACAATTGAGCAAATAATTCGCATAAATATTATTGAATTCTAATTAGTTGACCTTCTGGATCTAGCTCAATAAAATTCTTTATCAGTCCATTTATAAAAGCGGGACATTGATTCTCTGGTAGATCATCAATCGCTTGACGAGGATCATGGGCTATATCTACCACATACAAGGACGCCAAATTATCACTTAAACATGGTCCGGTAGAGAAATCCCAGCCCTGCTGCTTTTTTTGTTCATAAATATGCTGTGCCTGTAAAATTAACTCTGTCTCAAAACTGGTAATCTTTTTGCCACTGCCTTTTGGTTCATCTTCAACACCACTCGTAAATTTCATAATCAAAGTTATTGCCACAAAAAGCATTAGTAAAAAAACAACTACGGTCACTATCGCCTTGCCAATTTGTTTTGGCTTAATGGTTCCGGGTGCTGTCATATGTTTTACATATTAATTTTGATTAAAAATTTGTTTGGCTGTTTGCCACAAATCTGTTACTCCTTTTTTTTCCTGTAACCAATACCACCATTCTGCCCCCCACAAATAAGCACCCGAAAAACCAGTCCTTTTAGCATAATTAACATGGTTCACAAGTCTAGTTCCATCCATGGAAATCTGTTGCTCACTTAAACTCACCTCCAAAAGACCGCGTGGCGCCCATGGTTCGGCCTGGAGCTCTGATACTAAAACATCTGCTGGATTTTTGCCTACTAACCTAGCCTTTAAATTATAAAAAATTGGTGGCAAATGATAGTAAACATAACCCAAAAAAGGATTATGCGTTACTCGGTACATGGTTGTCCCAAAAATATCTCCTGTATTAGCGGCAGCGGCCCAGAAACTTAACTCACCACTGTCAGTAATTAGTATAGGCCGATCATCAATGTTTTTTACCAAAGAAACCTCTTGCCTTAATAAATTAATATCGCTAGGCGGACAAACACCAAAAGCATCTAACATGGGCTCATTTTCGACCTGCCAAACCTTAATGTTAGCAACATTTTTGTAATGATTGATGACTTTTTGCATCATTTTTAGTTGACGTTCTGTAACTATTTCTGGCGGCAATCTAGTAAGCCAAACAGGGTCGTGACACTCAGGCCAATGTGGCGTTCGTCTGCCAACGACCAAAATAATATCGATGTTTCTTTTTACAGCCTCACTCACCTGCCAATCCAAATCAGTAAACACCCAATGATCTTGTATTGGCTCTATCTCGTTCCAAGGAGCCGCTAAGCGAATATTTTTGACACCTAAATCATCTAATATGGCCAGGTAGACCTTTTGCCAATCTAACTCCAAATATTCACTATAAGACTTTGAAAAATTTACACCTAATTTAAAATTATTGACCTCATAGCTTTTGAAATAAAAAACAACCCAGGCAGAGACAATCAAAACAAACAAAATGAACAAGACAATTCCTAAACGCGCTAAATGTTTTGTGGCTCGCCCCATATTATGTATTTGCAATAGTAAAACTTAAGCCAAGAATAATTAATAAAATAGCAGCAACTTGCAAAACGATTTCGCTCTTAGTAAATTGCTCTTTAAAAAACTGCGGGATGGTTTTAGTGAAAATAAATATCAGAATGAACATGATAGCATATTGCAAACCCGCCAAAGCATTAACCACCGTCGCACTAGCCAAAGACAGCGCATAATTCATGCCTAAAAAATAAACTACGGCTAAGGTTTTATTAATTGCCAAAATTAATAAACCGGATTGCAATTTTTCTTTTTCCTCTTTTGTTTTAACAAAAATATCATTCCTAACAGAAATACTTAATAATAATGGTAGAGCGGCTAAAAACCCACCAACACGGGCCCAAACAAAGCCAGTTGAAAAAGTCGTTTCCAAAAAAACAAGACGTACTAGAACATACGAAAGCCCAAAAAAGACACCGGCTATAACAGCCCAAAGCATACCTATGTGCCACCCATTATGCTTACGACTTTTTTCGAACGAAATCAGTAATGTTCCAGCAACTAAAAGCGCTATCGCCAACAATTGATTCTGAGTTAATCTTTCATTGAGCCAAAAGTATGAAGCGATAAAAGAAACAATCGGGACTACACCACCAACCAGCGGCCCCATGTGTGAAGCCTCCCCTGTTTTAAAAGCAGAATATAAAAACTGTAAAGCAACTGTAAAACAAACACCGGACAACAGCGCGAGTAATAGTGGCCCCCAACCAGGGAATAAAATAAAATCCCAAAATATAAAAACCACCCCCAAGAGATTCCAAACAGCGGTCCAAAAGGTCAAAACTGAAACACGTGGGAATTTTTTTGTGAGCAAAAATTTATCTAAAATCTGTGCTCCAGCATTAGCAAATTGTGACGCAAAAACAATCCAAAACCACAGCATAGTTTGCTTTTACAAATTATTTTTTATGCTCAAATTATAACATAATTTTGTAAAATTGGCCAAAGAAAATCCCCCACACCTAGTCGCAGGTGTGGGGGGTGCGTTGGCCTCACTCGGGGTAGAAGAAATTGCAGGCAACTTCCGGTGTGAGCCGGGTTCCCTCGAGTCCGCAGTGTCTGCGCATCGCGCGCATAAAGGCCTGCTGATCGACCCTCTTGCGAAAATGGAAGACACCCGAAAACTTGAGTTCCACCTGCATCTCCCAACTCTCGCTGGGGATGTGTTCTTCGCAGTAGCCTTCGTGGCTAAAGTGGTACCCCTCGTCACAATTGCCGTGTGCTACCATGTGGGTGGCCGGTCTACGGCAGATCTGACAGCAGGTCTCGATGTGCGGATGATCCCCTCTACGAACAACCTCGCGCACACGTTCGACCAACTTAGGTTTGTCATTGATCTTCTTCAGAATGAACTCGACCAGGTACTCGTACCCGGCCGGGTCAAACATGAGCTGCTCGACGGCATGGTGCCGGTACTTACCAAACCACAGTACGTATGGGTTCATCGGACACCTCCTATATTTCAACTAAACAAATGATTATATCATCGCTCACTCCTTTTGTCAACCATATTTTTAATGTATAATTTAGATGCAAATATGAAAAACAAAAATCACTTTATTGGTAAAGTCCATCATTTTTTTCTTACCTTTGATATTGGTCTATTAACTTTTATACTTCTTTTACCCATGATTGTGGCCGAGAAGTTTATTAGGCTAGAGAAACGTGGACTATTTTGGCGACGGCGTGCTGTCTGGATAATTAAAACTGCACTAGATTTGAATGGCATCAAATTAAAGGTTTACAATAAACCAGAAAACACGGACGAACACTCCTACATTTACGCGGCAAACCATCCCAGCGATTTTGATGGTTTTATTTTATTAACTGTCTTAGGCCCTAAAAGTATTCTTTTTACCGCCCCCTTACAACAGTTTCCCAAACTACTGGCTACTTGGATGAAAAAAATGGAGGCTGTAAATGTACGCCGCGATGTCATTGATGACCTCCGCTATCCGCAAGGTGAATCCAAACAACATGCAATTCAACATGCCATTAAAGCTATAAAAAATGGCCATTCTCTAATTATTTTTCCCGAGGGGCATATTGAATTAATGCACTTACTTCACTATTTTCACACTGGAGTAGCACGTATTAGCGTTGGCAGCCACACACCGATCATTCCAATAGCGTTGAATAATGCCGAGCGCGTCTTTCCTGATGAAAAAAGCTTAGTACCAGGAACAGTCACTGTCATTTTTGGTAATAGTTTAACTGCCCCTAAAAATGACATTAAAAAGACACACACAGAATTTCCTAAACAAAAAGTGATAGCAACGCGCAACAAAGTTGAAAAAGCTATTGTCGACATGTTACCGTTGCGCTATCAACCGCCATACTGGAAACAACCGAAAACAAAAAAAATCGGCGTCTTTATAGACATCGACCGAACTATATACGAAGGTTTTTCGCAAAAAGATTTAGTTAAATACTTATTCTCTTTACACAAACTCCATTATGGCGAAGCCATGAAGGTGTTTTATTGGCTATTTTTAGAAAAGACCGGCAAATTACCACACAAAGAGTTAATGAAAAAATCTTTATACATCCTAAACGGCTGGGATGTGGGCGAATTAAGACATGTAGTTCATAGTTCTTTTCATACAAAATTAATCAAAAATATTCAGTACGGTTTCTTCCCCATTCTTAAAGATCATGCCGAAGCCAAACATTCGATTGTTTTTGTATCAGAGGTGATTCATCCATTAGCACAGGAGTTTAAACATCTTTTTGCTGGACGGACAACGCTGGACACTAAATTGGCTCAAGAACACCACTGTTATACTGGCAAAGTCAAATGTCTTTGTTACAAGGATGTAAAAGCTAAGTTATTAAATGAGTTTGCCCAAAGAGCCAATATTGATTTAAAAAAGAGTTACGGCTATGCTGATAGCTTTTCTGATATCCCCTTCCTTAATTTAGTTGGACACCCCACCGCAATTAACTCAGACCCAGAGCTGTTTGAATATGCTAAAAAACGTAAATTCAAAATTTTAGAAGATGCTTCTTAAGACAACAAACAATCCTTAGGATTAATTACATAAACATCAATAGCCCCCACCCCCTTGGGTGCTATTTGTTTTTTATCGACGAATTTAAATTTATTCTTCATTAAACCGTGTGTATTTTCACATACTAATATTTCTCCCACTTCCGCATGAGACTGCAAGCGACTGGCCAAATTAACAACATGTCCCAAACAATCAAATCGCCTAGTTTTTTCTGTCCCAAATTCACCTGTAATAAACTTGCCCGAAGCAATACCAACACGTTTTTGCCATGGATACTTGGACATGGCTCTTTGCATTTCGAGCGCAGCCAAAATAGCCGCCTCAGCATGATCTTTATCCTTTTGCAGACCGAACAAAGCCAAAATCCCATCGCCTAAAAACTTATTAACCCAGCCAGAATGCTTATTAATAATATTACTCATTTCAGTGAAATATTCAGTCAATTGCCTAGAAACTTCTTCTGGGGCTAAATCACGACTAAACGAAGTAAATCCTGCTAGGTCTGTAAAAACAATAGTTCCCTGCATCTCTTGCGCGCGCAATTTACCCTCCATCATATCGGTCACAACATTGGCTGGCAACATGGTTTGTAGTAACCCTTCGGCTTTTTGGCGCCAATATTCAGATTCATTTTTAGCAATATTTAATTGTTCTGTTCTTTCTATAACTCTGTCTTCCAATGTTTCTACATAATTTTTAATTGTCTCAAGCTGGGATTCCAAGCCTTCACGATAAGCCTTTTTGCTCAGCAAAGAATTTACAGAAAGCTGATAAATTTTTTGGAAAAAATTTAAAGGCCGCCAAGTAATTTTGTAAATAAAATATGGAGCATTATATATGTCCCCAAGGTGTAAATGAAATTTAGAATTTATCTCAATGTCCTTAGTAATTAAAAACCCTAAACGTACTTTATCCCAATCTTCATTATTTTGAAGTTCACGATAATCGCCCAAATACAGGTAATCTTCATCAACTTTTTCACTTAACAATACCACCTGATGCGCTATTTCTACATTATTAAAGATACAACGTCCCGCATCAAAACGAATTCTTTCAGAAACGACCCCGCCGACTTGAAGTAAAAGACGTTTTAAATCATATTCAAACATTGGCTCCAAAATTCTAGCCTCCGGTAAGTTCCAAATCCTAGGGACTCCTGTTAAAATCCCCCGAATAAAAGAATCACTATAAAAATCATCAACCGGATTAATCTCGTTTTTGAATTTTATTTTTGCGTAACAATGGTCCTTGGCTGCCCCCACAATAATCAAATCCTTTGTCTTGTTAAAAAATTTGTTATACTTGCCGACTTGCCGATATACCTCCACTGGCCCCATAATGACGCTAGCAAAAACTTTTTGAAGATATTTAAAAGCACCCCATGACTCTAATTCTTGAGCAGAAAGACCCATTTGAAAAGGGGCTTGAGGGTCCTTCAATAAATCAATGGCTCGATCCATAATCTCAGTAAATTCTTCCAAAACGATCCAATTGTTTTCGTCCCTATAAAAGTCGGGACTGTGCGTTAAATCCTTCAACAACAAACTATCACTGCCCAAGTGTTTCGTGACATACTTAGCAATAATACAAGTATTGCGACAACAGACTGATTTAAACTCATTGTTTGTCATAGCGCCTTAATATTAGCTCAAATTGGTCAAATTTGGAAGATCAACGTCCCGCCACACAAAAATTTCCAGACACATTTTCTGGCCAGGCGTTATATATTTGTATTTTTAATTAGTGATGTGGTGGTACTTTTACTTTCAAAAACTTGGCCGCAATCAAAGTCGAAAATGGTACTGCCAAAGTTAGCCCAATACTAGCCACCAAGGTACGTACTATCTCTGTCGCAATCAATTCATTATTAATAATCTGGCTAAAACTCAAAAACGGTTCTTGTTTCACATTAAAAAGTAGCAGTAGTGGTAAAGCTGCTCCAGCATAAGCTAAAAAGAGCGTATTAGTCATAGAACTTAGATGATCAACTCCAATGCGTAATGTTCTAATAAACAATTGCCCTGTTGTTAAATGATGACTAGCAATTTTTATTTGCTCTACGGCTGAAATCTGACTAATAATAACATCATCAAGAACACCCACCGTACATAAAATCATCCCCGCTAACAGTAGTCCTTTAAAATCAACCGTAAAACCACCAATGTTTAGTAAAAACATTAAGTCTTCACCAGTAGCTCCCGTCAACTTTGTTACTTCGGTAAAAATTACAGCCAAGACGCCGGTTGCAGCCAAACTCAAAACAATACTCACCACAGCGATATGCGCTTTTAATTTTATACCCCAAGTCAAATAAATATTTATAGCTAAAATTAAAATTGAACCAGTAACCGAGATTAAAATGGGATTATAACCGCGTAAAATTAAAGGCAATACCATAAACATGATAATGGCAAAAGAAATTACCAATGCGATTAATGACTTCCCGCCCTGCTTTTTACCCACCAACAAAACTAACCCGGCAAAAATAAGAGCCAGCCATAACAGGCCCGAGGTACGTACATGCTCCGTAACATAAAAGTTAGTGTTTCCGTCCATATCCGGACTAGCAAGCACTAAAACCTTATCGCCCTCTTCAACATTTATTGCGCCTAACACATCCAACTCACCTATGCCATAATAGGTAATCTCTTTATCTTTGTATTCGCCATCAACTCCGCGTAATAAAACATTTTGTTGCTGATAAACTTGTCCGTCTGCTCGAGTTTTATCTTGCTCCTCCAAAACTCTGACTACCTCAGCCTTAAAAACAGTACTGGCGGGTAATTCAGTTATGTTTGTTGCTGATTCTACGTTAATACTTGCACTAACCCAAAAAGGAAACATCAAAAAACCCGCAATAAATAACAAAAAATTTTTATTCATATAATTATATTTTATCATCCTTTAGGCTTACTGCAAAACTTGACCAAATGATGTTTTTTAGGTAGTATATGAACAGTTGCCTGCATCGCTATGCGAGCCCGACAGCCTTTCGGCTGTCTTGGCTACGGGCGAAGCATTGCGGGCAGGCCTAATAAATTCAAAACAATGTTCTTTACATACGTCCTAAAAAGCAAAAAAGATGGTAGGCTTTATACTGGCTGGACATGTTCCATCTCCAAAAGGTTAAAGAAACATAATGATGGATTAGTACCCTCTACGATAAATCGTCGATCATTAGAACTAATCTACTATGAAGCCTGTCAGTACAAAAATGATGCAATAGCACGAGAAAAATCTTTAAAAACAGGGTTTGGTCGAGCTTATTTAAAACGTAGAATAACAAACAACTAATTGTTCGGGGATCGTCTAATGGTAGCCTGCCTGCCGGCAGGCAGGGACTCCAGCCTTTGGCCTATGAAGACACCTTTATTTTTCATGATATGGCTCGGTTCTTTGTCTATATCCTTATAAGTGAAAAAACCATTGCCCATAAGTGGTCATACGTAGGATACACAAGGAATCTAGAAAAGAGGATCCTGGATCATCAATGAGGAAAAACAAAAGCTACAAAACCATATAGACCATTAATTATAATTCACTCAGAAATATATTTTTCAAAAGAAGAGGCAAGAAAACGTGAATTATATTTAAAATCAGGAAGTGGACGCGAAGTACGTTACCAAATTGTAAATAAATATTGTTCGGGGATCGTCTAATGGTAGGACTCCAGGTTTTGGTCCTGGCTATTGGGGTTCGAATCCCTATCCCCGAGCCAACAAAAAACTCTCAACATAATTGGGAGTTTTTTGTTATTTTTGGCAAGGGGAAGCGATACAACTGCTTGTATCGCGTTAGGGATTCGAAGCCCGGAGCGATGCGCGACGAGTTTATGTGAGGAGCACCGTGAGGGCCGGGCTCGTAGCGACGAGGCGGAAGACAAGGATACGGAGAGGAATCCCTATCCACGAGCCAATAAAAATCCCCCCCGCCCAGCATGACTGAGCGAGGGGGTGTCGAACGTTGCTTAAATAATATCATATTTTTTCCATTTTGTCAACACAAGAACAAAGAATTTGTCTAAATTTATTTGAGAATTACAAGTAAGTAGTCTATAATAACATTATGAAGATACTCAATCTCTTTCTCTCAATACCAGCTCTTTTGTTTGGTGTTTTTCTATTTTTCTACGGTGGTTACGATGACAGCCCCGGTGCTCAAGGACTTGGCCTATTGATATTTTGCCTTGGTGTTTGGGGCTTAGCAAAAATTTTCAAAAACAAACAAAAAAGGGAGCGGAATCAGTGAATTCCAGCCCCCACATCGCCTACAGTACGTAGAAGTCGATGATGTCGTCCAGCGTGATCCTTGCCTCCAAGCCAAGCTGCAACAAGACCGCGCGCACTTGAGCGTCCGAGACGTTGGGATCGCTCCGTCGTGCCAAAGCAGTGAAGAGGTCAACAACCTCGATATAGCTGTCGAAGTCCCACCACACCTCAACGTCAGGAACGACCTTCTTCCAGCTCATGGCCTCTGATTCAAGTACAGCACGCGCTTCCCTGAGTCCCCGCTCCTCGGTGTTGTCAAAAGCACACACCACCTCGGTCACAGTGCCGCGCAAAGACGGCTCGATGACCAGAATTCGACCCTGGGGCTTAAGAGCCCGCCGAGCCTTGCGTAAGGCTTGTTTTTTTCCTGTTAGGCCAAGGATGTGATGCAAAGACATGGAGAAAACCACCAGGTCAAATTCCCCTTCCCAGCTTGTACTGAGAATGTCCTGCGTTCTGAAATCGACTTGCGGCCACAGCTGTTGGGCTGCAGCCAAACGAGCCGGGTCCGGATCCAAGGCCACGACCGAGTTGTCAGAGCGGACCAAGAAGCCGGTTTCGCGCGCAGCGCCAAAACCAATCTCCAAAATCCGCTTATCCAGTAAATCAACCAGCTCAGCTATGACAGTTACCTCTACCCTAGCGCCGTCGATGATCATGGGCTCCTCCAGGACAGACGACTACAGCTACTAAACTAAACATAGAAGACTTTACCGTTTTTGGCAATCTCCCTTTTTTGTACGAATATATAAGATTTTTAGTTTTTACCGCTATTCCCTTTTAATGCCATTAACTCTGCCTTTAGTTCAGACATTTTTAACTCCCGCCCCACCAGCACTTCATTTAAGGACTTCAACTCTTCAATATTATTTTTTAAAGTTTCGAGCGCTGTTTTTCTTTCATTGATATCAATAATAGTTCCAACCATACGTACAGGACGGTTATTTAAATCATACTTTGTTGTGCCATTGGCCAAAAACCACTTATACTCACCTGATTTTAATTGCAAACGATATTCCACCTCATAACTTAATCCATCTTTTAAGCAACGATTTATTATCTCAAAGGTTTTATCGACATCATCTGGATGCAATAAAGCCTTAAAAGCATCTAGGTTATTTTTAATTTCTCCTACATTATACCCCAACAAAAAGCAAACCTGAGGTGACCAATAAATAGAGTTGGTTATTATATTCCAATCCCAAATACCTGCACCAGATCCTTTTAGAACTAACTCATAAGTTTCTTTCGCAGACTTTAGTTCTTCTTCCAAAAGGCGACTTTTTTTTATGTTTTCTTCCAGGTTAATAATTTTCTCTTCTAAATCGGAACGAAAATTTAATATTTCCCAAAAACTTTTTGGTTTAGCTCTGTTTTCTTCACTAAAACCTTGAGCTTTTAATAATAAAGCTACGAGGGGTGTTGCTAAAACTGATAATACCAATCGCACTAAAAGACTGCCCTTGAGCATGGAAATATAAGCGCCAGAAGTAATAAAAACGCCAGAAACAAAGATAAAAGAATCTATCGCTAACACACTAAAAATCACAAAAAAAACGCGTAACAACAAATTTATTTTTTTTACTTTAGAAGCTAATTCCCAAAAAATTGCTAATAAAATAACATCCACAACAATAGCCAGAATCGACCAAAAATACATTTTAACTGTTTGGAAGTTCAAAGGGAACCAACTAGTAGTGTCAACTTGAAGACTCAATAAAAATACTACCGAAACATAAAACGCGGATGCGCCCAAAATAACCCAAAGAGCAATCCGCCCTGCCCGCGGCCCCTCTAAAAGATACAAAAACAAGGTTGCGAACATGAGTGTTGTAAAAAAAGAAACCGAGGCAATAAGAAAAAACCAATCACCATGGACCAAACTAAACCCCAAATCACTCAAGTTGTGGGTTAAAATAGTAAGAATTGCAATATAAGAATATATAGGCACCAAAGTATACTTGGACCTAGCTCTATATAAAAAAACTACGATGACCCAAAAAACAATTGTCTGCAGTGCCAACAAAACAAATGGCATAAATATCTTTTCTTAATAATTATTAAACCAAACTATTTCAATAAGATGTTCGATTCTTTTCCGTTAATCTTGTATAGATCCGGATCAATAGTTCGTTCAAAACAAATTCGTCCTGATTCATGTTCCCAGTTTTGTTGTAAATCACCATAAGGAGTAGCATACATGGCTTGTTTTCCTCGTGCTGGAAAATCCTTATCCGAAGTCGAGAAGTTAGCGCATAACTCAAACTTTAATTTATCTATAATTTTATATTCATAGCCGGCCTTACTCTCAGGGTCAAGTGGGACCATAAAACCAGAAATATTGTCTTGCAACACCATTAACTCCTGTGGCAAAGAACCCTTACGGCTCCAATAATCAACCAGTTGATATTGTAACCCCTGTAAATCGGCAATTCTTTGTTCATCCATTTTACGAGACCGCTGTTGCCAGGGGGTCCCCACAATAAAAAAGCCACTAATAATACTAGCCAAGACTACCACGGCGATAATAATTGCAAAAATCTTGTTCAACCTTGTCTTAAGATTTGTTCGCTTTAAATCCCAAATATAATAACCGAAAACTAAAAAAGCAACTAATAAAACGACTAAAACTTTGAGAAAAAATCTTATTGTTAATTCACCATTCAAAAAATTATAAACAAAAATCATCAAATCAATAATAATCGTTATAGCAGAAATAAAAAGAGTAAAGTAAGTCAACCATTTACGCAATTTTAACTCGCGTTTCTCAGGATTAGCGAGCAAATCCTTTCCCAATAACCATGCTGAAATAAGATACGCTGGCACAGCAATAAATAAAATTGAGCTTGCCGTACGAACTATGTCTGCAATTGCCGTAAAATAATAATTTAGTGGATCAGGAAAAAGCGCATTAACGTATTGAACACACAACATGATAAAACCAATCACTATTAAGTAAAAAGTAACGACATTAAAAAGATGCAAAAAAACATCTTTGGGCGTAGTTTTAATTTGAGTCTCCATATGAATTTATTATTTATAATTCTATTATAACAGGTAAACTTAAAAACGTCATTGACATATATTGTGCCATAAATTAGTATAAAACGATTAGGTTGGAGGAAGGAATGCTACGAGCAGAACTGATCAGTGGCACAGCCATCACCCTATTTGCTCTGTACTGGTGCCTGGCACTATACCGGCAGGGCAAAAAGATCTGGCAAACCAAGAGCGGCGCAGGGGTTTCGACCCCGTTCATGCTCTATTTCTACTTCCTTGGGACTGTCTACGCCACCTACGGCATTCAGCACTACAAATGGCCGATGATAGCACATGGAACAGGGCGAGGCATATTTTATGCCTACATCCTGCTGGGGCTAGTCAAATACAAAGGCCTAACCAGAGCCGAAATGCTCGTTCTCTGGCCCATGGTACTGACCCCGATCATCCAGAGTCTCACGCCCTGGGGTGACAACATCTTTCTAGTACTCTCAGCTGGCGGGGTATTAATTGGGTGTTTCCAACCCTACGAATTCTGGAAGAACAAATCCGTGGGAGTCTACCACTTCCCAATGATTCCCCTGACACTCACGGCCAACACCTTCTGGTTCGTCTACAGCCTCGCGGTCCAAGACGTACTACTCGTTCTGATTTGCTTGGCCTACTATGTCCCTATGCTGGCCACCCTGGGACTTTATCTGCGCTACAAAAGCAGATAACAAAGCGCCGACCTCGCATGGAGGTCGGCGCTTTTTCTAAACTCTTTGAGCGACTAATTTTATTTTGAATTGAA
>CAZMEQ010000006.1:0-8567 GCA_964565345.1 uncultured Gammaproteobacteria bacterium | reverse complement strand
GGAGGTCGGCGCTTTTTCTAAACTCTTTGAGCGACTAATTTTATTTTGAATTGAATATCATCTTTTATCATTTTATCACCCAGATCTTGGAAAAATTTACCCGAACCATATCGAATATCCCACAAAGTACGATCCAAAGTATAGTCTGCCTCAAAAATATACTTTCCATCTTCTAGTTTTAATACCCCAGGTACTTTTACCCCCTGAGTTATTCCTTTAATTGTTAATTGCCCTTCTACACCCTCGGGAGTAACAGATGTTAACTTAAAAGTTGCTTCGTTAAATTGGGCCACATCAAAAAAATCAGGGCTCTTAAGATGCTGAATCAATCTTTCATTACGATCAACATCTTCAATAGTATTCATATCTAGCACCAACTGAGCCTCCAAAACCCGACCGTCCTCCACTCTAATGGCCCCACTTTTAACTTTAACCGTACCAGTATGCCCAGAACCGATAACCTTTTGAGCAGCCCAACCAATAGAGGACAACTCAGGACTAACAATAAAAGAATCATTTGGTAACATACTCTTTTGTTTATCATTAATATTTTTATCGGGCACAACTCTATCCTTTGGCCACAATAAAATTGCACTCACCACAACCACAGCCAACAGTAGTATTGAAAAAATAAAATTCTTCATAGCAAAAAATTACTTATTATAATTTAAGCTTAACACATAACCAACTAAATTACTAGGTATTTACCCACAATAAAAAAGCTCCTCGTTAAGGAGCTTTACTACTAATATCCACTATTTTGTAAGTATTGATTCTATCTCGGAGCTTGATCCTAACTTCATCCCCCACCCGAGAGCCCAAAAGCGCCTCTCCCAAGGGAGAATTTCTAGAAATAATACCAGCTCCAGGTTGACTTTCTGTTGAACCTAAAATCTGAAAAGTTTTTTTACCACCAAGTCCATCTACTGTAACAAAATGGCCCAACCCGACTTTTGCGACATCGTCGGCAGGCTTTATTACTTGAGCATGATTAATTTGGAATTCAGTTTCTAAAATCTTTTGATTCAAGCCTCGCAACTTTCCTTTGGCAATTTGATATTCCGCATTTTCCGAAAAATCACCAAACTGAGCTAATCTTTTGACCTCCTCTGCCAGTTTGGGATGCGTTATCTTTTTCATTTTATTCAGCTTGGCCACTAACTCATCATATTTTTCTTGAGTAATAAAAGTATCCACTGGTACCAATCGACGATTTTCTGATTTGCGTTTTGGAATTTGCATATGTCTATATATTAACCCGAAAATAAAGAAAGCTCAATTCGGAGAAGGGATGCGATAACATATCCCTTTGAGTTACCGAATAAAGCTTTCATAAATTATAATAAAACAATGTAAAAAAAATAAAAGGGGTACTTATCAACAACTGTGCTAATTAACTTAACATTATTAATAATTATGGTAAGCTTTAAAAGCCTTTAGGCCACTTGCCTTGATAGGAGGAGACCGTGTTCACGACCAAACTTCTGGCAGGCATCGACCCACTCGAGCAGGGCGACATCCTCGCCCGGCTCACCGAAGGACAGACCTTCGACAAGGGCGAAGCGATCGTGCTGAAGGGTGACCCCGGCACGGCGCTCTTCGTCATCCGGACCGGACAGGCCCAGATCAAGCTCGGCCGCTTCGTCCAGACCTTCGAACCCGGAGAGTTCCTGGGTGAACTCTCGTTCTTGGACGGCGAACCACGCTCGGCCAAGATCACCGCCACCGCTGACAACACCCAGGTCCTGTTCCTGGCCCGCGCCCGTATCGACGAACAGGCCCAGTCGTGGCCCCAGCTGGTGGCCACCATCTACCGGAACATCGGCATCACCCTGGCCCAACGACTGCGCCAGACCAACGAGCACCTGCGCACCCTCCCCGCCCGGGAACGCTCCACCCTGCTGACCAGCATGCCCTGGCTGGCCCGCCTGCTCGGTGGCACCGCTGCCTAGCGCCACACACCGATCGAATCTACACCTGATCCGATCGGTTTTTTTTATCAACCTTTTTATGGTAAAATTAAAGTACTAAAAAAATATGAAAAAAAATAACCAAAAAGCTTACGTGATTGCGGTCGACATGGGCTATGGTCACCAACGCGCGGCCAATCCATTAAGAAAACTAAGTGTTAATGAAACAGTCCTTAACGCTAATACTTACGCGGGCATTCCCAAATCTGATCGCGACATTTGGCAACAGAGCCGTGAAATGTACGAATTTTTTTCTCGTTTTAAAAAAGTTCCTTTGGTGGGAGAATTAGCTTGGGACTTATTCGATCACTTTCAAAAAATAGAACCATTTTATCCTAAACGAGACCTTTCTGAACCGTCTTTGCAACTCTCCTCAACCTATTCTTTAATCAAAAGAAAGAAATGGGGTAAGCATCTAATTGATAAATTAGCTAAAAAGCCACTCCCAATTATCTCAACATTTTTTATTCCGGCTTTTATGGCGGAAATATTCAATTACCCCGGAGAAATTTATTGTCTCTGTACTGACACAGACGTTAGTCGCGCTTGGGCTCCACTAAACCCCAGACAAAGTAAAATCAAATACTTTGCCCCCAACCATCGTGTTGAACAACGATTGCAAATGTATGGGGTAAAACCAGAAAATATTTTTGTAACCGGGTTCCCTCTGCCCGAGGAATTGGTGGGCGGCGTAAAAAAAACAAAACTACGTCAAAACCTTAGCCACCGATTATTTAATCTTGATCCAGCCAAAGTTCATTACAAAAATTTTAGAGAATCTCTTAAAGAACAACTAGGCAGTTCAAATTTCCCACCAAAAAAGAATCACCCGCTCACACTTGCCTTTGCTGTTGGTGGAGCTGGAGCCCAAAGAGAGCTGGGCATTGAAATAGTAACGAGCTTACGTCAAGAAATCAAAAAAAATAAAATAAACATTATTCTGGTGGCAGGTGTCCACAAAGAAATTCACGACTACTTTATTAAAGAAATACATAAACACGGCTTGACCTCCGAATTAAGACAAAAAAAGATTCATGTTCTATTCAGCAAAACAAAACAAGAATATTTTCGCCATTTCATTGTTGCGCTACGTCGAACCGATATTCTTTGGACTAAACCTAGTGAACTAAGCTTTTATGCTGCGCTTGGTTACCCCATAATAATTTCCGACCCCATTGGCTCACAAGAACTTTTTAACCGCAGTTGGCTCAAAGCTATTGGAGCAGGTACTAACATGGAAGATCCACGTTACACAAACCAGTGGTTATTTGATTGGCTAAAATCAGGCTGGTTTGCCGAAGCTGCCATGCAAGGCTTTTTGGAAGCATCTACCAGTGGGACCGAGAACATAAGAAAAGTTATTCAACATCGAGCCGAAGATGCTTGTGATATAAAAACTATTTTGCAATATTAAAAAAATGTGCGACAACGCAAACGCGTTGCAGGGGCAGGTCGAGATCTGCCCCTACCGTACGTATGTACGGTCGCACATTTTTTAATTCATCATTATGCAAGATCTTGTAACACTATTGATATGCGAATTATGTTGTAAGTAATTTTCTATTTCGTCTGACTCTGCCCCAGGTTGGACCCAAATATTTTTTACCCCTAAAGCAACCGCACTCTTAATAACCTCAATTGCTACGGCCGGAGGGACAACTATATCGACCAAATCTGGCACCACTGGTAACTCTAACAAATTAGGATAGACCTTAAGCCCATGAATCTCTTTTTCCTTTAAATTGACAGGAAAAATTTGGTAACCACGCTCAGTCAAATTCGTCACAATTTTGTAGCCATATTTTTCGGGGTTATTTGAGGCACCGACCACCGCGATTGTTTTAATACTTTTCAAATCGATCATATGCAATTACTTTTTTGCTTTCTGCCTCTTAACGCTAGCCGCAATAAAACCATTAAATAAAGGATGTCCGGTTAAAGGACGTGACTTAAATTCTGGATGAAACTGTGTAGCGATAAAAAATGGATGCTTTGGCAACTCAATAATTTCTACTAAATTATTGTCTGGCGAAGTCCCAGCCAACAATAAGCCCTTGTTCTCAAGCTGAGCACGATAAGCATTATTTACCTCATAACGATGGCGATGACGCTCCGAAATTTTATTGGTTTTATAAAGATTAAAACTCTTGGAATTCTTTTTTAAGACACATGGATATGAACCAAGTCGCATTGTCGCTCCGTAATTTTTTTTCTGAATCTTTTCGATCTGGTCCAACATAGTGTGAATTACTTGATGTTCACCCTTAGGATCTAATTCAGTGGAAGTTGCACTTTTTATGCCACAGACATGGCGCGAAAATTCAATTGTCGCCAACTGCAAACCATAGCACAACCCCAAAAAAGGAATGTTTTTTTCACGTAGATATTTAATAGCCGATATAATGCCTTCAACACCTCGAGTTCCAAATCCGCCCGGGACAACCACCCCGTCCATAGCATTAAGCTCTCGAAGTTTAGCGGGATTTGTTTCGTATTCTTCAGAATCTAACCAAATAATTTCTGCTTTTACATTATTGGCCCAAGCAGCATGGTTAATTGCTTCTAAAACAGAAAGATATGTATCCTTACATGACTTAAAGTTAAAATATTTCCCGACCACTCCAATCTTAACTTCTTTTTTTATACCATGAACCTTGTGCGCTAAATTAACAAAATCATTCATGTTTTTTTTCTTTTCTTTCAAATTTAGGGCTTTAAGGATTGTTTTCCCCAATCCCTCTTTTTCAAAGTTAACTGGTACATCATAAATAGAATCTACATTAGGAGCTGAGATTATTCTATCTTGTGACAAGCTACAGACAGTGCTAATTGTTCTTTTAATATTCTCAGCCACAGGATCATCCGCCCGACAAAAAATAAAATCGGGGTTGATACCTGATGAGTTTAAAGTACGAATAGCATATTGCGTTGGCTTAGACTTTTGTTCTCCCAATAAACGTGGCGTTGGCAAATAGCTGACCAATGCAAAGGCAACGTCTTTAGGGTATTTTATTTTCATCATGCGGGCTGCCTCTAAAAATAAAAGCACCTGGTATTCGCCCACCGTACCACCGAATTCAACCACCGTCACATCAGCGCGTCCCTTTTTTTGGCATACCTCGATGCGTCTAATTATTTCGTTAGGAATGTCAGGCACAACCTCGACGTCCTCTCCACCATACTCCAGATTACGTTCTCTTTTTATGACTTCCTGATAAACCTGCCCAGTAGTAATGTAATTGTCGCGAGTACAAATTTGATCTGTAAAGCGCTCATAGTTTCCTAAATCTTGATCGGCCTCGACCCCATCTTCGCCCACAAAAACTTCTCCATGTTCAGCCGGGCGAATAGTACCAGCATCGATATTCACATACATATCGCACTTAATGTTGGCCACTCGATATCCACGAGACTGAATAATTTTGGAAATTGAAGCCGCAGCCACGCCCTTACCCACCGAAGACATGACGCCGCCTACTACAAAGATGTACTTTGGCATAATTTTTTCATTACGAATAGCTACATAAAAATTACATTACAAATTATTTTTATCCGCAAAAAGCAATAATTCGTAACTTCTAATTATAAGACCTATCCGCAATCTCAGGTTACTTTTTATTCTAAATTTTTTGTTTTAATTTGGATCTCTGTTACCAAGCTAGCTGCGACTTCAACATGGATTTTAAAATCTCCAGCATGCTTTATTGGTTCATCTAATTTGATATGCTTGGGTTTAATATCGATTTGATACTTGGTCAATTCCTTAGAAATTTTGTCGCGGGTGACGCCGGCAAAAAAGGTTCCTTTTTCATCAGCCTTTTCAGCAAACACCAAATTTAAGGATTTTAATTTATGAATGACTTTATTATTGTCTGTGATTTGTCTTTGTTTAGCCTTGGTTTGTTTTTTGACTTCTACTTGATATTTATTTTTATTCGCTTCACTAAAACGAACCGCCAAGCCCTGCGGAAATAAATAATTTATAGCAAAACCCTCCTTTACATCTCTTACTTCGCCTCGCTTACCAATCTGAGGCACATTTTGAGTAAAAACTACCTGCATACTTTTAATGTTATTTTTTAGACACTTCCTCCACAGCTTTTTCTAATTGTGTATCCTTTTTTGCTTCTACTTCAGCTCGTGTTAAGCCAACTTCAATATCAGGAGCAATTCCAACATCTTCAATAGTCCTCATCTTGGGTGTAAACCACTTGGCAACCGTAATTTTAATAGAAGAACCGTCCGGTAAACGTTTCAACTCCTGAACGGAACCCTTTCCATAACTTTTCTTACCGACTATCTTGGCAATATTATAATCCTGCAAAGCACCCGCCACGATTTCTGAGCCCGATGCGCTCCCCTCGTTTATCAAAACAACAGTTGGAACATCTTGGAGCAATGCTTTTTTCTCAGCTTTATATTTAATTTCAGAGCCATCGCCAAACTTTTCAATTAAGACTACTTGGTCTTCAATCCACAAAGAACAAACATCTAGAGCTGCATCCAACAGTCCACCTGGATCATTACGCAAATCTAAAACAATATGTGCGCCCTTACGACTATTGACTTCTTTGGCCGCTTTCAACATTAATTCCGTTGTGTCTTCATTAAAAGACTTTAGCTTAAGATGCATAACATTATTTTCTAACCATTTCCATTCAACACTGCTGGTAGTAATAACATCACGAATAATAATCATTTCCTTAGGATCTTCATCACCTTGAACAACTGTTAACGTGACACTTGTTCCCTTGGGGCCACGAATCAATCGAGCGGCCTTCTCGACACTTAAACCAACAATATCTTTACCATCGACTTTAATAATAATGTCGCCCGGTTGCAATCCAGCACGTTCAGCGGGCGATCCCTGAATCGGTGAAACCACAGTTAGCAAGCCCTCTTTAATAGAAATCTCCGCACCAATTCCTTCGAAAGCGCCAGAAATTGCATCTTGAAATTCTGTTGTCGTCTCTGGATCAAGAAAGACCGAATGTTTATCCTCTAAACCAGAAACAAAACCAGCGATTGCGCCATAAAATAATTTTTTTTCATCGATCTTATCTTTATCAACAAAATCAGTCTTAACAATAGTCCAAACCTGCTCTAGAAGCTTACTGTTAAACATGTCTGAGAGCTGTGTCGGTTTGTATAAATTAATATCTCCTTTAAATGCAATTTTCCCTTCCGTGATTTTACCCATGACAAAGCCTCCGGCAAAAAATAGAACCAAAAAAGCCAATGAGACAAAACCTATTATTATTTTTTTACGCCATTTTTTATTTGTGTTTGTATTATATTCCATATTTATTCTTCACGAGTTATTTTAGCCCCTAGCTTTTGTAAACGTTCTTCTATGTGTTCATAGCCACGGTCTATTTGATAAATATTTTCAATCACTGTTTTACCTTCAGCAACCAGCCCAGCCAAAACCAGGGCGAAGCCAGCGCGTAAATCTGGGCTTTCTAACTTACGCCCATACAATTTGCTCGGTCCATTTACAATAACTCGGTGCGGGTCGCACATAATTATTTGTGCTCCCATTTGTTTTAATTTATCTGTATAAAACAAACGTCCTTCAAAAATTGTTTCATGCACTTGGCATAAACCATTTGCCTGGGTCAATAAAACCGTAAAAGGTTGCTGCAAATCAGTAATAAAACCTGGATATTCATGTGTTACCACATCAACCGCTTTTATGTTTACATTCTTACGGACTTCAACCCAATCTGGCCCCAACTTATAATCCACCTCCATACGATCAAACATAGTCCACAAGGACTCCAAATGCTCTGGATTACAGTTGGTAACACGTATAGGATTGCCACATAAAGCCCCTAAAATAGCGAAACTACCGGCTTCCACTCGATCTGGCATAATCTCTGCCTCACCAGCCGAAAGCGCATCTACACCCTCAATTTCGATGGTATGCGTTCCAGCACCTTTTATCTTAGCGCCGCAACTATTTAAGTAGTCAGCTAAAGCCGCAATTTCTGGTTCACAAGCAGCATTCTTTAAAATGGTTTTACCTTCAGCCAAGGTAGCTGCCATCATTAGAGTTTCCGTAACGGTTACAGAAATTATCGGAAACACAAACTTCATGCCCCTCAATTTATCGGTTTTAAAATGATAACCATCATTGTTTTCAGTAACCTTAACTCCAAATTTTTCAAAACCCTGAATAAACAAATCAATGGGCCGCTGGCCGATGGCGCAACCACCTGGATGTGGCATGTGTATTTCGCCTTGGCGTGCTAATATTGGAGCTAACAACAAAACTGAAACTCGAATCTTTTTAACAAGTTCAGGATCAAGTGCAATCTTTTTTATTTCTTTGGTTTGGATTTCAAGTCTTCCGTCATCACGTTTAACATCACTCCCCACAAAAGTGCAAAGTTCCAACAATCTGTTAATTTCTTCAATGTCTGGAACATTGGTAAAGATGGCTTTATCTTGTGACAATAAAGAAGCAACAATAAATTTTAGAGCCGCATTTTTTGCCCCGCCAACAGCCACTTCGCCCTTTAATTCATGCCCACCTTCAATAACAAATTTTTGCATATAGATTCTAATTTATATTTAATATCCGACTCAATTTTA
>CAZMEQ010000005.1:0-64505 GCA_964565345.1 uncultured Gammaproteobacteria bacterium | reverse complement strand
CCACACTCGAAGTGGCTAGTCGGATAGTCGGGAAGCCTCAATTGATATTTTGTCTGAATTAAAGATAAACAAGCCCCAAAATGGTGGCATTATGCATTGCTATGCCGGCCCGCCAGAATTAATTAGAGAGTTTGTAAATCTGGGTTTTTATATCAGTTTTAATGGAATTTTAACTTTTGATAATTCTGGTTTGATTGAAAAAATACTTTTATCAACACCCGAAGACAGAATTGTGACGGAAACAGATTGTCCATATTTAACCCCGGTTCCTTTTAGGGGACAAAGGAATGAACCGGCCTATATTGAGTTTGTGGTCCAAAAGATAGCCGAAATAAAGCATAAATCATTCCAAGAAATAGATCGATTAACGACCAGAAATGCCGAAAGACTCTTCCATGTGGCCCTTCAATAAACGTAGACAAACTCTTTACCTTCAACTTATAAACAAGAATACTTGATTTTTTTTTAATTTAATGATAGATTAGAGGTGCCTTTTTATGCCTCAGCCAAATTCCGCAAATAATAAAGCTTGGTGGCAGCCGGCCATGGAGATTTTTGCTCAAGTCTCTGGTTGGATAGTTTTTCCTCTCTTGCTCGCTATTTACCTGGGGAAGTGGCTTCAAGGCAAATGGGGGCATGAACCATGGATATATATAGGTTGTGTTGCTAGCGCCTTTGTCATAACTAATGTTGGGTTGATTCGGGCGACACTCAAAGCAGCCAAAAAAATGCAAAAAATTATTGATGAAGATAAAGAAAAACCTAAAAAATAATTATGGCTATTAGTGGTCACGCGACAAGCGAAGTACAAGAACATCAAACTGCCGAACTAGAAGAGGCGGTCGCGCTTGAACACATCTCAAAAGAAGGTGAAACAACCGCGCATGTTTCACATGAGGCAACTTTGGCCGCGGAACCTATTGCACACGTTGGTAGTTTTCCTATAACAAATTCTTTATTAAATACTTGGATAGTTGTGGCTATCCTTTTTATTTTTGCTTTGGCTTTACGTCGTAAGCTTAGAGAAATTCCACGTGGTCTTCAGAATTTATTTGAGATAATTGTTGAAGGAGCCTTAAAGCTTTGTGATTCTGTAACCAATGATCATAAAAAGTCACTTAAAGTTTTTCCAATAGTATTCAGTTTTTTTATATTCATTCTTATTATGAATTGGATGGGATTAGTTCCTGGAGTTGGCTCAATCGGTTTTATCGAAAGTGAGGGGGGGCATAGTGTTTTTGTCCCATATTTTCGTGGTGGAACGGCTGATTTAAATACTACGCTAGCCTTAGCTCTAATCGCTGTAATTGGCTCTAACCTTTTTGGTGTTTTGGCTGTTGGTGGTTGGAAGTATTTTAATAAATTTGTAAATCTGAAGTCTTTGGGACATATACCTACTCATATCCGAAAAGATCCAAGTATAGCAATTGTTAATCCGATTAAATTTTTTGTTGGTATAGTTGAAATTGTGGGAGAGGTGGCTAAGGTCGCATCACTTTCGTTCCGTCTTTTTGGTAATGTTTTTGCCGGAGAGGTTTTGCTATCATCGTTGGCGGTTATATTAGCTTTTGGGTTACCAATTCCTTTTATGTTTTTAGAGGTTGTAGTTGGAATTATTCAGGCTTTAATTTTTGGCATGTTGACTTTGGTTTATTTTACCATCGCCATGACGGATGAAGAACATTAGTATTAATTTAAGGGAAAATTAAACCGACGTTAAAAAATTATTTTCATCGTCGAGCAAAAAGTTCCCTGTATATTTATGGAAATCGCATTAATTGCAAAAGCCGTTGCTATCGCTGTTGGTGGTATTGCACCAGCTATTGCTATCGGTAAAATCGGCGCTAAGGCCATGGAATCTATTGGTCGCAACCCAGAAGCTGCAGGTAAAATTCTAGTGCCGATGCTTTTAGCCGCTGCCTTTGCTGAAGCTATTGCTATTTACGCTTTGGTTATTGCTTTCAGTATCAAATAATTTGTTTTTTCCTTGTCTCGTATTTTGTACGGGACAAACAAAAGTAAATTATAAAATATTATATGGATGATTTAATAAAGACATTTCAAATCGATTGGAAGCTTTTAATTGCGCAAATGATCAACTTCACAATAGTTGTTTTGGTTTTGGGGATATTTGCCGTTAAACCACTGATAAAGATAATGAAGGAACGTGAAGAAAAAATTTCTGGCGGCATAAAACATGCCGAAGAAATGCAGGAGAAAATAAAGGAAATTGCTAAACTTAAAGAAGAAGAAATAAAACAAGGGAGACGTGACGCCCAAGCTTTAATTGCTCAGGCCGAAAAAGCGGGTGAAGAATTGAGACAAGAAAAAATCCAAAAAACTATTACAGAGATAGAAAAGATGGCACAAGAAGCGCGTGGTCGAATTCGTGAAGAACGTGATGAAATGATTAAAGATGTAAAAAATGAATTGGGTGGATTAATTGCAACGGCATTAAACAAGGTTACCGGACAGGCCATTGCCGAAAAAACACACGGCCAATTGATAGATGATGTTATTAAGGATTTAGAAAAGCAAGTTACTAAAAAATAGTTATGGCACAGAATTCGACTATTAAACATTACGCCAAGGCTTTGGTAGAATTGGGGCTGGAGAATCAATGCTACGAGGCTTTAGTGGCGGACTTAGTTGATGTTGATAATAAAATCAATGAAAACTTAGAGTTTAAGAAATATTTAACCGATAAACATGTTACTTTTGCTCAGAAAAAGGAAGCACTCAAAAATACATTTCAGGATTTTGTAGGCGATAAGTCTTATAACTTTTTATATCTTTTAATCAAAGATTCTAGATTACTAGATCTGTCTTCTATTCTGAAAGAATCCGAAAAAACGCACTTGAAAACGCGAGATTTATTCGAAGCAGTGGTTGAATCCGTTATACCTTTAACAGCGCCTCAAACTAAACAGTTGCACGAAAAATTATCAAAGGCTGTTTCTCAAAAAATAATTATCAAAAATATTATTAATCCAGAGCTTATCGGTGGTCTTAAGATATATTTGGGTGATACGGAAATTGATGCTAGTATTAAGGGAAAAATTTTAAGATTAAAGAAGAAGATCGAGGATTATGAATAAATTATCAACCAATAATATGACACAGAAAAATGACTACGTTATAGAAGCTTTAAAAAAACAGATTAGCGAATTTAAGGAACATGTTTCCGTGGATACTGTGGGGCGAGTTTTGGAAGTAGGTGATGGAATTGCAAAAATTTCGGGGCTTTCAAATGTTATGGCTTCGGAAATGCTTGATTTTGGAGAGGGCGTATTTGGTGTAGCTTTAAATCTTGAAGAAGAGTTAGTTGGGGCTATGATTTTGGGCGATTGGTTGAAAATTAAAGAGGGTGATGTAGTTAAAAGCACAGGTCGAGTTTTGGAGGTGCCGGTGGGCGACAATTTAATTGGGCGCGTTGTTAATCCTTTGGGTGAAGCGGTTGATGGCAAGGGAAGAATTGAAACAAAAACATTTTATCCAGTAGAAAAAATTGCACCCGGAGTTATTACCAGAAAATCAGTGCATCAACCAGTACAAACTGGTATCAAGGCTGTTGATTCCATGATTCCTATAGGACGTGGACAACGCGAACTTATAATTGGTGATAGACAAACAGGTAAAACCGCTATTGCTATTGATACTATAATAAATCAAAAAGGTAAGGATTTAATCTGTATATACGTGGCTATAGGTCAAAAGGAATCAAAAATTGCCAAGATTGTGGCTAAATTGAATGAAGCCGGAGCCATGGATCATACTATTATTGTTTTGTCTGGAGCTTCATCGCCATCATCTTTAAATTATATAGCTCCGTTTGCTGGCTGCGCTATGGCTGAGTACTTTATGGACAAAGGTAAGGACGTTTTGATTGTTTATGATGATTTATCAAAACACGCGGTTGCATATCGTGAAATTTCACTTTTGTTACGACGACCACCAGGACGTGAGGCTTATCCAGGTGACGTGTTTTACCTTCACTCAAGATTGTTGGAGCGCGCTGTTAAATTAAACGACGAACATGGCGGAGGTTCAATTACTGCTTTGCCTATTATCGAAACTCAGGCTGGTGATATTTCGGCTTACATTCCTACAAACGTCATTTCAATTACAGATGGACAAATATTTTTGGAAGGTGATTTGTTTTATCAGGGTATACGACCAGCTATCAACGTCGGTCTTTCTGTTTCACGTGTTGGTTCTAGCGCACAAATTAAGGCCATGAAAAAAGTGGCGGGAAAGTTAAGACTCGAAGTCGCTCAATACCGTGAGTTGGCTGCTTTTGCCCAGTTTGGATCTGACTTGGACGAAGCAACAAAGAAGCAATTAGAACGTGGTAAACGCATAGTCGAAATTTTAAAACAGGGTCAATATGTCCCGGTGGCTGTAGAAAAACAGGTTGTCATCTTGTTTGCAGCTATTAAAGGTTTACTTGATGATGTGGAAGTCGCTCGTATTGGGGACTTTGAAAAGGGCTTGCACAATTATTTTGAGACAACCACTCCAGAAATATTAAAAGAAATTATCGAGAAAAAAGAATTAAGTGAAGAATTGGAAAATAAGATTATAAAGAGTATTAGTGAATATAAATCGACTGTCGAAGACATGCTTGTCAAAGTAGAAGTAAATGAATAAATATGGCTTCTGGAACCAGAGAATTAAAAAGACGAATTAAATCAGTTACTAGTACTAAGAAGGTAACTAAGGCCATGGAAATGGTTGCCGCTTCAAAAATGCGCAAGGCGGTGGCTTCTGTTTTGGCTACCCGTGACTATTCTAATTTAGCCTGGGCCACAATTATGCATTTGGCCGAGAGGACTGACTCCAAACTACATCCGCTCTTGTCTAAAAAGGATAAGGTTGAAAACGTGTGTTTAATTTTGGTTAGTTCGAATCGCGGTTTGTGCGGCGGTTTTAATATGCAGGTAGTGCAAAAGGCTATCCGTTCAATTAAAAAACACGAACAAACTGTAAAAGTTACTGATGTCGTAAGTATGGGTACTAAGGGTCGTGATATTATTAGAGGCTTTAAATTTAATGTTATGGCTGATTTTAAAAAACAGGATTTGACTCTTAAGGTTTCGGACATTTACTCTGTGGCGCACTTGATTATCAAAGAATTTTCAGCTGGTAAATATGATAAAGTTTTTATTGCTTTTACTGATTTTGTGTCATCTTTAAAACAAGAACCTAGAGTGAAGCAATTATTACCAGTTGATCAAGAGCCTGATGATTATTTGGGCGTGGTTGGAAAAAGTTCTGGGGTGGCTACCACTAAAGAATTTATTAAGGAAAAAGCGGATCGTTATTTGCAAAAAGACGGTTATCAATTAGAGTATATTTTTGAACCTGATCCCAAGACTGTTTTAGAAGAAATGTTGCCACGTTTAATTGAGACGCAGATTTACCAAGCTGTTTTGGAATCAGAAGCCTCAGAACACAGCGCCCGCATGTTGGCCATGCGTAATGCTTCTGATTCAGCAACGGACATGATTAGTGATTTAACATTATCATATAATCGCGCTCGTCAATCTGGCATTACTCAGGAAATTGCGGAAATTAGCTCCGCAGCCGAAGCCCTAAAGTAATTAATTAAACTTTTGAAATAATTAGTAAACCATAAATAAGTAATTCGTAATAGTATGAATAAAGGTAAAGTAAAACAAGTGATTGGCCCGGTTGTTGATGTGGAGTTTGTAGATGAATTACCACCAATTCACCAGGCGTTGGAAATAACCATGGGCAAAAATAAGTTGACTTTGGAAGTCGCACAACATTTAGGCGATCATAAAGTTAGAACTGTTGCTATGGGTGCTACAGAAGGGTTGAGTCGTGATGTTGATGTGGTGGATACTGGTGCTGCTATTTCGGTTCCAGTCGGAGAAGAAACACTGGGGCGCATGTTTAATGGTTTGGGTGACCCTATCGATGGTTTGGGCGAAATTAAGACCAAAGAAAAATATTCAATTCATAGACCAGCTCCAAAGTTTAAAGAACAGTCAACTAAGGTTGAAGTTTTTGAAACTGGAATTAAAGTAATTGATTTGATTTGTCCTTTTATTAAGGGTGGAAAAGTTGGTTTGTTTGGTGGGGCTGGCGTCGGCAAAACAGTTGTGATTATGGAACTTATTCGTAATATTGCTCAAGAGCATGGTGGTAAGTCTGTTTTTGCAGGTGTAGGTGAACGTACCCGCGAAGGTAATGATTTATATCACGAAATGAAAGGCTCTGGAGTTTTAAATAAAACATCTTTGGTCTTTGGCCAAATGAATGAGCCCCCAGGTTCGCGTGCTCGCGTTGGTTTAACTGGTCTAACTATGGCGGAATATTTTCGAGATCAAGGACAAGATGTACTTTTATTCGTTGACAACATTTTCCGTTTCACTCAAGCTGGTTCAGAGGTATCAGCCTTGCTCGGTCGCATGCCTTCGGCGGTGGGTTATCAACCAACTTTGGCAACAGAAATGGGTGAATTGCAAGAACGTATTACATCAACAAGTAAGGGATCAATTACGTCTGTGCAAGCTGTTTATGTACCTGCTGATGATTTAACAGATCCAGCTCCGGCAACTACATTTGGTCACTTGGACTCAACAGTGGTTTTAGCTAGAAGTCTAGCTGAACTTGGGCTCTATCCGGCAGTTGATCCGTTGGATTCTACTTCGTCAATTTTAGATCCTAACATGATTGGACAAGAACATTACGAAGTCGCCCGTGAGGTTCAGCGTGTTTTACAAAGATATAAAGATTTACAAGATATTATTGCTATTTTGGGTGTTGATGAACTTTCTGATGATGACAAAAAATTGGTTTCACGTGCTCGTAAGATACAAAAGTTTTTATCACAGCCATTCTTTGTGGGTGAAACATTCACTGGTACTCCAGGTAAGTACGTGTCATTAAAAGAAACAATTCGTGGCTTTAAAGAAATTTTAGAAGGTAAGCATGATAGCAAACCAGAACAAGCTTTTTATATGAAAGGAACTATTGATGAAGTCGAAGGCTAATTATTATGCCAAAAATGAATTTTAAAATTGCTACTCCTGAACGCGTCGTTTTTAAAGACGACGTTGATTCAGTTACCTTGCCAACGAGGGACGGAGAGATTACTGTCTTGGCCAATCATACACCGCTTATTTCTGTTCTAAAACCGGGTGAAATTAGAATTAAAAACGATGATCAAGAAAGCATCTTGGCTGTCTCAGGAGGCTTTATCGAAGTATTGTCAACCAAGGTAGTGGTGTTGGCTGACACTGCGGAACGTTCCGAAGAAATAGATGTCGCGCGCGCCGAGGCTGCTATCCGTCGCGCCGAAGCCCTGCGAGCCGAAAGAGCAGCAGATAGCCGTGAATTCGCGGCACTCACAGCACAAATTGAAAAAGAATTAGCCCGCGTAAAAGTCGGCCGTAAAACAGCGCGAAGAGCAGAGAGTCGTGGTCATATTTCATCAAAGTAAAAAATAACTAAATAAGAGGTCGGACTAAGCCGACCTTTTAGATTTGCAGTTTTTTTGGTATAATATCTTCATAATATGGTCTTACTTGATTACATTTTGTTAGCAATTATATTGGGCATGGCCCTTTTGGGATTACGCCGTGGTTTGTTGCAGTCCATAGGTTCAATTTTGGGTATAGTTTTGGCTACTATTATTGCCAGTCGTTTTTACGAGGTGGTGGCTAATTGGTTTGGTGGTTCGAATTTAACTAACTTATTGGTTTTTATTGCAATTTTTAGTATAACTGTTAAGCTGGTGGGGCTAATATTTTGGCTTTTAGGCAAGATATTTAAGATAATTACGGTATTACCTATTATTTCACATTTGGACCGTTTTTTTGGCTTAATTTTGGGTTTTGTAGAGGCTTTGCTGGTCTTGGCAGTCATTCTGAGCTTTTTGTTGAAATACCCCTTTAATTATTGGATAGTGACACAAATGAGTGCTTCTATTGTGGCTAAGGTTTTATTGAAAATAGGGATAGTCTTTATTCCGCTGTTCCCAGAAGCTTTAAAGAAGATTAAATCATTTATGTAATTTATGACAAAGAGAAGTATCAAATTTAACATTATTTTTGTACTAATTTTGATGGTAAGTATTTTTTCCGGCTGCACTAAGGTTTCTAATTACTCCTTTGTTGATTACGGCTCAAACACGACAACAAACGAAATAGTATTTTCTTCTGACAAGAAATCACTTGCCTGGGTTTTTCAAGATTCAGGATCAGATATAAAGATGAATAGAATCTTTGCAGCTGACAAAAATGGCTTAAATAAAACTGAGCTTATTAGTGTGGACTTAGAAGAAAATAAGGCTTTACGTATTATGGGGTATTATCCAGAATTAGGTTTATTTGTTTATGCTATTGAATACAAAAATCCAGAGTTTGGTCCTCAAATACAACGAGAAGCTTTCTTTAAGTTTTTTAACGAAGAAAATGCTCAAAGTATTGGACGAGATTATTTGAGTTTTTTTATCGGCGACAAAGGTGTTATGGGTTTAAGGGTAGGGGATGTTTTAGCCTACTATCAAATTTCCATGAAAAACACCTATGCTATAGATTCTCGTAGTAATTACAACAAGGAGACTGAAATAAAAGCAGCCTTTACAGATGCAAAATTGACAAGTGATAAAAATAGACTGATATATACTTTTGAATACGAGCCTAACACACAAGGTTATAACCAGAATAAAATTTTAGTTAGTGATTTTTACGGTACAAATAGAAAGGAATTAATTGCGTCCGAAAAACCGCTCGAGATCCTTGAAATAATTGAGGATAAACAGATTCGGATTAAGGTAGGAGATGAAGAAAAAGTACTAGACCTATAATATTAAAAAGAGACGACCTAGATTCGTCTCTTTTTGTATTATATGCTAAAATTTAGCCGATATGAGCCTATTGGATACTTCAAATAAAGAGCAGCTTGAGGCTATTAAACATGATCAAGGGCCGTTACTAATAGTTGCAGGCGCTGGCACAGGAAAAACACGTGTTATTACCACGCGCATTGCTTATTTAATTACCGAAAAACAAGTTAATGTTGATGAAATCCTGGCTCTTACTTTTACCGAAAAAGCCGCTGAGGAAATGGAAGAACGAGTTGATCAGATGTTGCCTTATGGCTATGTTGACCTGTGGATTTCTACCTTCCATTCTTTTTGTGACAAAGTTTTAAAACGACATGCATTGGACATTGGTCTTAGTAATAATTATAAGCTTCTGAATGAAACTGAAACATGGCTTTTAGTTAAAAAGAATCTTAATCGGTTTAACTTGGATTACTATCGTCCATTGGGAAATCCAACTAAATTTATTCATGCCTTGCTAAAACATTTTTCACGTTGTAAAGATGAAGGCATAACGCCAGAGCAATATTTGGAGTATGCCGAAAAAATAAAATTAGACACCGATTCTACTGCTTTTATAAAGAGCTTAGATTTGCCCGACACGTTTGAACAGCTTACAAAAACCGACCAAAAAGAATTACTTAAGTCCGAAATTATGCGCGTTACTGAAGTTGCTCAGGCTTTTCACCTCTATGAGCAGATTCTTTTAGAAAATGACTGTTTAGATTTTGCTGATTTAATTAGCTATACAATAAGATTATTCACCGAAAGACCATTGATTTTAGAAAAATATAGACGCCAATTTAAATATCTGTTGGTGGACGAGTTCCAAGACACAAATTTGGTCCAGTATGAGCTAATAAAAATGCTTTCGGCTCCTAAAAACAATTTAACTGTGGTTGGGGATGATGATCAGTCGATTTATAAATTTCGGGGAGCTTCGATTAGCAATATCATGCAATTTAAATCAGATTTTCCTTCGGCCAAAGAGGTTGTGCTTACAGAAAATTATCGTTCTAACCAGGAAATTTTAGATTTGGCTTATAAGTTTATTGTTCAAAATAATCCCAATCGACTTGAAGAGAAGTTAAAAATCAATAAGAAGTTAATTTCTAACAAAAAAGAGCCAGGAACTATAGAGCATAACCATTTTGAAAATATCGAGTCTGAGGCTCAGTTTGTGGTCCGAAAAATAATCGATTTAAAAAAATCTAAGTCTGCTGAATGGTCTGATTTTGCTATTTTAGTGCGTGCTAATGACACTGCCAATAATTTTGCCAACGCCCTAGATGCGGCCGGTATCCCTTATCAATTTTTAGCTTTAAAAGGACTATATACCAAATCTATTATTGTTGATTTGCTAAATTATTTTAAACTCTTAGATAATTATCACGAACATGCAGCCGTTTACCGAGTCCTAAACTTTCCTTGTTTTAAGTTGCGTGCCGATCAAATAGTGAAAATCGTTCATTATGCTAAACAAAAGGGTGCGCCATTATACGAAACGTTAAAAAAAGTTGTAGCTATTCCTGAGTTAGAAATGCATACTATAACCACCGTAGGTAAGATTTTTAGTCGCATTGAAGCAGATACTATAATGGCTCAAACCAAAAAACCCACTGAGGTTTTATTGGCCTTTTTGTACGATTCCGGCTATTTGGAATATATAAAGAATCAATCCGATAAAATAGCCAAAGAAAATCTAGATTTTTTACAACAATTTTTCCAAAAAATAAAAGAAATAGAAATTGCTTATGAAGATCCACGCATAAAAGACGTAGTTGAGGTTTTTGATTTAGAATTACAAGCCGGAGATGTGGGTAGCCTAGCTTTTGATCCGGAAACAGGGCCCGACATGGTACGGATTATGACTGTCCATGGGGCAAAGGGGTTGGAATTTGATTATGTATTTATTCCTAATCTTGTAGATAGAAAATTCCCCACAGATGAACGTCACGAGGCTATTGAGATCCCGCCAGCCTTGATTAAAGAAAAGATTCCCGAAGGTAATTTTCATTTAGAAGAAGAAAGAAGGCTTTTTTACGTGGCCATGACCAGGGCCAGAAAGGGATTGTTCTTCAGTTCCGCTGAGGATTGTGGCGGAGTGAGAAAGAAAAAGCTTTCGCGCTTTTTGAATGAGTTGGGGTATACAAAGCAAGATATTAAATTGGAAAATTTAGTTGAGGCTAAGGCTAAGCCAGAAACAAAGCAAAGTTTTGTATACGAGATCCCAAAGAAATTCAGTTTTTCACAAATTGCTAGTTACGAAAAATGCCCCTTGCAATATAAGTATTCGAATATACTTAAAATACCAACTTTTGGTAATCATTATTTTACTTTTGGAACTATAATTCACAACACTCTTCAAAAGTTTTTAGAGGAGTCATTCCAAATAAATAATGTTGTTCAACATGATCTGTTTAGTAATTTAAAAACAGAAAAGAAAAAGAGTACATTGCCACTAGAAGATTTATGGCGCATCTATGATGACATTTGGTTTGATGATTGGTTCCAAGATGAAGTACAAAAAACAGCCTACTATAAAAAAGGAAAGAATTTATTGAAAACTTTTTATGCAGATTTTAATACGCAACAACCAGATGTTAAGTTTTTAGAATTGCCGTTTAAATTAATGGTAGGCGATTACTCTTTTATGGGACGAATTGATCGGGTGGATAATTCTACTAATAGTACTGTTGAAATTATAGATTATAAAACCGGTCAGGCAAAAGATGAAAAATTAACTGCCGATGATAAACGTCAACTTTTGTTCTATCAAATAGCAGCCGAAGAAGCGTTGAAGTTAAAGGTTAATCAAATGACCTATCATTATTTGGAAGAAAATAAAAAGATATCATTTTTTGGTCAAGAAAAGGATAAGTTAAAGTTAAAAGAAAATTTTATAGAAGATATTGAGAGTATAAAAGCGCAGAAATTTGATCCAACACCAAGTCCTTTTGTTTGTGGCAGTTGTGATTATCGTAATATTTGTGAACATAAAAAGTTATAAAAAAGAGCCACGCAAACTTGTGTTTGCGTGGCGTCATGCGGCGTGGCCGCGGGGTCAGTTCGTGAGCACCGTCGAGATGTGCATGTTGGGGGTGACCTCCAACTGCCAGTTGGTGTTGGCCCCCTGGACCAGGATCGCGTTGATCGGCCCGGTCCCGAGCGTCGGCATGAAGCCGATCTCGATGTAGCTGTACTCCTGCACGGGCGGGTTGATCTGGCAGAAGACGTTGAAGCCCTGCGTCGTGTTCTCGGGGATCACGTACGGATCGTCGAGCTTGAATGTCAGCCGCGCACCGCCGACTTCTTCGACGAAGTAGGGCGTTGCGGTGTCGAGCACGAAGGCGAAGCCGTCGTTCGTCTCGAGGGTGCAGTTCGTGAGCTGCTCGAAGGCGTCCCCGGTCATCATGACCGAGAGGTCGACCATGTAGAGCAGCCCGTCCTCGGAGTAGATCGCGCCGTCCGAGTTCATCGAGAGGTTGAAGCCGAAGAGGTGCCGGTGCACGCCGTAGACGATCTGCGGGGTGACCGAGGTCTTGTTGACGTAGACCTTGCTGGTCTGCGGCTGGGGCGGCTGCACGCACATCTGCTCGGTCGAGCAGTAGAAGGTGCGGAGACCCCACGCCGTCTCGGCGTAGAACGTCATGAACTAGGCGTGCCACTGGTCCATGAGCGCGAGCTTCTGCTGCGCCTTCAGGCGGTTCAGCTTGTAGGTCGGCACCACGGCCAGGTTCTCGCCGGTCTTCAGGGCGTACTTGATGGCCCAGCTGTTGGCGGTGACGGCCTGCGCGGCGGCGCTGCGGAACTGCGCCTCGTACTCGAAGTAGTACTGCAGGTTGTCCGTCATGTTGGTCCAGCCCACGCAAGGTGTCTCGGACCAGTACTGCAGCTCGCCCGTCAGGTTGAAGTAGGCGATCTGCGGGGTGATGTACTGCTCGGCGAGGTACTTGTAGTCGGCGAAGGTCTGGGGCGGCCCACCGCCCGCGATGGCGGTGTTGGAGAGCCCGAGGAGCACCAGGACGGCGAACAGCGAGTGGACGATGCGCTTCATGGATTCCTCCGTTCAAGCGGCTACCGAAAATGCTGACGAACTTCGTCAGCAAACTGGCTATATATTATTATATTTTAATGAATTTGTCAATATTTAGATAAAAATAGCTCCCACACCCGGTGTCGGGTATGGGAGCAGGTTCAGAGCGTGAGGACGAGTCGCAGGTAGATCTGCGCGCCGGGCAGGTCGGGGCTCATGTCGTAGGCCAGCCAGATGCGGCCCTTGTCGAAGAGCAGGGAGGGGCCGATGGCCGCTTCCTCGAAGACCTTCTCCGAGAAGAAGTTCTCCTGTACCACGCCCAGCCCGACGACGTTGCCCTTGGGGAACCAGTCCAGCGATACGAACGTGTAGTAGTTGCGCTGGCGGTGCCCGCCGTCTCCGTCGATCGGGAAGTAGGCGTCACCCTCCAAGAAGACGGTGACGTCTCCGGGCAAGGGCTGGGTCAGCCAGAGGCTGGCGATGGCGCTCATGCCGCCGTCCTTGGTCAGCCAGGTCCCTGTCAACATCTTCAGGTTGGTCTGCGATGTAAAGGTGAACTCCGGTCCGACATACCCAAAGACCATGGCGTTGCCACGTACACTGGCCATGGCTCCAATGTGCGCGTAGACGGCACCTCTGATGCCCTCGCTTACCTGGAAGGGGGCGAAGTTGCGACCCACGATCAGGAGGATCTGTCCGTTGGATTCGACTTCCTCGCTGTGGGCGAGAAAGGGCAGGTTTGTCAGGCACAAGGCCAGGAGCAGGGAAATGAAGCGTGACATCGTAGCCTCCATTAAAAAGTTTCGTCCTTTACGACAGGACAGATTAATTTATCATAAAAACGTTAAAGAGTCAATATGCAAGGTTTAAGAAATATCATAACTAAAAGTTTTGCTAATAGAAGCGTTCTTAGTAAGCAAGTTCAGGCCAGTCTTATAGTTGAACAGGCTAATAATTTAATTTTGGAATATTGGGGTAAAAAAGGGCAAGAACAGGCCAAAGCACAATTTATAAAAAATAAAATTTTAAACATAATAACGCAGAATTCAGCCATGGCCCAAGAAATTCGTTTCAAACAGTCAAAATTCATAGAAGAAATTAATAAAAAATATAAAAATCGTGTTTTAAATCAGCTAAGAATAGTTTCTGGTGGATTTGACAAAGATCGAGAAATAAGTTAAAAATAAAGGTTGCTATGCGGTCTTTAGACCGCAGGGAGGTTGCAATGGAATCGAATAGGGTCGTCGTGGCCGAGTGCATGTTGCCGGATGTTCCGGATGACGAAGGTAGCTTCGAGATCATGGTCGGTCGTGAGCAGAAGGCGGAATGGCTCTCCATTCCCATCGATGGTCCGTACTGGCTTTTTCACAAGCCGTACTGTGGCGGACCGATGCGTCCCCACAAGATCACCGATCAGAATATGGTCCTGTGCTGTGGGGGGTGCAACTTGCGTCTCCCGGTGCGTTTCCGCAATCTTACCAAGATGCCGACCAATCTCGGCGAGCTGGCGGAGGCCATCGAGGACACTCGCCAACGTGCGACGCACTACCCGCCGCGTCCCTGACAAGTCAAACCCTGCTACCGACCGAGTCGGTTGGCGGGGTGTTTTTTTAGGTTGAAAACACTACTTGATTATGGTAGAATACTATCATATGAGCGTAGGTAAATTTTTTTTGATTTTAGGGTTGGGGACAATGTTGTGTTGGTTGGCCTGGGGCGCTGTTCTTATGTTTATGACGCCACAAAGTGGTGGTCTCTTGGCCTTACTGCTTTTTTATTTTAGTCTTATTTTAGCTTTGCTGGGCACCTTTTCTTTTATTGGTTATTTAATCCGAATATTATTAAATAAAGATGATTTGCCCTACAAACATGTTAAAGTGGCTTCACGACAAGCGGTTCTGTTTACTATTTTACTTGTGGTTGCTCTTTTACTCCAAAGTCAACGCTTTTTAACATGGTGGAATTTAACTGTTTTAATTGTCTTACTTGGTTTTGTCGAACTATTCTCAATTTCATATCAAAAATATAATAAGTAATATTATGCGACAGTCCGTACTTTTTAGCCACACAACTAAGGAATTGCCAAAGGACGAGCCTAGTTTGAACGCGCAACTTTTGATACGTGCTGGATACGTTGATAAATTAATGGCTGGTGTTTATACCTATTTGCCTTTAGGTTTACGAGTTTTGAATAAAGTTAAAAATATAATTCGTAAAGAAATGGACGCCTTGGGAGCGCAAGAAATTTTGATGCCCGCATTAACTCCAAAAGAAAATTGGGAAAAAACAGGCCGTTGGGATGGTTTAGACGTTCTTTTCCGTCTCAAGGGTATGGGTGACAAAGAATATGCACTCGGAGCCACACACGAAGAAATTGTGACACCTTTGCTGCAGCGTTTTGTTTCCTCTTATAAAGATTTACCCAGAGCTGTTTATCAAATCCAAGATAAATTCCGTAATGAGGCCAGAGCCAAATCGGGCTTATTGCGTGGGCGCGAATTCAGCATGAAGGATCTGTATTCCTTTCATCGTGATATCGAAGACTTAGATAAATATTATGAACTTGTCATGCAAGCTTACGTTCGTATTTTTAATGCTTGTGGTTTAGACGCCAAGATCGTTGAAGCTAGCGGCGGGACCTTTTCTAAATACTCACATGAATTTCAGGTGTTTACTGAAAGCGGCGAAGATTTGGTTTATAGTTGCTCTAAATGTAATATTCACAGAAATAAAGAAATCATAGAGTCCGAAAATTGCGAGTGCGGACAAAAATGGGAAATTAATAAAGCGATTGAGGTCGGCAACATCTTTAAATTGAAAACAAAATACTCAACGGCGTTTGGTTTTAAATATAGCAACGAGGCTGGTCAGGAAAGCGATGTCCAAATGGGGTGTTATGGGATCGGTCCATCGCGTATAGTTGGAACTATTGCCGAGATTCACCAAGATTCGGTGGGGCTTATTTGGCCTGAAGCTGTAGCGCCTTTCGAAATCCATTTATTGAATTTGGGCCCAGAACCAGAAGTAAAACAAGCCGCTGAGGCATTATATAGGGAGTTGCAACAAGCCGGAGTGGAGGTACTCTTTGATGATAGAGACTTAAGTGCGGGTGTAAAATTAAAAGATAGCGATTTAATTGGTTTACCAAAACGGTTGGTCGTCAGCACCAAGACATTGGCCCAAGATGTGGTGGAATGTAAACAACGTTCTGAGAAAACACCCGAACTAGTTGCGCGCACTGGAATAATCAAAAAAATAATAAAATAAAAATAAAAATCAAATTAACTTAAGTTATTGATTTTTATTTTATAAATATATGCTTAGAGGCTTATTAAACAGATTCTCAAAAAAGATTGGTATTGATTTGGGCACATCTAATACGACAATCGCACTCCAAGATAAGGGGATTGTTATTTCAGAGCCATCAGTTGTGGCTATTAATAATCGTTTAGATCAAATTATTGCTGTGGGGGAGGAGGCCAGCAAGATGGTGGGGAAAAACCCACGCTACATAACTTTAGCCTACCCTTTAATAAATGGCGTTATTTCTGACTTCGAAGTAACAGAAAAAATGTTCAAATATTTTTTTGATAAAATTTTTCAAGAAAACTTCAACTTTACAGCTCGACCTTCTGTTGTTATTAGCATCCCTCTGGATGTCACAGAGGTAGAAAAAAAGGCGGTAGAAGATGCCGCTCTTGGGGCTGGGGCAGGTAAGGTGTTCTTGGTTGAAGAGGTTATGTCGGCTGCTATTGGTGCGCGTTTACCCATTAATGATGCTTCTGGAAGTATGATTATTAATTTGGGCGGAGGCAAAACAGAAATTGCAGTTATCTCTTTGCATGGAGTTGTTATTTCCAAAACAATGAAAATTGCAGGAGAAGAACTGAACAAAAACATTATTCAGTATGCGCGTGATAGGTTTAACCTGTTGATTGGTGAAAAAAATGCAGATGAAATCAAGAAAAAGATCGGTTCAGCGTTCGAGTTAGGTGAGTCTCTTTCGGTAGAGATGCGTGGACGCGATTTAATAAGTGGCTTGCCACGTGAGATTATGATAACTGATTATCAGGTACGCGAAGCATTGGCGAACTCCATCCATAGTATTATAGACGCCATAAAAAGCGTTCTAGAATTAACACCACCTGAGCTTGTCGCTGATATTTTTGAAAGAGGCATTGTTCTTTGTGGTGGTGGCGCTCTTTTACGGGGCATTGATAAAATCATTTCAAAAGAGACAGAGATTCCAGTCCGTGTCGCTGATGATCCTACTACCTGTACAATAAGAGGTCTTATGGTTTTACTCGATGACGAAAAATTATTAAACGACATCTTGCTGCCATCTGCTAACGAAGAGAAAATGGTTAGATAATATGCCAAGGACATCACAACCAATAAAAGTTGTAATTTTAATAGTTTCTATTGTTTTGTTAATTTTATTTTTGCACTTTATCCGCGTTTTATCTCCTTTAGAACGGGGCATAGTTTATTTAACTAAGCCGGTAATGAGACTTACATATTCTCTCTCCAATAAAATCGGAGATAATTATTTGAGTTTTCGAAGCAAGCAAGACTTATTACGAGAGAATAAGGAGTTAAAAGATCAGATTGCTATTCTTTTAAAAGAAAAAAGTTATTTTGAAAATGAAAAGGAAGAAAACGAGTTTTTACGAGAACAACTTAAGTTTTCACAAACAATGTCTTATGAGTTTGTTATAGCGAATGTAATTGGCAAAAATATAGGCGGGAAACCGAACTCGCTATTGCTGGATGTTGGAACGCAGAGTGGGTTAGTTGTTGGTCAGCCAGTTTTGGGTGCAGCTGGAATTGTTGTGGGAAAAATTAGTAAGGTAGAAAACAATAGGAGCTTGATGACTCTTATTAATGATGATCTATCGCGTATTGCCGTAAAAATTCAGGGTAGGACGAAAACTATGGGTGTTGTTGAAGGGGAGTTTGGTCTAGGCTTAAAAATGGGTTTTATACCACAAAATGAAATAGTATTTGAGGGTGATTTGGTTGTTACTTCGGGCATAGAAGAAAATGTTCCGGCTAATCTTGTTGTTGGACAAATTGAAAGAATAAAGAAAGAGCCAGAAGCACTTTTTCATGAAGCAACGATTAAATCTCCGATTGATTTCAGTAAAATAACTATGGTTAACATAGTTAAAAACAAATGATTTTAAAAATACTAAAAAATGCCCTGGTTATAGTGCTGGTCATGTTACTCCAAGTGGCTATTTTCCCGAATTGGGGACAGATATTTATGAATATGAATGTTGTTCTGGCCACTATAGTTTTTGTCTCAGTTGCATATCATTTTTATTATGGTGTAATTTATGCCCTTATTCTTGGCTTTTTACTCGATTTGTATTCACCTTCAATATTTGGCGTTAACGTCGTCTGTTTTTTATTAACACTATATTTGGTATATTTAATCTCGCGTAAACTTTTAACGAATAAGTCTCTTTATAGTTTGATGGGGTTGGTTTTGTCGGCTACGATTTTCCTCTTTTTGGCGTTTTATCTAGTTCAGGTGAGTAATATTTTTATCGAAACAAAAGATTTTTCCTTGATAAAAGGCTTCACGCTCGTAAATATTAATAATTTTGCTTGGCAGTTGATATTGAATCTTGTATTGACTTTAGTTCTTTTTTTTATTTTCAATTTTAGTAGTAAGCAATTTAAGGCAGTTTTTATTGATACAACAAAAAATTGATATGTGGGCATATATAAAAAAAAGATTTGTCAAAGCACCCAAAGAGAGCAAAATGGGACAAGAGATCGGTTTTGCGGGTGGTTACTTTAAAATAAAGAGCTCTGATTTAAAAAAAAGAAATCGTAGTGTCTGGGTTGAAGACACCTTTATCAATTATTCTGAGGCAGATTTAGTCAGTACAAAACAGAATTATTTAGGGATAGCGTTGGCCCCATATAGAATTTGGCTTTTTTGGATTACACTATTGTTGGGTCTGCTAATTTTAATGTCTCGTGCTATACAACTACAAGTGGTTAATGGAGCCTATTATAGGTCAGTTGCCGAAAATAATAGAATTAGAATCTATAATCTACCGGCCCCGCGTGGCATAATTTATGATATAAATGGGACTCCCTTAGTGCGTAATATCCCTAGTTTTTCCTTGTATATAACGCCAAATATATTTTTTTCGAGTGAGGATAACCCGGATCGAGTTTATATATGGCTTAAGCAGAATTTAAACATCGATCCTGATAATGAAAGTCTTCAGCAGGCCTTAGCAGTAAATAAAAAACAGAAAGAATATTCCGAGCCTAGATTAATAGCTGAAAATATTGATTACGAACTCGCACTAAAAATGCAAATTGAGAGTTTTGATTATCAAGGAGTGAATATCGAAATTCAATCAAAGCGAGAGTATTTAAATACTAAAAACAATAAATTGATATACAGCCTGGGCCATATACTGGGTTATGAAGGTAAAGTTAGTGCCTCCGAGTATGAAGAACAAAAAAAATATGGCTATTTATTTAATGATAATATTGGGAAAACGGGACTTGAGTTAAGTTTGGAAAAGATTTTACGCGGTGTTTATGGAAAGGAGCAGGTCGAGGTTGATTCGTCAGGGCAGGCTATAAAAATAATCGCCCAAGAAAAAGTTGAAAAAGGCGACAGCGTAGTTTTGAATATTGATTTAGTAATGCAAGAGAGGTTGGAATCAATTATAAGTTCATATTTATCTAAGTCTGGTAAAAAACGAGCCTCAGCCATAGTTATGGATCCTAATAACGGGGCGATTAAAACACTAATAAGTTTACCTGGCTATGATAATAATTTGTTTTCGGGGGGGATAAGCCAAAATGATTATCAGGCTTTAATAAATGATCCCAATAAGCCTCTTTTTAATAGAAGTATAAGTGGGGAATATCCATCTGGGTCTACCATAAAGCCAGTTATGGCCGCTTCAGCCTTAGAAGAGGGAATAATAACAGCTGCAACCAGTTTTATGAGCGTGGGTGGCATCAGGATAGGACAATGGTTTTTCCCGGACTGGCAGGCTGGTGGCCACGGTTTAACGGACGTTAAAAAGGCTATTGCCCAATCAGTAAACACGTTCTTTTATATAATTGGAGGCGGTTATGGTCAACAACCTGGCTTAGGGGTCTACAAAATTAAGGAATATCTTGAAAGATTTGGATTAAACAAAATAACTGGCGTAGAATTGCCAAACGAAAAAACCGGTTTTTTACCTACACCTGAATGGAAAGAAACAACAAAAGGCGAGCCATGGTATATCGGAGATACATATCATTTGGCGATAGGGCAGGGAGATCTTCTTGTCACGCCTATTCAAGTCGCTAACTATGTTAATGTGTTTGCAAATGGAGGGATACTTTATAAACCGCAATTAATAAATCATTATATTGATCAGAATAATGGCGAAAAAGTAGAAATCAAGACAGAAATTTTGCACGAAAATTTTATAAAAGAAAATAATATAGAATTAGTTCGTCAGGGGATGCAACAAGCTGTTCGTAGCGGGAGTGCCAGAATTTTGAACTCTTTGCCGGTTAGCTCAGGGGCAAAAACTGGTACAGCGCAATGGCAATTAGATAAACCAGCTCATGCATGGTTTGTGGCTTTTGCGCCTTACAGTGAACCAGAACTTTCTATTATGGTTTTAGTCGAGGAGGGAGAAGAGGGTAGTAAGATTACAGCACAAATTGTTAGTGAGTTTTTGAGTTGGTATTTTCGAGAATATAAAAGGCACTAATTTAAAATTGTGGATAACTTGACTTTGATTAATGGTTTGTTATATTTATATTATAAACAATAACCAGGTCGAATAGGCCTGTATTTAATTAGTAATTATGACGGCACCAATAATTTTGACAGATGAAGGACGCATTAAATTAGAAGAAGAACTTAAAGTTTTAAAAGAACAAAAGCGACCAGAAATTATCGAGAAAATTGAACAAGCTAAAGAATTGGGTGATTTATCCGAAAACGCTGAATATCACGATGCCAAGGATCAACAAGGACGTATTGAAGCACGTATTTTAGAAATTGAAGAAGTTTTTAAGCGAGCAGTAATCAATGATCAGGCTCAAACAAAAGATAAAATTTCGGTTGGTTCACGCTTTTTAGTGAAAGATGCCACAGGGAATAAAAAGGAATTTATTATAGTTGGTTTTAATGAGGCTGCCCCAGCTGAAGGTAAAATTTCAGTTGATTCGCCAATAGGGCAGGCGTTTATGAACGCAAAAAAGGGTGAGGATGTCGAGTTCACTGCACCACGGGGTAAGGTTGTTTATCAAGTCATAGAAATTTTATAAGGTCATTTTAAGGAGTGCGTCTAAAAAGCGCGCTCCTTTGCTTTTTATATAAAATAAGCTATAATTTAATCATTAATTACAATAATATGAGTGAATCTAACGAAGAACAAATACGCCTACAAAAACTAAATCAATTGGCCGAACTGGGAATTCAAGCATACCCAGAAAAGTTTGATAAGAAGCAAAGCTTGGCTGAGTGTCTTGATCTAAATGAGGGGGCTAAGGTTGAAACAGCCGGCCGACTGATTATGTTCCGGGATATGGGTAAATTAACCTTTGCTCACTTACAGGATATTTCCGGCAAAATGCAAGTTGCCTTTAAGGCTGATGATCTGGGTAAGGACAATTATAAAACTTTATTAAAAGCGATTGATCTGGGTGATTTTCTGGGAGTAGAAGGTGAACTTTTTGTAACACACAAGGGAGAAAAAACGATCTTGGTAAGTAAATGGACCTTTTTGGGCAAGGCTTTAAGAGCTTTGCCAGAAAAATGGCATGGTTTAAGGGATAGGGAAACAGCGTATCGTCAACGATATTTAGATTTGATATCAAACGAAGAAACTATGGCCCGTTTTCAGTTCCGTAGCAACTTTATAAAAGCTTTACGTGAATTTTATTGGTCCCAGGGTTTTATGGAAGTAGAAACACAAACGTTATTACATAAAGCGACGGGAGCACATGCCCAGCCATACAAAACGCATAATAATGCCTTGGATATCGATGTCTATTTACGTATTTCACACGAATTACCTTTGAAAGAACTTATTGTTGGTGGCTTTGAGAAAATATTTGAGCTTGGCAAAGCTTTTAGAAATGAAGGGCACGATCCTTCACACTTGCCAGAGCATACCCACTTAGAACATTATTGTGCTTATTGGAATTACGAAGATAATATGCGCTTTACGGAAGAAATGTTTAATTATCTTTTTAAAAAGCTAAATCTCCCTAATAAAATAAAGATTAAAGACAAGGAAGGGCAGGAGCGTGAAGTTGACTTCTCCACACCGTTTGAGCGGATAAATTACATTGAATTAATAGAAAAGGATTCAGGAATTGATATTACTAAGGTTAGGACGCGCAATGATTTGATTAAGAAAATAGCTGAAAAAGGCATCCAGCTGGAAGGTATCAAAGAAATGGGCTATGCCACGATTGTTGATAACCTCTATAAAAAGGTTTCGAGACCTAAAATTACAGGCCCAGCATTTTTGTATTATTATCCAATTGAATTGCAACCATTAGCGCGTCGAAACGACGAAAACAAGGATATAGTTGATCAATTTCAGCTTGTCATTAACGGTTGGGAGGTAGTAAAAGCCTATTCAGAGTTAGTTGATCCAATCGATCAAGAACAGCGCTTTGCAGAACAAACAAAATTAAAGGATGGTGGTGATGATGAAACTATGGAGGGAGACCCCGAATATATTATGGCCATGAAGCATGGCATGCCTCCGATTTCTGGTTGGGGAATGGGCGTTGATAGAATTATCACCTTGCTCACGGGGCAAGAAAATCTAAGAGATGTAGTTCTGTTCCCATTGATGAAACCAAGAGAAGTTAATAATGATACTGAATAATAAATTTGTTCAAGATGAATATCACCCAAGGTAAAAAAGGGTGATATTCTTATAAAAAAAGCGAGACGCACGTTGTTGTGAGTCTCGCACTGGCTAGCACGGTGATGTCCGCAACTTGCGCAGTTCGTTCAACATGACGGGGAAGATGAGTAGTCCGGTGAAGCGGTAGAGAATGTAGTCATTCTCCCACACACGGTCAGCTAGTTCCGGGGTCTTTCTGACCACACGGGCGGTTATTTCCCCCAGCAGAAAGTTGGCAGTCAAGAGAGCAAAAACAGCGATTGGCTCCATTAAAGCCTCCCTAGTTTAAGTTCTTAGCCAGGACAGATTATATTATTAATTTTTGTTGCTTTTGTCAATAAGTTGAATTAATGTCTCTTTTTGTGTAAAATTATATTGATTATGGTTAAATACATTAAAAATCATATAAAAATCTCCCCGTTGGGGGATTAAAAAATTTTGTAAGACAAAATTAAATTTTTAAATATATGCTTGACATAAAATTTATTAAAGAAAATCGTGAATTGATTCAAAAAGTAGCTGGTCAGAAGAATATCAGGATAGATATAGACAAGCTTCTAAGTATTGATGAGCAAAAAAAGAAAGTATCCCAGAAAATTGAAGAGTTAAGACAAAAAAAGAACCAAGCTTCTAAAGAAATTCCAAAACTGAGTGGCCAGGACAGAGAATTAGCTTTAACGCGAATGAAGGAGGTTGATGATGCTCAGGAGAAATTGGAGGCAGAATTAAAGCCTATAGTAGATGATTGGAAAGCCCTAATGCTTCAAGTCCCGATGTATGTCCACCCGGAGACGCCTGTGGGCACAGATGAAAACGAAAACATGTCTATCCGAGAAGTGGGAGCAATCAGGCAATTCGAATTTACTCCGAAGGATCATGTTGAGTTAAGTCGAGATTTAGATATTATTGATATCGAGCGTGGTGTCAAAATAGGTGGATCACGTTCATACATCCTTAAGGGTGATGGGGCAAGACTTGAACAAGCCCTACTTAAATATTCCCAGGATTTTATTTGTAGAAAAAATTATACACTCATGTATGTCCCTGTAATAGTAGATCGTTTTGCACTCGAAGGAACTGGTTTTTTCCCTGGTTCCGAAGACCAAATTTATGAACTGGAGAAAGACGGTAAATTTTTGGTCGGTACATCAGAAGTAGCGCTTGGAGCTTATTATGCAAACGAAATTCTTGATCTAACAAAGATGCCTTATCGACTAGCTGGTATTTCTACTTGTTTTAGAAGAGAAGCGGGTACATATGGCAAAGATACTTCTGGCGTTTATCGTGTACATCAGTTTAATAAAGTAGAACAATTTATAATCTGTCCTGGAGAGCCGGAGCAAAGCCAAGCTATGTTTGACGAGTTAGTTCTTAATGTTGAAGAATTTTTAGCTTCGTTAAAGTTGCCTTATCGTGTACTAAATATTTGTACAGGGGATATGGGGCGAGGAAAATATCAAATGTATGATTTTGAATGCTGGATGCCTAGCCGAAAAAGCTACGGAGAAACGCACTCGTGTTCTAATTTACATGATTTTCAGGCTCGTAGGTTGAATTTAAGATATAAAGATCAAGAAGGAAAAATTAATTTTTGCCATACATTGAACAATACGCTCGTTGCTACACCAAGAATATTGATTCCTCTACTGGAATTAAATCAAAATGCGGATGGTAGCATTACAATTCCAGAAGTCTTACGCCCATATATGGACAATCAGGAAAAAATAATCAAGAAATAACCTAAAAGCCCCAAAACAGGGGCTTTTGAGTTTCAAAAATCGATGAAAATTGCTATAATGTATTCATGATTAAAGATAGAACCTGGGTCGAAATTGACCAAGGAAAAATTTTATATAATTTTCATCAGTTCAGGATGATAGTTCCACCTAGCGTCAAAATAGGCGCAGTTATTAAATCAAATGCTTATGGCCATGGCTTGGTGGAAATTGCAAATATCCTTAAGGATGAAGCTGATTATTTTTTTGTTGATTCATATTCAGAGGCTTGTATAGTTAGAAAATATACCCAAAAACCGATAGTTATTTTGGGCTACATTGTAGAAGGGGATATGGAGGCGGTCATTAAGTCCGGTTTTGAGCTTACAGTTTTTAATAAAGAAAGCTTGGATTTTATCTCCAAAATATCAAAAAAGCTAAAATTGAAAGTTTTTCTGCATTTGGAAATAGAAACAGGCACGGCTCGTAATGGAATAAAATTAAGTGAAATAGGGGAGTATTTAAGTACAATAAAAAACAATTTAGTCTTATCGGGCGTTTTTACACATTTTGCTAATATTGAGGATACGACAAGTTTTGCTTATGCAAAAAATCAATTAGCGTTATATGAGCAAGCCTTAAACAAAATAAGAAGACATAAATATACAAAATTTAAAAAACACACGGCTTGTTCTGCGGCTGCGATTTTGTTCAACCAAACACACTACGATGTTATACGTCTTGGTTTAAGTTTATATGGCCTATGGCCCTCAAAAGAAACGAAAGTTAGTGCTTTAAATAGAAAAATTGGGTTGGGGTTAAAGCCAGCGCTTACCTGGAAAACACGAATTGCTCACATAAAAACACTGCCTAAAGGGGCTTATGTCGGATATGGCTGTACGGAAAAACTAATGCGAAATAGTAAAATAGCTGTCATTCCGGTCGGGTATTATGATGGCTTTGATCGTGGATTATCTAGTGTTGGAGAAGTTTTGGTGAATGGGGTGCGTTGCCGTGTCGTGGGGCGAGTTTGCATGAACATGACCATGGTTGATGTAACTAATCTAAAAAAAGTAAAAATAAATGATGAAGTTGTCCTTGTTGGGGTTCAAGGAGCAGAAGAAATTTCATGCGAGATTGTGGCCACTAAACTCCAAACGATTAATTATGAGGTTGTGACAAGAATAAATCCGTTAATAAAAAGAATTGTGATATAGATTTTTATGGGCATTAGCACTAAGTACCAAAAGGATTATTCAAATACAAATTTTGATAATCCGCGCATATTAAAGCGTAAAGAGGAACGCAGACTATTGCTATTAAAGCTTTCTGTTGCCTTGGGCGGGGTAATCGTATCGGGTTTGCTCTATTTTTTATTTTATTCCCCATATTTTCGTATTAATAGTTTTGAAATAACGGGTTTAAAAAAAATTAAGCAAGAAAACATAGAAAGCATTCTAAACAACTACTTCGCAAAAAGAAAATATATCATATTTTCACGAAAAAACTACTGGTTAATAGACAGAGAGGCAATAAAAAAAGAAATATCTCGTTTTTATTATTTTGAAAGACTTGATGTCAGGCGGAAGTTTCCCAATCGTCTTGTGGTGGATGTTATCGAAAAGCAGCCGCTTATAAATTGGACAACCAAGGAGCTGTGTTTTAATGTTGATATGACTGGCTCGGCTATCGGTTATTGTGAAAAAGAGGCCGGTCTATTAACTGTGCGTGATTTAGATCAAAAAGATGTCGAAATAGCGCAATTAGTAATTGATTCAGAGAAGTTAATGCTTATAATTGATTTACACGAAAGAACAAAGGTCTTATTAAAGGAAAAGTATAATCCACTTTATTACGAGCTCAAAGATAATTTAATAACCGCAAAAAGTGACGCAGCGCCTGAGATTCGTTTTAATTTAGACTTAGGTGTGGGGGAGCAGGTTGGCCGTCTTGATCTTATAGCTCGACAGCCAGATCTGCGTGATGAATTTAATAAATTAAAATATATTGACTTAAGATTTGGTGATAAGGTTTACTATCAATAACTGCTTCATGCTCCCTTTTAATATTTTGCGACACAAGTGTGATGCATCTACGCTGAATTGAGGGAAGCTGATCATTGAGGCTTGTAGCATAGTTGATGATTCAATGAATGAGGCATCAATGACGCTTTGTCGATAGCTGGTTCAATATCCACATGATTTATTTGAATGTTTATAAAACCTAATTTATACTATGGGATGTACTTCTCTTAATTAACATTATGCGAAGTTATGCAAAGATCGGATAAGCCTATAATTAAGCATATCCCCGACTTCCTAGACTATCTTGAGATTGAAAAGGGGCTGGGAAATAAAACGCAAGAAAATTATGCGCGTTTTTTAAACCGCTTCTCGGAATGGCTAAAAAACACTAATCAAGAATCTCTCCTCCCCCATGACTTAACTCCGGAGCTTATTTGGGGTTACCGCGTTTTTTTGTCACGTGAAACTACATCACAAAAAAACGCGGCCAATCTAAAAAAATCTACACAAAACTATTATTTAATTGCTTTAAGGGGGCTTCTTAACTTTTTTGCTGAACGTGATATAGTCTCCCTCCCTGGTGAAAAAGTTAAGTTAGCTAAAAGTCCCAAGGAGCATAATGTCCATTTCTTAAATTTGGATCAAATACGAAAACTTCTTGATGCGCCTCAAACCAAATATCTTTTTGGTTTACGTGACAGAGCTATTTTAGAGAGTCTTTTTTCTACTGGGTTACGTGTGGCTGAGTTGGCCAAGCTAAATCGAGACGACTTTAAAATAACGGATAAAATGGATTTTTTAGAATTAAATGTAATAGGTAAAGGGAATCATCCTCGTATAGTATATTTTTCAGCTCGCGCATTGCATTGGTTGAAGTTATATTTAGATAAAAGAGAAGATTTAGATCCTGCTTTGTTTATTAATTTTAAACCAGGAAAAAACAGCGCTAACGACCGACGCTTAACCGTGCGGTCCATCGAGACAATTGTTAAAAAATATGTTAAGATAGCCGGGTTACCACTAACTACAACGCCACACACATTGCGTCATTCATATGCTACCGATTTATTAACACAGGGCGTTGATTTAAGACTCGTTCAAGAGTTTTTGGGCCACAAGAATATTGCTACTACCCAAATTTATACTCATGTGACTAATAAAAAGCTGCGTGATGTGTATCTAAAGTATCACAGCGGAGCGCATGATAAAAAATAATTTTTAAATCTATGATGAAAAAGTTTTGGCAATTTATGGGGGTAACCTACCTCTTCATGATCAAGCGAAAAAAAGTACTAGTAGGTTTGTTTGTTGCGATTTTAATTGTTGGTCAGCTTTTTATGTCAGCTTGGATATTGTGGCAACAACAAGTAATTAAAAAAGAAATGAAAAAGAATCAGGATAGCTTAACTAAATTGATTAATAAAACGTATAGTCAAGTTTGGCAGTTAAATACAAAGCTCAATACAAAAAATGTTGATCCTGAAAAGAAGAAGTAGTTTTACAATTACATTCGCCTATTCTGGAATATTAATAAGTAAGAAAACAAAAATCCCCCAGAAGCCTTGTGCGTAGGGGGATTTTTTATGGCAAATAGTTTAAAGGGTTTACAGGGATACCATTCAGACGTACTTCGAAGTGTAAGTGAGGACCAGTAGTCAATTTCCCTGCTCCGGGAGTTCCTGGCATGCCACCGACAGCCCCGATAATACTCCCCTTTGGCACGAATTCGTCATTCTGAACATATATTTTGCTCACGTGTCCATAGACTGTAGATAAACCGTTACTGTGAATTAAGGAAATATAGCTATAGCCCATGCCAGCATCTCGGACATTTAGTACGTAGCCATCTGCTGGAGCCTTAATAGCAGTCCCTTGCGCCGAGGCGATATCAATAGCTGGGTGTTCAAATAGGTATTTAAATGGATAGGCCGCATCATGGAAGGTTGCCGTGATACGTCTGGAAGAAACAGGCCAATCAAAATCTGATGAAGTTAATTGCTGTGGTTTGGAACCAAGTTGACTGCGCAGTTTTCGTTCCATGTCAGCAATTTGGGCACTGACTGCTTCTTGGTCCCTCTTGGCTTGTTGATATAATTCGTTGAACTTTTTTTCGGATTGCTTGGTGCTGACCAATAAATCATCTTTGTATTTTATTTCTCCAGTAATTTCTGTTTGCTTTTGTTCGAGGTTTTCTTTAAGTTTGGCCAATTCTTCTTCTTTCTTTTTTACTTCTGTTTTTTTCTCTTCTAGTGTCTTTTTTTCGTTTTTAAGATCACCCAGAGCTGATTGTAGGCTCATTTGGAGGTCTTTGGTGTATTCAATTTGATTGTAAAAGTCGGAGATAGTTTTATTTAACAAAAAAATATGGAGTTCATTTTTTTTGTCATTTTCGTGAATTTCTTGAAGAACTGCTCCAAGATTTAGTTTTTGGTTGTTTATGCGGTCTGTATTGTTAAGTATTTGAAGCTCTAATTTGCGTGTTTCTAATTTAGTCGCTGTGATTTCTTCTTGGGTAGCTTTGATATCGATGTTAGTTTTAGCAATTTTATTGTCTAATATCGAAAGTTGATTTGTTAATGATGCGGCTTCTTTTTGTTTCTTTTTTATATTTTCTTCGTATACAGAGAGTTGTCTTTTGAGTTCGCTTACATCACTTTTTTTTGCTTCAATTTGTTGGGTTAGTTCGTCTGGTGTTTCCGCAAAGCAAAAAAAAGGCAGAATGAAAAAAAATAAGCATGTCAGTATTATGAATTGTGTTTTTGTTTTGGCCATTATTCTATTGTAACACAGAAAATATTTTGTTTTAAATTAGGGCGTTCAACGCTTCCTGTAATCGTTTAATTGTTTTGGCCGTGCCTAGAGTTAAGGCTAGCTCGAATGGTCCTGGTGACTTGTCCTTCCCAGATAAGGCATACCTCATTGGCCACAAGATAGAACCAGTATCAAGACTGTGTTGTTGAATGAGTTCGCGTAAGTCTGATTCCAACTTTTCGACGGTGGATATTTTATCTCCTAAACCAGTAAAATATTCGATAAGTAATTTAAGATTGTTTTTAGTGCTTTCTTTGTCTGATTTCTTCCAAATTAGATTTTGAGCTTCATAATTGAGCGTGTCATGGAGCAAAAAACTTATTGCCTCGGGTAGTTCGTTTAGTTTTTTTATCCGAGTCTTTTCGAGGGATATGATTTTTATAAGATCTGATTGTTTTAGTGTCTCCCCTGTTCCATTTACAATTATTTTATTGTCTTGAAAAGTAAGCAAGTTAGCCTTTTCAAGGTATGGTTGAGCTAGTTCTAAAAACTTAGTATCAGAACATTCACGGATATACATGCCGTTAATCCAGTCGAGCTTATCAACGTCAAATACGGCCCCGGCTTTATGAACATTGTCGAGCGAGAATTGATTGATGAGTTCATCGAAATTATAAATTTCTTGTTCAGTGCCAGCATTCCAACCCAATAAGGCAATAAAGTTTAAAAGAGCTTCTTTTAAATATCCAGAAGCGACAAAATCAGAGACACTGGAATCGCCATCGCGTTTGCTTAATTTTTTGCGTTGTTTGTTCAAGAGCTGAGGCAAATGAGCAAATTGGGGCATTTGCCAACCAAAAGCTTCGTACAATAAAACATGTTTTGGGGTGCTGGCTATCCATTCCTCTCCACGCAAGACATGAGTGATTTTCATTAAATGATCGTCAACAACATTAGCAAAATGATATGTTGGGAAGCCATCTGCTTTCATTAAAACATAATCATCCAGATTTTTGGTGTTAACCACAATTTCACCGCGTATTAAATCGTCGCATAAGACTTCTTTATTTTCGGGCATACGGAAACGAATAACATGAGGTGTCCCCTGTTTTAATAAAGATTGTACTTCGTCTTTTGAAAGATCACGGCAGAAGTTGTCGTATTTAGGAGCTTGCTTGTTTTTGGTTTGCTCTTCACGCAAATTATCCAAACGTTCTTTGCTGCAAAAACAATAATACGCTTTATTCTTATCTAATAGATCCTTGATGTATTTTTGGTATATATCGAGTCGCTGTGATTGAGTATAAGGTCCAAAATCGCCGTTTTCTTTAATTTTTCCATCACTAGTTAGGTACGGCCCTTCATCTCCATGAATTCCTGCCCAATCAAGAACTCGAAGTAAATTCTCCACAGCTCCTGGAACTTTACGGGTTTGATCTGTGTCTTCGATACGGATTAAAAATTTGCCTTTATAATGCTTGGCAAAAAGGAAGTTATAAAGGATAGTTCTAAGGTTGCCGATATGAACTAAACCTGTAGGGCTAGGCGCAATACGAACACGTACATTTTGAGTATTAAGTTTTTCCATAATTTTAGTGAAATTCAGTGTCATTATAAACTATTTTGTCTGATAAGTAAATGTCGGAGCTGCATAGCGTCAATTTTTGTCTAAATTTAGGTTATATACAACTTATCGATGTCAGATATTGACAAAACCAAGTAAATTTGCTATAATTTTTTGTTATCTTAGTGTCAACTTTAGCTTTTTGGGGTTAAGGCCAATTGACCCTCTAAAGGTGTAGTCAACACCAGGTAAGTTCTCGTTCGCAACTGTCAACCCACTCAAGGAGGACTCCATGTTCGACAAGCTCAGCAGCACCAAGGGAATCGGCGAAGCGACCATTCGGAAGCTCGCCATGGCCGGTCTCGACGACGCCAAGAAGATCGTCGACGGAGGGAAGGACGCGCTCAAGGCGGCGGGGCTGAACAGCTCCATCGCCGAGATCGTCCTGAACGCCGCCATCTCCAACCTGCCCGAGCCCACCCCCGCGCCCGCCCCGGCCCCGGAGAAGAAGGCCAAGAAGTGCGCGGCACCCGCCGCCACCGGCCCCCGCCTCCCTGGCACGGTCATGGGCGACGCGCTCGCGCGCGCCCTGGCCAAGCAGGGTCGCACGGTAGAGGAACTCAGCACCGAGCTGAGCGCCAAGGCCGAGCAGCCCCCGTGCTGCGCCGCCGGCAAGTGCGGCACCAGCGAGTGTGGCGGCAAGTGCGAAGAGCGCAAGCCGACCGCGAAGGTCACCGTCCAGAAGGCTCCCGTGATGGCCCCCCGTACCCAGGTCCCCCTGGACCTGGGTCTCGAGGGCGAGCCGCTGGTCCTGACCAACCCCGCCCAGATCCGCGACATCTGGGACAAGCTGCCGGAAGGCGGCGTGCCCCAGAACGCGCTGTTCATCCGCGGGGTGTTGATCCGGTGCGAGATGTGCTTCGCCGGAGGACACAAGGGCTCCCTCGTCATCGACACGGCCTTCGTGCTCGTGATCAGCAACACCAAGGAGAACACCACGGTCGCCCGGATCTTCTGCGAGGAGCACCTGGCCATCGCGGCCACGGCGGCCAAGGCGAAGTTCGCGGGCAACAGCGACGTGATCGTCGAGGTCATGCCGCTGCGCACCGCCTGGAACCGGCTCTGCGCCGGCTACAAGCGGCAGATCGACGAAGGCAAGGCGGCCCGCGCCGCGGAGGACCGCAAGGCCCGCCGCGAGACGGCCGTCGGCAACGCCATCGAGGCGCTGGACAACGCGGACAACTGGCTGACCGAGCAGCAGCTCGGCAGCTACACGTCCCCGCTCAAGGCGCCGGTCTGGACCGCGGGCCTCGACGAGGCCAAGTCGCACGAGCTCCTGATGCTCCCCACCGAGGGCGAGGTCAAGGAGTTCGAGCCGCGCTGGAAGCGGTTCAAGGGCGTGTACGACGTGGAGCTGGCCGTGCGTCCCCCCAAGGACGTTTCCGACCACCTCCGCTTCGTCCAGCAGCTCCGAGACCGCGCCAAGGACGCCAAGGCCACCCCGAGGCTCAGCCTCATGGTCATCCGCCGCAGCTTCCGCGACGTGGGCTGGCGCTACCTGGTCGTGCACGAGTCGATCGTGGACCAGGTGCTGGCCATGCACGCGGCGCGCACCAACTTCCAGGCGAAGACCACCCCCTGGGCCTACGACTGGCTGACCCGCCGCTGGGTCACCCAGGTCGAACAGGCCAAGGCCGACGCCGCGCAGGCGTACAAGGCGACGCCCGAGGGTCAGACCCTCGAGGCCTTCCTCTCCGCCACCGGCGAGATCGACGAGACCCTGGGCAAGGACGGCGCCCTGCTGGTCTCCGGGAGCAAGCGCAAGTAGCTCCCATCTAGTCCGTCACCCTCCCCTCAAGGACCGAGTTCCTTGGGGGGAGATTTTTTTCGTGGATAATCTTTTGACAACAAAGCACTTACTCCTTATGCTTAAATTAGGACTGTTCGAAAGGAGGGTGGCATGAACGTTTCAGATCCTGCTGCCACACCCGTGCAACTTTCAAGCGCGTTCTGGGCCTTGTTCATGACAAGCAAGGTCATGGTGCGCTTTGTTGGTTCCTACATCTGCTTTGGACTAAGCGACACCAGGAACAAGCTACTGGTAGTGTACGCACACGACACGGGTGCAGCATCACGCTACCCAACCCAAGCAGAGTTGTGCCGGGCCTTCCCGTTGCACAATCGAGAACGTGTCACCTACACCGGTCCGCATCAGTTACCAGTCCCTTACAACGAGATCGGAGCAATACGCCTGGTTCAGATGGTCATCTACCAGCAAGACCGGCGCCGCATATTGCTTCTTCTGCCCGATCGGGTTCCAACTGAACTGCAGAGGCGTAGTCAGCTCTTGCTTCTTCAGTGGAGCCGTCCTAACCCACTGCATGTTTCCACCTTGATGGAGACGATAGGACAAGAGCGCGTTCACGTAATCGAAAAGAATGCGCTGGAAACGCGCATTCTAGTGGAGTTGCGGTGTGACGAACGACTTCAGCTCTTCGACCAGGGGCTGCACTTCAATGGCGGAGATTTCAACATACCGCGCTTGCTGCCACTGCACTGCGAAAGTCGGACCGCTTGACCTGTTCAAGTCCAGCCAGAGCACACCCTCTTGGCTGGTTTTTTATATTTCAGAAATTAAACGTTTTACAAATTCTTGGCGTACGGGATGAATTTGTTGGAGTAAATCTTCCCTTTTTACCCATTTTATTTCGCTCGCTTCGTCAGTTGGTAAAAAAGTAGAAGCATCTACATCTCCTGTATAATCAATGAGAAAAGCAATTTGTTTTTGGCCTTTATATCCGTGTAACAATTGATATTGTGGAGGTGATTTATAAGCATTCTCAGCGCTTAATTTTTTGATAATTTTTAAATGTTTTACATCAAAATTTAATTCTTCACATATTTCTCGTAGTATGGCATCATTAGGAATTTCATTATCATCTATCCCTCCTTGAGGGAATTGCCAGTGATTTTCTAGTCGTGGATTTTTTTGAATTAAATAAAGTCCAGCTTTGTTCTTTATAATTCCCATTACATTTTCGCGATATGTGGTTTCTATCCGCCTTGACCATTCATAACACTTTAGAAGAAAATCAGCAGTCGCATGTTTGATTCTTTTCAATCTTTTGGGTTCTTTATAAAAGCGAAATAACCATTCTAAACCTACACGACGCATTAGTTTTGGTGCTCGTGGCATTTTGTTACATAAAAAATCAAAAGACCCGCCAACTCCTAGTGCCAGCTTAAGATTGTCCCCTAAGTTTTTATTGAGTAATTCGTAAATATAGGTTTCTTGTTCTGGTGCGCCTAAACAGACAAATAAAATTTGTGCTTGGCTGTTTATAATATTTGACACTAGGTGCTTGTCGGGTTTGTCTGATTTAGAAATTATTTCAATTTGGTATTTAAGTGCAGGAATGTTTTTTTTGAAATATTTTCTTACGTCCTCTGGCCGAGCCAAAGAATCGTCTCGCAATATAATAAAAACATTTTTTACTTGGTCGATTTTTAATAGGGATGCAGTGAAATCAACTCCAGTAACACGATTTTTTAATGAGGTGCCTAAAATTTTTGCCCCAAATTTAAGGCCAATTCCGTCCGGCAAATTAAAAGCCGCTGAGTTTAAAATTTCTCGATAGTGTTTTAGCTGGGTTGCCTTTAAGCAGATTTCGGGATTTGGAGTAAATATGGCTTTAGCTTCGGGCCCTTTTAGTATTTTTTGCGCTTCATCCAAAAACCATTCCAGTGGTTGATCATCAATTTTAACTCCCAAAATAATCGCTTTATTCAGCAGGTCTTTAGCAATATTCATAAGATAATATGAGTTTAGTTAATAACAGAGTACCATTTTTTTATCTTAAATTAAATAACATGCCTTTATTTGACATTTTTGTGTAATATCATATAATTAGTTAGCACTCTAACATTAAGACTGCTAATAAATAAAAAATATGGATGTCAGAAAATTTACTACCAATTCTCAACAAGCTATGCAAGAGGCTCAGGCTATTGCTTTTGAATATAATCATCCGCAAATCGATACTCTACATTTGCTCTATGCGTTGCTCCAACAAGATGAAAGTATTGTGCTTACTGTTTTAAAAAAGATCGAATCTCCTGTGGAAAGTATAATCCGTGATGTGGAAACTGCTTTAAAACGATTGCCAAAAGGCGCCATGAAAAATCCACAGGCTGGACAAGTTTTTATAACTGCGTCAATGAATTTTACTTTAGTTAATTCAGAAAAAGAGGCGCACAAGTTAGGTGATGAGTTCGTTAGCACAGAGCATTTACTGCTATCGCTATTAAAAATAGATTCTGCGGCCAGTGAAATTTTAAAATTGTATCATATTGATTATGATTTAGTTTTGCGGATCCTTTCTGATGTTCGTGGCGATCAAAAGGTCGACTCAGTTGAGCCGGAAAATAAAATGAATGTCCTAAATAAGCATACTGTGAATTTGACCGAAGAAGCGCGCCAGGAAAAACTGGATCCGGTTATCGGCCGCGACGAAGAAATTCGTCGAGTTTTGCAGGTTCTTTCCCGTAGAACAAAAAATAATCCTGTTTTAATTGGTGAACCTGGTGTTGGTAAAACAGCTATTGCTGAAGGTTTAGCACAACGCATTGTTTCTGGAGATGTCCCAGAAAATTTAAAGGATAAAGAAGTTTTATCGTTGGATATTGGTTCATTAGTGGCTGGATCAAAATTCCGTGGCGAGTTTGAGGAACGAATGAAAGCAATTTTAACTGAAATTAAAAAGAATAAAGATCATTTTATAATTTTTATCGATGAATTACATACTATCGTTGGTGCGGGGTCAATCGAGGGTACGCTGGATGCTTCTAACATGTTAAAACCGGCTTTGGCCCGGGGCGATTTGCATTGTGTCGGAGCAACAACATTGAAAGAATATCAAAAACACATCGAAAAAGATGCGGCTTTAGAACGTCGTTTCCAGCCCGTCTTTGTGAGTGAGCCAACCGTTGAAGATACTATCGCAATTTTGCGTGGAATAAAAGAAAAATACGAAGTTCACCATGGCGTGCGTATTACGGACGACGCTTTAGTGGCCGCCGCAAAATTATCTCAAAAATATATTACTGATAGATTCTTACCAGACAAAGCTATTGATTTGGTTGACGAAGCCACCTCTGCTCTACGCATCGAACTAAATAGTATGCCGGTAGAGTTAGATTTGATGAAACGCGACATTATGCGACTAGAAATTGAAAAGCAAGCTATTTCAAAAGAAAAAACCAGCACAACAACTAGAAGACTGCGCGAAATTAATAAGAATTTGGCTGAAATTAAGGAAAAGTCACATCAATTAGAACTACATTGGAAAAAGGAACGAGAACTTATCAATGATATCCAAGAAGCCAAAAAGGAAATAGATAAAATGCGCCAAGAAGCGGAAATTTTTGAACGCAAAGCAGAATATGAACGTGTGGCCGAAATCCGTTATGGTTTGATCCCTGAAAAAGAAAAGGCAATTAAAAGTTTACAAGCTCGTTTGAAAAAGCTACAAACCGGTCCTGGTGGTAGAAAATTTTTAAAAGAAAAAGTTACAGAAGAAGATATCGCCGCTGTCGTTTCTAAGTGGACCGGAATTCCTGTATCAAAAATGCTGCAAAGTGAAATAGAAAAATTAGCTCATGCGGAAGATGAGTTGGGTAAGCGGGTAATTGGACAAAAATTAGCCATTAAAGCTGTGGCTAATGCTTTAAGGCGTTCCCGTGCCGGACTTTCGGAAGAAAATCAACCAATAGGAACGTTCATGTTTTTAGGACCTACTGGTGTTGGTAAAACAGAATTGGCGAAAGCTTTGGCTGAATTTATGTTTAATAGTGAAGAAGCAATCGTTCGAGTTGATATGTCTGAATTAATGGAAAAACATGCTGTTTCTAAGTTAATTGGCTCCCCTCCAGGTTATGTCGGCTACGACGAAGGCGGGCAGTTAACCGAAAAAGTAAGACGTCGCCCCTACTCCGTGGTTTTGTTTGATGAAATTGAAAAAGCGCACCCAGAAGTTTTTAATGTTTTGTTGCAACTGTTAGATGACGGGAGATTAACCGATGCCAAGGGGCGTGTAGTTAACTTTAAAAACACCTTAATCATCATGACTTCCAATATCGGTAGCGATATGATTTTGCAGTCTCTAAATAGACGCGGTGACCTTGGCTTTCAAGGAGCTGAAGTTAGTCAGCACGAAGACATTGAATCAAAAGTAAAAGACAGGCTTAAAGAATTTTTTAATCCAGAGTTTTTAAATCGTATTAATGAGATTATTGTTTTCGAGGCTTTGCAAAAAGAAGATATCCGGCAAATTGTAGATTTACAACTAAATTTAGTCGCAAAACGTTTGGCGGATCATAAGGAGATTAAGCTCACCTTTAGCAAATCAATTAAAGAATTACTCGTTGAAAAAGGTTTTGATCCGCAATTTGGAGCTAGGCCTTTAAAACGCTTAATTCAAAATAAAATTTTAGATGAACTAGCGCTATACATTATTGAAGGTAAGATTAAAAATAAAGTAACAGTAGACTACAGCAACGATAATCAAAAAGTTGTGATAAAAAACTTCCAATAAACAGTCGTAAACAGCTCCGCTAAAATTGCGGGGCTGTTTACTTATGTTCTTATTTTGATATAATTACTTATATGCATAAAATCAAAAAAATCATCAATTTAAGCTTAATTTTGTCATTTCTAATACCTTTTATTTCAGTGCAGGCCGCTACTTTTGACCCTGGGAATATTATCACTGACTCAGACATGACCAATTACAGTACCATGACTTTAGTGGATATCCAGAACTTTCTAAATCGGCGTGGAGGGACATTAAAATCTTTAATTGCGACTGATGTCAATGGTGTTGCCCGCTCGGCCAGCGAAATAATCTATAATGCGGCCCAGGAACACAAGATAAATCCCATGTATTTATTAGTCATGCTTCAAAAAGAAATGAGTTTGGTTGAAGACGCTACACCGAAGCAATCTCAATATGATTGGGCCATGGGTTATGGTGTTTGTGACAATTGCAGTGTTAATGATCCCAAGGTTTTGGCCTTAAAGGGTTTTGGTATTCAGGTTGACAGAGCCGCTGGTGTTCAAAGATGGTTTTATGAAAATGCTCAAAATGGTTGGGTTAAACGTGCCGGAAAGTCTTATAATATAAGTGGACAAGATATTTTCATGCAAAATCAAGCAACAGCTAATTTATATAACTATACCCCACACGTAACTGGCAATTATAATTTTTGGAAAATTTGGGGACACTGGTTTTCGCAAAAGTATCCTGATGGAACATTATTGCAAGGTGAAAAAGAATCGGGTGTTTGGGTGCTTAAAAATGGCCAACGTCGCGCTTTCCAATCAAAAGCAGCTTTGATCTCAAGGTATGATCTTAAAAATATTATTATAGTGAGTCCAAGTGAACTTGAAAAATACGAAATTGGAGCACCCATTAAATACCCCAATTATTCATTGCTAACCACACCGGATTCTTCTGTCTACATGCTAGTTGATGATAAATTAAAAAAGTTTGAATCAAGAGAGGTGGTTAGACAATTAGGTTATAATCCTGAAGAATTTGAAAGTATTACACTAGAAGAGCTAGCTACTTATGAGCTAGGTGATGTTATAACTATAACAAGCACATACCCTGCTGGTGCATTGCTTCAAGATAAAGCAACTGGAGGTGTTTATTATGTTGTAGATGGTTACAAGTATCCAATTATTGCAAAAGAAATAATGCAGATTAATTTCCCCAAGATGAAGATAACCCCAGTTAGTACTTTGGAGTTAGATAAATTTCCACGTATGGATTCAGTCAAGATTAAGGACGGGACTTTAGTAAAATCAAAGGAAAACGCTGCTGTTTATGTTATTGCCAACGGTCTTAAAATGCCAATTTCGTCAGCAACTGTGTTTGAGGGGTTAGGATATAAGTGGGAAAATATTAAAGAAGTCCCTGAAAAGGCATTAAGCAATATTCCCCAAGGAGAATATTTAGATTTAGATTATAAAAAATAATCATATGTTAGTTTTCGCCAGCATTGTGCCACACTCCCCCATTTTAATTCCCAGTATTGGCAAAGAAAATCAAAAAAAGCTTAAGAAAACACTCAAGGCATTTGATATACTTGAAGACGATTTAAATCAAGCCGCACCAGATACAATAATTATAATTTCGCCGCACGGAGGCATTAACAGCGATAATTTTATTGTTAACACACAGAGTAATTATACGGCTAGTTTGCACGATTTTGGAGATTTTAGCACAGAACTGGAGTTCAAGTCAGATTTAGTTTTTATCAACCAACTAAGGAGTCAAAACGAAACAAAATTACCCATACAATTGACTTATGGTGACAATTTAGACCATGGATTTTCAGTGCCGCTGTATTTTTTAACAAGAAAAAAGAAAAATTGTCGTATCGTGCCAATTAATTACGCCATGTTGAATTATGAGATGCACATTAAACTAGGCGAAGCTATTAAAGAGGCTTGTTTTTCTCTTGATAAAAAATACGCCATAATTGCTTCTGGTGATTTATCTCATCGTTTATCTTATCATGCACCGGCCGGTTTCTCGCCAGAAGCGAAAGAGTTTGATAAAAAAATGATCCAATTATTAAAAAAGAGGAACGTTGAAAACATTTTAAATTTAGATACTGATTTAATAGAAAATGCTGCGGAATGTGGCTTGCGTTCATTCTTGATTATGCTGGGCGTGATTAAAAAAATGGATTACGATTTTCATGTTTTAAGTTACGAATCCCCTTTCGGGGTCGGTTATTTGGTCGGCGAAGCCAAGTTTAAGTAAATATGTTGCGTATAGCACAATTTATTCCACTTACAAAACTACCAAGAAAACTTGGTTGTTTTGATTATCAAATAGATAGTACTTTGGCTAAAAACTTAATTGTTGGGCAAATTATAAAAATACCTTTTGCGCGCCGTAATATTTATGGCTGCTTTATTGGTTTTATTGAAAAAAGTAGTTTTGAATCACCCACTGAAATAAAAACCATAGAAACATTAGCCAGGCTGGATAGTTATCAATTAGAATTTTTAAAATGGTTTAGTAAATACAATTTTATTTCTCTCGGAACAACCTTGGCTTTAATGCAACCACCGCCTCCGTTGAAAAAAATGAAAGCAAAGATCGATAGTCCGAATAAGCCTACCGAAAAGAATCAAAAAATTCCCTTGCCTATTCAGAGAACTGCACAAGCAATAATTGGTTCAACAAGAAAAAAGTATTTAGTTTCAGCTCTTGACCCAAAAGTTAAATTTGGATTTTATGAACAGCTTCTCGGACTTAACCAGAGCCAGGCCTTTGTGTTTTTCCCTGACTTAAATAGTGCTAAGTTATTTTATGAGCAGCTACCGAAAGAGCTAAGCTTAAAGTCTTGTTTGTTGATTGGAAGTAAAAGAAGAAGCAAAAGCGAGTTTTTTGATCTTGCCCAGAAAATTAAAGCACAGCAAATCAAGATTGTAATTGGTACGCGTTCGGCTTGTTTTTACTTGAATCAAAAAACAGCATTGGTGATTGCTGATAGTATCGATTCCGATGATTATAAACAGTGGGATCAAACGCCTTATTATAACTGTTTGGACGTTATAAAAAAGCATCAAGAGCAAACAGGTAGTAGGGTCGTTTTAGTTTCTCCGTACCCGCGGCCAGAAGATACTTATTTTTGTAAGCAGGAACAGTATCAATATCTTAATTTGGAAACGAATAAAAAACCTTTGCCGCGAATTGTAAATATGAAAGAGGAACCTAAAAGACGATATTTTTTTCTATCATATCAAGCGGAAATGTTTATAACGCAGGCGGCCAAAAATAAAAAACAAGTTTTGTTGATTTTTAATAAAACAGGTAGTTTTAGCCGCATGGTTTGTGCGGAGTGTGGCCATACTTTTAATTGCCCGCAATGTGCATTGCCCTATTCTTTAAACGAGAACCAGGAACTTGTTTGTGGCGGCTGCCAACAAAAGATTCTAGCACCTACCAATTGTCCAGAGTGCGGTTCTGTTAAAATAAAGGGTCAAGGACTTGGTATTAAAGAAATAATTAAGCAAGTATCTACGGAATATAAATGCAGTGATAAATTAGATAATAAGCAGGCCAGTATAATTTTAGCTACTGGGACAGAGACTGTGCCAAATCTGGAACGTTTTGCAGGCATAATTGTTGCTTACTTTGATAATCTTTTGTTTCGGAGTGATTTTAATACTAACTATAGATTGTATAGGTTTTTGAATGAATTTGTTTTGCAGCTTAAAAATGAACAACAAGTTATAATACAAACTTATTTTCCCGAGAATGATGTCATTAAAAATTTATCATTGGGATATGCAAGTTTTTTCCAAATCGAACTAAGAAATAAAAAAGAGTATGGATATCCCCCTTTTAGTCGCTTAATAAAAGTTTTTTTTCAGCATCATGATCGTCAGATCTGCCTACGTGAGGCGACGGATTTTCATATCAAGTTAGAAAAAAATTTTGACCGAGAAACAGTTAAAGTGTCTGAACCGTATCTTTACTATTTAACCAAAATAAGAAAAAGATATCGTTATATTATTACAATTAAAGTTCTGGATAATGTTGAAAAGAATATGGAGTTGTTATCAAAGCTGGTTCCAGATTATTGGAGCGTTGACAGCTCCCCTATTGACTTGCTATAATTATCTAAATTAAGCGAAATATGATACATAAAATTTTAACAATTCCTAATAAAGAGTTACGAAAAAAATCAGAAAGAGTATTAGTTGGCGATATTTGCAGTAAAGATATGCAAAAATTTTTAAAGGACATGGGCGAAACAATGTTCAAAAAAGATGGTATTGGTTTAGCGGCCCCACAAATAGGCGTGCTTAAAAGAATTATTGCTGTGGCTTATAAAGACGAGGCCTTAATTTTGATAAATCCGATGCTTAAAAAAAAGTCATGGCTCAAAGAATCGGGTGAAGAAGGTTGTCTTAGTGTGCCTGGTGTTTATGGTTTGGTAAAAAGACATAAAAAATTAAGCGTTGTTGCATATAATACTAAAGCTGAAAAAATAGAACTAAAAGCATCTGGCTTATTTGCACGTGTTCTTCAGCATGAGGTCGATCACTTGGATGGTGTTTTATTTATTGACAAGATGACTAAAATTACCCAGGGCGAATTGAAAATAGATGAATAAAAAAGACATAAAAGTTATTTTTATTGGTTCGGCAAACTTCTCGATACCAATTTTAGAAATGCTTTTAGAAAAATACACTGTACCGTTAGTGATAACTGAAATTGATAAGGTTGGAGGACGAGGAAATAAAATAATGATACCACCGACAAAAATTTTGGCCCAAAGTAATAATATTCCTTGCTTGCAACCATCAAAGCTGAAAAATAATAATGAATTACTACAACAAATTAAAGATGTCAAAGCAGATTTGATAGTTGTTGCGGCTTATGGAAAGATTTTGCCGCCAGACCTGCTTAATGTTTGTCCTGGTGGGTGTTTAAATGTTCATCCATCATTATTGCCCAAATATCGTGGACCGGCACCAATTCAATCCGCCTTATTAAAAGGAGATAAAAAAACAGGCGTGTCTATTATTAAGCTGGACGAAAAGATGGATGCCGGCCCGATTTTAGTGCAAGCGGAAATTGACTTAGTAGAAAATGCGAAATACGCAACTTTGGAGTCGGAGCTTGCCTTAAAGAGTGCACGGATGCTAGACGAAGTCATAATACCCTACTTGGAAAATAAAATTATGCTTCAAGAACAGGAACACGAACAGGCGAGTTTTTGTGTCAAAATAGATAAACTCGATGGCAAACTAGATTTTAATGAAAGTTGTTCAGTGATTATAAATAAGTTTCGCGCTTATCATAATTGGCCTGGACTTTATTGTTTTTACAAAAAACAAAAACTAGATTTAATTGAGGTCCAAAGGGTTGATGTTGTCCCATCAGATAAACCAAATGGAATTGTTTTCAAGGATGGTAGACGAGTTTTTGTAAAATGTCGCGACGGTGCTATTGAGTTGTTAAAAGTAAAACTGGAATCAAAAAAAGAAGCACTCGTTTCGGATTTCATAAATGGTCATCAAGATTTTATTGGCTCGATACTTGAGTAGTGGAAGTGTTCCATTACACATAACATGATTATTAGGTAACCAATGCCCAGGGGATGATTAAGGTAAGGACTAAACATGTGAGTGGTCAATAGAGCAATTAAACCCAAAATAAAGCCCCATAAAAGCGCATTGCGAAAGTGCTCTTTTTTATTAAGGTTTATAAGTTTTAAAAATTTATTTGTAATTTGCCCAATCAAGACTAAGTATGTTCCAAGTCCCAAAAGACCGATTTTTAAAATAATATCTAAATAGCCCCATTCAAAGGCATATGTAGTGTAAATCCCCTTAGGATTATTTGGCGTGGCTATGCGTGGATCACGGCTTTCATATGTAATTGCTGTCCCCCAGCCTGATCCCAAAATCGGATGTCTAGCAATTGCTTTTAAAAGGTGTGGTACTTGATTCCAGCGACTAGCTCCAGCTTGGTCTTGAATTTCAAGACGGTCATTTAAAGCTTGATTGGGGTTGAATACTGTTCGTTCAGGCCAAGGGAAAAATAGCACCCAGATCAAAATAAAAAAACTCAGACCACTGTAAATAAGAGTGCGTAAAATTAAGCTTAAAGAATTTATAATTTTAAAACGGTAAATAAAAAGTGATATCGCAAAAGCTATTACCACCGCCGCTAAAAAACCAAGCCAAAAACTGCGTGATAGAGAAAGGATTATTGTTGCTATATTTATACTTAAAATTAAACCTAAATATTTATTGGAATTATGCGAATAGCCATGACGTCCCTTAAAAAATAAATAACCAATTATGACAGAGGCAATTATCATACTAAAAATTTGGGCTTGTGAAAAAATTCTATACAAGCCACCACCAGCTAACGTGAATTCACCCCAGCGTGTATCTCGTCCCCAATCGTAAAGAAACACTTGTAGATTTTCAAATTTATGTGAAAAGACATATAAGTATAAGAGTGATTTTATAGCAATGCTTAGTGTTGTCGCAATAACAATAGGCCAAAGATTTTTTAAATTGTTTGGATTTTTAGAGAAATATAATGCTGGGAATATATAGAAAAAGTAAATCCAGGCATTAGCATCATTTATAATATAGTTTAAAGGGTTGGCTCTTACAAAAGCCATAAAGATACCAAAAACAAAAATAGCACCGAAAACAATAAGAACGTTATTTTTTCTTAAATAAGAAAGAATAAAGCTCAAAAAATCTCTCTTCGATCTCATAACTAAACAGCCCAACATAGTGCCTAAAAATAAAATCATGCGAAGAGAGATTGCTTGCTGTCCCAGAAAAACATCAAGGCCATGACCTTGCGAACCAATAAGTAGTTCAATTAAGGCCAAGTAAAGGCCAACTTTTGGGCTTTTTATGCAAACAAAAAAAACGATTACAAAAAATATAGCAGACAATATTTGTCCTGTGTTAAAAGAGCTATTAAATATGTGATTGAGGGCGGAAAAAACTTCGTATAAAAAAATGAGCAGTAAGCTTTTTAGGAAAACACCGCCAAACCATTTCGGATCGTATATTTTAATATCCGGTACCATCGCTTTTTTTATAAAGTTTATAGATAATGCTTTGGGGGTCATTTGATATATAGCAATCGGCTTCAGCAATTGTTTGTAAATATGATGGTAGTAAGTGCGGTTTATTTTTAAATTGTTTTATTGTTATGTCAACAATTAAATCTCCCATTGTTAACCACCAGTGCTTTACTGGTAAACAAGAAAATTCGCCTGCCTCTTTTTTGAAGGTAAAGTTCTTTTTTAGCTGGCGGTTCAAATAGTTAGCAAGTTCTGTATGATGATATTCTGCTAAGCCACTTAAATGCAAAATACGTACTAATTCATCTTGATAAAGAGATTGTCTTGATTTTTCGATTATATAATCTTGGATATGATCAATAAGTCGGTCGATGTTTTCGACTGGTTTTGATAGTTCTACATAGGGAGCTATCCTGTAGTTTCGTCTTACTATTAACATATTTTAGACTCGAGATTGCGGTCTGGCTTTAATTTTTAATAATTGGGTCATTATAGTTAAAGCCCAACTGAGTGGCTGCAGTAGATATAATATATAATATTGATATTTGGGTTTATGTCTTTTGAAGTAAAGTAGTAGCCCGCGATTAAAGCGTTTTTGTTTTTTGAGTCCGAATGTTTGTTCAAAACTTTTTCCTTCGTAGTGTATGATTTCGGTGAGCGGAGTAAAGAGGATTTTGTAGCCATTGTCTAAAAATGTTTTACACAATTCAACGTCTTCCCACCAGAGCCAGTATTGTTCATTCCAGCCGCCGAGCTTTTTTATGACATCGGTACGTGTAAAAATGCAAGCACCCATGGCTTGTTCGACTGATTTTTCGGACAAATAATCAAAGTCTTTCATTAAGTATTGTTTTATGCAGGGTAGCCAATTAAAAAAATGATGCATCTTTAATAAAATTATAATCTGGCTGCAAATGTTCGGTAGGAGTTTGACGCTGGGCTGGATGCTCTTATCTGCATACAGTAGTCTGCAGGTTGCAATACCAATATCTTTTTTCGATTGAAAAAAGTCACGTAGTTTTAAAATAACATTTTCTTTTATCTCCATGTCTGGATTCATAAAAAAAACATAATCCCCCTTGGCAATTTGGAGTCCCTGATTATTAGCCTTAGCGAAGCCAGTGTTGTAATTATTAGCAACTAATACGATTTGTTTTTTGTTTATTTCTTGTCGAAAGTTTTGTTTTAGATATTCGACTGAACCATCAGTAGAATTGTTGTCTATAATAATTACTTCAAATATAATGTTGTGTGTGTGCGCAAGAATCGAACGTATCATTTGAGTAATAATTTCTTTAACATTCCAGTTAACAGTAATAATTGAAACGTCAATATTATCACGAACTTTAGAATTGAGTTCTTGAATTTTCGTTACAAAATTATAGGCTTGTTGTATTGCGGTATTCATGAGTGAAAGAGTTTATCGTAAATAATTTTCGTCATTACATCAGCTCGCTTTTGCCAAGTGTGAGATTTAACTGCAATTTGGCGCTCTAATTGTTTTTTGGATTCGTCTTCACTCAAGGCTTTGTTTATCGAAGCGAGGAAACCCTCGGTATTTTGAGCGATATATATATGATTCTTAAAAACATCAACCCCTGCCCCATTTGTGGTAACAATTGGTAGCCCGCAGGCTAAATAGTCGTAAAGTTTCATAGGGTTCATAGAATTAACAAAATGCGTTAGTTTGTGCGGGATAATAGCGACATCAAAGCTATGTAAGTAGCTTGGCGCCATTTCGTAGTTTACCCGTCCTAAGAAGCGAACATTTTTATGTTGATGAAGTTTTTGTTCGATTTCGGATTTTACCGATGGCCAAATTGGTCCACAAAGAACTAACTCTTTATCTGGGTTGTGTATTGCAATTTGTGCTAATAAATCAAAGTCAACTCGTTCTTCTATTGTACCTAAATAGCCTATTATTGGTTTAGTAACAGCATCTAATTCATTTGCTTTGTCAGTTAAATTGGGGTTATTAAAGTGATCATAATCAACTCCATTGGGAACCCAATAAACATCACCGGTCCTTCCAAAATCATTGAATAGACTTTTCATGCTTTCTGAAACAGTAAAAATAACACTCGCTTTTTCGGCAATAAATTTATAATTTGCAATAATTTTATTTTTTTTGACAAGCTTTGTGTAGCTTGGATGCTCGGACCAATTATCGACGGCATCAAAAACAAATAAGTGTTCATTCAGTTTGCCGACGAAATCAGTAAAAAGCGGATTATATGACCAAAAGACGATGTTTTTTAAGTTTAGAATTTTCTCTATCCTTTTTAGTTCTCGCGCTACTGTTTTGTGTGAAAAGAATGAATCAATAGTGCTATAAATATAAATTTTGTCCGTTTTTTGCCAACAGGCGCTAGTTAAGTCTCCGTAAATCATCTCAGAGCTTTTTTTCTCTAAAAGGATATTTTTAACAAAATGGGATACAGTTTTTTTGAGACCTATTGGCAAAAAATCAACAGCGACTATTTTTTCAATCTTTTCTTCTCTGGCTAACGCTTGTAAGATATTAAAGTTTCTATTTATAATTCCATGCTCCCAATCAAAGTAGGAAGACATATTAAACATGACCAGGTTTATTTTTTCGTTTGATGATAACATATTTATTTTAAATATAACTTGGTATCAAGCGCGAAAACACGATCCGAAAAATCTGCATCAGGATTCTGGTTATCGTTTATGACTTTGTCCGCAACGTTGACCTTAGTGGAAAGATCATCGAGATGACAAAGTGCGACTGCTTCTCTTGTTTGCGGTAAAATAGGGCTCCCATATTCAATTTTCCCGTGATGACTTGCTATTAAATGCAAAACCTTTGTCCTAAGTATTTCTGGAAAGTCTTTTATAGAGTCTATGGCTTTATCTATGGTTATGGCTCCAAGTAAAAGATGCCCAACCAATGCACCAACGGTAGTGCGATAAATAGCGCTACTTAGAGCCAGCTCTTCGAGTTTGCCTATATCATGGAAAATAACGCCTATTTTGAGTAAATCGTTGTTTATACGTGGGTATTTTTGACAAAGCAACTCTGCTAAATCAAGCATTTCGCTCACATGTTCTACAAAGCCGCCAACGTAGGCGTGGTGGAGTTTTTCGGCAGCCGGAGCATTTTTGAAGCGTTCCAAAAAATTTTTATCTTTAAAGAATATCTGAGCTAATTTTTTAAGATGTATATTTTTTATTTCTGCTATATGTCGTAGTATGTTTGTTAACAAAGCATCAATGTTTTGCTCGGATGTTGGTAAAAATTCAGCATTATTAGCGAAGTCGTCTTTTTGTAAATAGGTAATTATAATTTGCAATTTGTCTTTAAAAAGGTTTACCTTACCGCCGAGTTTAATTATTTGACCAACTTCAAAACTATCGCAATTACCGATGTTGTCTTCCCAAATTTTACCTATAACTTCGCCACTACTATCGCCTAAGACTAAATCAATATAGTCTTTATTCTGTGACGTTTTGCCTTTTTTTACTTCTTTAACGACGGCCAAAAAGTTGGCAACCTGATCTCCGGCCAGTAAATCTTTAATGCGTTTTTCTTTCATATTTGAGTTTTTTTTATTTTTTACGACTTCTTCGATTAGTGATAATTGAGCCATATAACTGGATTTAATCTAAAATAACATAAGAGGATAAAATTATTATAACATTTTTACTAAATAAAAAAAGCACGTGAGTCGTGGACTAACGTGCCGCTTGTCGGCTAGTGAGAGACTAGTGCCTTAAGCTTGGAGCGTAGGGCGAGTACATCAAAGGGCTTGGTAATGAGCTCATCGGGGCGCTCGTTGTCGGCAAAGTGATCAGGCGGAGTCCCTGTGACCATGATGTATCTGGCGTTTGGACAATAGTTGCGAGCAGCAGCGATAAACTGCTTGCCACTCATTCCAGGCATTTGGTAATCTGTGACGATTACTCTAGCGGGGTTGCTTTGGAGGTGTGACAGAGCTTCCTTGGGACAAGACTCCTTTCGGTGTTTAAGCCCATGAGCAAGGGCACCGTACAATTGCAGGATGTCTGGAGTATCATCGACAAACAGGATCATTAAATTCCCTCTCCGGCTATGTTAAGCTGCAAAAGCATATAATAAAAAACCAATCCTGTCAAGGGTTGGTTTGTGAATAACTTTTACTTTAAAAAACAGGCGTCCCCAAAACTAAAAAATTTGTACTTTAATTTTATTGCTTTATTGTATATTTGAAGGGTTGTTTTTCGGCCGATGAAGGCCGCTATTAGCATTATAAGACTTGATTTGGGTAAGTGAAAGTTTGTAATTATTGCATCAACAAATTTAAATTTGTAGCCAGGATAAATATAAATTTGAGTGGTATCAGGAATTTTCTTGTTCGAAAATATTGTTTCTAACGTTCTAACGCTGGTTGTCCCAACTGCGATTATTCTTTTACCAACGGACTTTGCCTTTTGTAGTCGCTTTATTGTATTCGAATTCACGCTTATTTTTTCTGAATGAATTTGATAATCCTCAATTTTTTCAGTGTTAACAGGATCAAAAGTTCCAAGACCGACATGAAGTGTTACATATTCAATCTGGCAACCTTTCCGTGCAATTTTTTTTAAGAGTGTTTTTGTAAAATGTAAGCCTGCGGTCGGAGCAGCGGCAGAGCCAACCTTTTGAGCGTAAATTGTTTGGTATTGTTTTTGTAGGGTTTTTTGCTGCGCTTTCGAGTGAATATATGGTGGAAGTGGCATTTGACCAAATTTAGATAAAATTGTATTGAATTTTTGCCCCTTTAAATTGAACTCTATTAGCCAGCTTTTACCTGGACATTTATTTATAAGTTTTGCTTCGAGTCCCCCTTGAAAACGCAATTTTAGGCCTATTTGCGGGTTTCTAGTGCCTAATAGGACCTCCCAAAACTTGCCTTCTTGCTCTAGCAGTAAAACTTCGGCCTTCCCTCCCGTAATTTTTTTACCTATAAGACGGGCTGGCCTAACCTTGGTGTCATTAAAAACCAAAACATCATCTGGCCCTAAATATTGAGGTAAATCATAAAAATGTTTATGTTCAGTTTTTTGTGTCTTTTTATCGTAAATTAAAAGACGTGCGTGATCGCGCGGATTGGCCGGTTTTTGGGCAATTAAACTTGATGGTAATTTGTAATTGAACGAACTTAACTTCATACTATAATGATTTCAATGTTGTTAAAAGTTCTTCAGTAGATAGTCTATCATCATAGTTTAAGCCGACGTGTTTAAACAGTTCTTGGCCATTAGGATCAAAAATTATTACTGCTGGTTTAGAAACGGTTTTTTCTTTGTAGGTTGTGCTTAAGTCAAATAAATTGATAACACTAAACGCAGAGTCAGACAAAACTGGGAAATCTAATTTTAGAAATTCTTTTAAAAGACTTGAGTTAAAATTATTATCACCAGACAAGGCAATAACCTTGGCGTTGAGCGTGTTAATTCTAGCAAGATTATCTTGTATTTCTTTCAATTGGGTTTTACAAAAATTACACCAGGCGCCACGAAAAAAAACAAGAATCAGCTTTTTGCCACCCAAGTAGTCAGTTAAATCTAATTCTGAGCCGGTGTTTTGGAATAATTTAAAACGGAACATATTTAACAGCAGTTTTCCCAATTGACAACTTCACTAAGTTTTTTTAATTTTTCCTCGTAAATTTTTAAACATGCTTCTGAACAAAATTGAACTTCATGCTTTTCTAAAAAATCAGTAGCTAGATTTTTTTCACAAACTATACATTTTTTTGTATTCATACTTTTAGTGATTTATGTTGATTCTCGACCTACTGAAAAATATTTAAAGCCTTTTTCTTCAACACTTTGTTTGTTTAGCAAATTACGACCATCAAATATTTTTTTATTACGCATAACTAACGCTACTTGATCGAGGTTTATATCTATGAATTCGGACCATTCAGTCACAATAACCAAGGCATCCGCTGCTTTGCAGGCATCTAGGGCCGACTGACAATATTGTGGTTTATAACCAAGAACCAGCTTTGCATTTTCGGTTGCCTGGGGGTCATAAACTTGAATATGGGCACCTTCCTCCAGGAGCTTTTCAGCTAGATCTAATGCGATTGATTCTCGAATATCATCAGTCTGGGCTTTGAATGCTAAGCCCCAAAGGCTAATAATTTTACCATTTAAATCACCTATCTCAGCTTTAATTTTATGGAAAAAGCGCCATCGTTGATAGTTATTAACATCGATTACAGATTTTAATAACTGGAACTGGTAGCCATTTTCTCCAGACAAACTTTGAAGTGCGCGGACGTCTTTGGGAAAGCAGCTTCCACCATAACCCAATCCGGCTTTTAAAAATTTGGGGCCAATACGTGAATCTAGCCCCATGCCTTCGGCGACTGTATCGATATTTGCGCCCACACTTTCACAGACATTGGCAATTTCGTTAATAAACGATATTTTTGTGGCTAAAAATGAGTTTGAAGCATACTTAATTAACTCCGAAGAAGCAATATCAGTTTCAATTTTGGGACAAATAAGTTTTTCGTGCACTTGGCGTAATATAAGTTTAGCCTTTTCAGTTTCTGTGCCATAAACTATGCGATCTGGTTTAGAGAAATCATTTATAGCAGAGCCCTCTCTTAAAAATTCTGGGCAGGAAGCCACATCAAATTCACCTGAGTAGTTTTGTTGAATAATGCGCTTTACCTTTTTTGAAGTACCGATCGGAACTGTACTCTTGGTCACGATAACAGTATAGTTTTTTAGATTACGGCCTATTTCTTGGGCGACATTGAAAACATATTGTAAATTTGCGTGACCATTTTCTTTGGGGGGAGTTCCAACGGCAATAAACACGGCATCTGAATTATTTAAATCTTCGGTAATTGTGTTTTTAAATTGTAACCTTCCTGCTTGTTTATTTTTTATAATCAGATCCTCTAGCCCTGGTTCAAAAAAAGGGACCTGTCCGTTATTTAGTTTATTTATTTTTTCGGGGTTATTGTCTACGCAAACAATTTCATGACCCAGATTCGCAAAGCACGTTCCACTCACCAACCCGACATAGCCAGTACCAATTATCAAGATTTTCATAAATTTTTTATTGTTTCGATAAGTAATTTTGTAACTCTATTAGCATTGCTTTTCATTCGTTCAAAAACAAGATCAATCGTAACACTTGCCTCACCTTCTTTCCAGCAATCATAGTCTGTTACCATGGCTATTGACTGGTAAGGAATGCCAAGTTCATTAGCCAAGATGACTTCTGGGACCGTAGACATGTTTATCACATCTACTCCCCAGGATCTAAATAGATTGCTTTCAGCTTTAGATGAAAAGCGTGGACCTTCGATGGTAATAACAGTTCCCTTCTCATGAAAAGAATAATTTAATTGTTGTGCTGACCGGACAAGGCTTTTCCTTAAGTTTGAATCGAAAGGTTCGGCCATTGGTGTGTGAATAACTTTATCATCGTAAAAGGTTAAATTGCGGTGTTTAGTAAAATCAATAAATTGATCTAAAAATACGAAATCGCTAGGTTTAAATTCATCTTTTAAGGAACCGCAAGCGGTCGTGGCTAAAATGTGGGTGCAGCCAATTTCTTTCAACGCCCAGATATTTGCCCTATAAGGAACCTTGGTTGGCATAATGGTGTGATTCTTGCCGTGCCGAGCCAAAATAACAACTTCCCTACCGACCAAAGACCCTGATATCAATTTGTCTGACGGTGCTCCAAATGGAGTTTCCCACAGATGTTCTTTATAGTCTTCTAGAATTTGAGGATTGTCCATTCCTGAGCCACCAATTACGCCTATTTTCATAAATTTATTTACTGCCATTTTAAATTTATTTCAAAATCTCAAAAAGCAGGGTACAAAGGATCAATCATCGAGATCCTGAAACGAGTTCAGGATGACATAAGGTTTATTCTGATTGATACGAAACCAGTGCTTTAAAATTATATTTTTTGAATTTTTCACTTCCTCCCAAAAAAGGTAAATCAACTATAACGCTAATCCCCATAATTTCGCCGCCTAACTTTTTTACCATATTAACGGTCGCTTGCATAGTCCCACCCGTGGCCATTAAATCATCGACAATTAGAACTTTTTCACCTAGCGTAACAGCATCTGCATGCATGGTCAGTGTGTCTGGCCCATATTCTTTTTCGTAGCTTTCTTCGATTGTTTTGTAAGGTAATTTTCCCTTTTTACGCACTAAACTAACTCCGCAACCTAATTTGTACGCCATAGCTGTCCCTAATAAAAAACCGCGGGCATCGATTACAACGATTTTATCAATTTTCGTAGTTTCGTATGGCTTAACAAGTTCATCAATTAAACTTTTAAAAACATCGGCCTTTTGAAGAAGCGGCGTTATATCCTTAAAATTTACGCCCTCTTTGGGCCAATTTGGTATCTCGCGAATGCATTCTTTAAAATTAATCATAGATATAAATTCACTCGAATTTTAGCACAGGGATTGGCCTTGTGCAAACAAAAAAGACTCATTAAAAGTCTTTTCATTTACATCACACGATAGGAACTGGCAGGGGCGGTAGGAATCGAACCCACGCTAGAGGTTTTGGAGACCCCTGTACTACCACTATACTACGCCCCCACAAAATACAGCTTAAACAATAACACATTTTTAGGTATTGATCAACTGAGTCCTGCCAGTAAATTTTCGATGTAAAATTCTGATGTTAGATCGTTAACTGTTTCCAGAGCGTTTTGACTCATCGTTGCGTATTCTGTGTCTGACAAGCTTAAGGCTGTATTAATGTGTTGTAATAATTGATTTTCATTGACTGGATCAAACACGTAACCATTTATACCCGGGACCACAAGCTCAGTTGTACCACCAATATTAGCTGCAATTACTGGTGTTGCGTATTGGAAGGCTTCAATTAGTACTGTTGGTGAATTTTCGTAACATAACGATGGGAAAATTAAAAAATCGGAGCGTTTAAAGATTGATACAATTTGTTCCCTGTCAACGTAGCCAATAATTTCTAAGTTTTCTTTTTCTCTATATGGAGCCAAATCAAAATTGCCTTTACCGGCCACCAAGAGCTTGGCAGGAATTTTGTTTTTAACCCAAAAATCTAAGAGCCAGTGGATACCTTTGTGCTTTTCTATCTGGCCTAAAAATAAGAATGTTTTCAGGCGTGTTTCTTTCGATTTTTGGGGAATGTCTGTATCTGGACAAGGATTTCTCAAAATAATTTTATTAGAGTTTGAGAAAAAGGAATATTTTTCATAATACTCTTTTAACCAAATTGAAGGAAAAAAAACTTTGTCGACATGTGAAAAGTATTTTCTAAGTAGTGCTTGATATATCTTGACCATCCACCCCGTCTCAAAAAAAGAGTCTTCTTTACCCCACAACAATAATCCAGACGGATTAACTAGTTGAATATCGTGCGCAATGTGGTAGTGTTTTATTCTCTTATGCGTTATTACAAGTGGCAGGTTAAGTCCTATCCCCTTTAAGTTGTGCGTGATAATTAAATCCGGTTTTTCTTGGCTTAAAATTTTGGCAACGGTGATGGCACTGAATATATTAAAGATATCAAAAATATTCCAAATAAAACGTACAAGGATATTATGCTTATGGTCATCTAGATAATAAAATATGTTGACTGGTTTAAACCGGTAAGTGCGCGTTAATTCTTCGGCAATATCTAGGCTCCCCTGTGGTTTTGTGGAGATAACAAAAACATCATGGCCAGCTTCTTTTAATGCTTGAACTCCAAGCCCAACAATGCGTTCTGCTCCGCCCCTTTGATATGGGGGGTATAAATTACTTATTACACCTATTTTCATTTTATTTATTAAAAGTACGAATTTTTAAAACATCACATTCGCCGCAGGCAATATTTTGTTTTTTGCGAAATCGACGGAAGTTTACGCCATTCCAAATGTTGTCTAGGGTATCTTCTTTGGCATCACCCATGACTAAATTCGGTAAAGCACAACAAGGAGTTGCCTTGCCATCCTCGTTAATATAAATGTCGTTATAGGTTCGTAAACAATATTTGCCAAAACGATGTAAAAACGGTGCGGTGAGTTTAAAGGCAAGTTTTGTAATTCCGTCAGAAGCCACGTGAGGTAAAAAATCAATACCAATCCCGGTCCCTTTAACTCTTGATTCAATGTTTTTTATTAATTGTTTTTCGTCTTTGAAAGAAGGGCGTTCAAATTTTTGGAAGCGGACGTCAAGTCTCGAAAAGCGCAAACGATTGACTCCAATTTCCTTACCCAATTCAGTAACATCATATAAATCTTGCTCCTTGTTTTTGTGATAGGTTGATTGAAAATATATTTCTACTGATGCCTTTTGATTTTTGACCAGCCTCACAAAATTTCGAATATTATTTAACTGTTCTTGTATGGGGTGGCCAAATTCATCATCTGAACTTTTAACAGCATCAACTGAAAAAGTAATTGCATTTAAACCGGCATCTATTAATTTTTGTCCCATTTCGGCTGTTAATAAATTGCCGTTGGAAGTAAATCTTACATCGCAGTCTTTTTCTTTACAGAGTTGTATCATTTCGATTAAGTTGGGGTGTAAAAGGGGTTCTCCCCAGCCGGTTAGAACAATGTTTTTGGCTGTTCCTAAATGCTTGATAACTTTTTTAAAATCAGCCACAGTCATATCTCCTAAGCGGACTTTTAAATCAAAGCGTTGACACATCTTGCAGTTAAAATTGCATTTATTTGTTATCGCTATTTGGACATTGGCGGGTGAGCCAGGAACTATGTATAGGAGTCTTCTGATAAATTCTGTTAACATTTTTATCATATTGTTATAGATTGTTATATAAATTTTGGAGTTTATTTTTTATAATTAGAGGTCTATATTTTTTTGCCACAGTCTGTTGGGCGTTTAATGAAAGTGTTTGTTTTAATGTTGTGTTGTTATAAATCATTAATATTTTTTCAATGATATCATTCACGCTACGTGGCTGTAAGACTAAACCATTTGCCCCATCTTCAACAACAGTACGAACGCCTGGCAGATCGGATGCGAGGATTGGTTTGCCACAGGCCATGGCCTCTATTAGTACTATACCAAAAGCTTCATTGCGTTCTACAGAAGGGAGGATTACAACATCAGCCAAATTATAATATTCAGGTAGGAGTTCGTCGGGTACATAACCAGTAAAAAGAACTTTTTCTTCGAGTCGTGCTTCCTCGACCTGCTTTTCATAAGTGCTTTTTAAATTGCCAGAACCAACTATAAGTGCTTTTATTAAAGGTTCTTGAATTTGTGTAAAAGCCTCTATTAGATTGTCGACGCCCTTAAAATAATGTGCCCAATCAAGTCCCCCGACAAATAAGACAATAAAATCATCAGGTTTTAATTTGTGCTTTTGCAACAATTTTTCATTTTTTGTGTTTGGTGTAAATTGCTCCGAAACGCTAAATGAAATTTCCGCAAATTTTTTTTCGTTAGCCTGAAAATAATTTTTGATAAAGGAGCTTCGGACATAATCAAAAGTCGAAACAACAATTTTATCGGCTAAACGTAGTAATATCGGAGTTAAAAAGTACATAACTAATTTATAGTAAAGCGATTTCCAGCCGGCTAAAATTAAATCTTGATGATATGTTACAACTAATTTTAGTTTGTCTCCTCTTTTAATTTTAGCTCTTATGGCTGGAAAAATAGCACCAAAAAATGGGAAATGTAGGTGAACTATATCGTAGCTAAATAGTTTTTGATACAGCGTCGGTGCAATTAAACCGTGCCCTAATTGAAAAATTGACCTGACGGGGTCAATTTTATATTTACGTGTCACTTTATTTGTTTCGCTTTGTTCTGGGGCAATAACGGTTACATCAAAACCAGCCTCAACCATTAATTCAGCTTGATTATGTGCAGCTACGCCCAGGCCTCCACCATAAGGCGGCAAGACACAAACAAGATGCGCTAGTTTTATTGGGTGCGTCATTAATTTGTTTCTATTTTGATTTCGGATGATTCTGTTTTGTTTTGAAGTAAGTCTAGGCTATCGAGATATGCTGGGCGACAGCTTTTTTCTAGTGTTTCGTCTAATTTGGTACAGGTGTTTAAATAATTGATCGGTATTTGATTTTCCAGGGGCTGAGAAAAGCTATATTCTTCATAGCTATTTTGCACTATGCAGTCATTTTGATCATTTGCCTTTATAATGCGGAGCATGGCATAAATTATATTATTCTCATTGGCCGAATAATTATCTTTGACAATTAAAACAGTTTTATTCAAGCATTTATCAAAGGCCTCAGTAAAACAATTCATAACTTCGCCGTTATCTTTGCCTGAAGTAAACTTGGCACTTGGATTTTTGCTCTCGTACCAAATGCCGCATTTTTTATCAACAGTATCAAAGTACTGATTTATTGGTGTTGCCGCCATATCTTTTATGGCCATTTTAATTTGCGTTTGAGAGCTTGGATAAATTATTTTTACATAACCTAAAACACACAAGAGAATAACAACCACCATAATTCCAATCAGTTTTTTTGACATAATATGTTTATATTATCTTTTTAATTAATTTGAAATAAGCGTTTAAAAGTGGATTGCCAAAATGTTTGAGTAAAAAATTATCTATTTCTTGAAAATTTATTTGGCCACTGAAAGTATAAATAATTTTTTTGTCTTTTTCTGTGCGTATTTTTTTTACTTTTTGACGCGCTCGACTAAGGTAGATCCAGGTTTTGGGTTGTAAAAAGTAGAATGCGACTTTAACCTTTGTTCTAAACCAGCCTTTTACGCCAGCATAGAGCCACATGCCGCCTTCTAAAAAAAGGAGTGCTGGGAGTACTAATAGGAGCGTTTTTACTTCATAGTATGTAAAAATAGCCAAAAATCTGTTCCTTTCGAGATAATAGAGCATTCTGACGCTACGCTTGAATTCGTACTTATGATAGATTATTGATTTGTGAGCCAAAACAAGCCTATATCCAGCCAGTTTAGCTCTCCAAGACAACTCCAAATCATCATGATACATGTAGTATTCTTCATCATAAGGGCCTATCTTGTCAAGTACTTCTTTTTTTACTATCAAAGAACAGCCACTAGCATAGCCTGGAATTTCTGAAATAGTAACAGACTCACTATAATCCTTTTGGCGATATCCATTAGTATAGCCAAAGCCTAAATAATGGAAACTATTGCCTAGGGAATTAATTAAACGATTGCCTTGCTTGTCTTTTTCGTAGAGTAGTATTTTTGATTGCGCAATGCCAATGCTGGGGTCTGATTCAAGCGCTTTTACAAGTTCGATAAGCCAGTTCGGTTCAAAAGCCGTGTCCATGTTAACTATAACAAAGTATTCACAGCCATCTTTACGTGCTTGTTCAATGCCAGCATTATTCCCTGCGGCATAATTACCGTCTGGCCGCCCTATTATTGTTGCTCGGCTGTAGTTGTTTTTTAAATAATTCAATGATTCTTCGGTGGCGGCATTATCAACAATATAAACACTCGTTAGTTCCTTTGGGTATGTCTGGGACATTAGCCCGGTCCAACATTCCGCTAAAAACCTTTCAGCATAATCTTTATAGTTTATTAAAACTAATCCGACTTTTTTCATACTATTTTTTGATTTTAGCTTTATCGATCGCAATCTTTCTGACTAGTGTTACAAAGTCCTTTTCTAATTTTTGTTGTTTTATCATTAGTTTGAATAAGATATAAAAACAGGAGAAAAGTGCTAAATAAATTACCAAGTCAACACCTCGTCCCACGCCCACCAACAGGGCCAACTGCTCTATTATTATTGGAAAAAGCGCAATGATTCCAAGACCGATCCAAAAAATACCCCATAAGACTAAAAGCCAGAGAGAAATTTCTTTTTTGGCAAAACGCTTAATGGCTTTGTACAATACCGTAGCAATGAATAGAACTATTAAAATCTGAAAAAGAGTCATACTAATCCATTAGTTTATGAAATAAAATTCTAAAGCCCATACTAACTTTTGGATGGACTTCTTTTTTAAGTCCATTGTCATATTTTACAATTATGGGAATTTCTTTGTGTCGGAGTTTATTTTTAGCAATCAGCGATAATATTTCTGTGCAATGCAAAAAATCAGTTTTATGCCAGTCGAGTTGTTCCAGAATTTTGGTCTTAAAGGCACGCAATCCGCTTTGGGGATCTGTAAAATCGAGACCGACTAAGGTGCGTGTAAAAATTTTAGCTATATTTAAAATCACTTTTTTTGACATAGGAAATTCGGTGTTTTTTTCAATAAATCTTGAACCTAAAACAATATCAAATTTATCTTCCTTAAGGGTGTCGATAAGCTTTAATAAATCTTCGATTCGATGTTGGCCGTCTGCATCAAAATGAGCAATAATATCGCTTCCGAGTTGAGTGGCATATTCGGTACCTGTTTTTAGGGCTGCACCCTGGCCGCAGTTAACAGGGTGGGAAATATAATGGATTGGATATTCTTGGGCAATTTCGTCTGTATTGTCTGTGGAGCCGTCATTAACAACAATAATGTTAAGGCCAGTGGCGGCCAAATCAGCCAGTGTCTTTTTTAGACGTTCTCCCTCATTATATGCTGGAACAACTATGCTTATATTCATAACAAAATATACTCCTGCCTCCCACAGAGTAAATTATATATAAAAATTGATTTACAAAAAAATTAAACTTCTGTACTGAACGACAGCAGATCTTTGTGTGCCCGGGTAAAATCGATGGTTTTTTGTAACCCTTCTTCTGGGGTAACAATTGGGAACCAACCAAAATTATCCTTGGCAAAGGTAATATCTGGTAAGGCTAATTCCCGCATAAATAATTTTGCGGTTTCGAAACGTACTTTACCTGTTGATCCGGTTAATTCGATTATTTTTTGGGCTACGTCAGCAAGTTTAAAAACTTCTGTGTTTCCTAAATTAACGGGCTGATTTATATTTGAATCCATAATTTTGATACAGCCCTCCACAACATCGCTGACATAGCAAAGAGAAGTTCTAAAGTCTTCGTGCCCATAAATAATTAAATCTTTATTTTCAAGCGCCGCTAATATAAAGTCGGGCATCATTTGGCCATCATCAAGGAGCATTCTTGGTCCATAGGTTCTAAAGATACGCACAATTTTTGTATCTAAACCGTGAACGAGGCGGTAAGTATCAACAACTGACTCTCCATAGCGTTTACCTTCGTCATAACAGGCGCGAGGGTCCATCATGTCGTAAACGCCACGATAATCTTCTGTTATAAATTCGTCACGAGGCGTTTCTCCGTAAACAACTGAAGACGAGAATTGCATAAACTTGGCTTTGTATTTTAAGGCTAATTCTAAGGCATTTATCAAGCCCTTAGTGCTAGCTTCTACCGTTTTAATACGAAGTTTTTCAAAATTTTTAACAGATGTTGGACAAGCCAAATTATAAATTTCCGAAATGCCAAATACGTTTATTTTGAATTTTGTTAAATCGGAGACTTTTTCAAGATCAATTGGCGTTGAAATATCATGATTAATAAATTCAAATCTCGGCAAGCGAAGTAAATGGTTAATGTTTTTTTCGGCACTGCTTGAGAAATTATCCAAACAAATTACGTTGCATTTTGACACTAGTCGTTCGCATAATAGAGAACCAATAAAACCAGCACCACCAATTACTAAAACGTTTTTGTTTTCGCTCATAATTATAAATTTATGTTTTTATATGCTAAAGATAGCAATTTTTTGCTAATTTTGCAAATATTAATCCCCAATTTTTTTCAACTTAAATAACCTAAATTTGTCATCAATGTTTTTTTCCAAAGATAAAGTTAACTTGTATTCTTTAAGCTTGTTAGTGTTTACGAAATCAATATCATTGTCTGTTGCAACGCTAAGGTAATAGATGGATTGATTCTCAATAGTAGAAGATAGTTTTTCAAATATTTTATAATTTTGTTCGAAGGTAATGACCTTGTAGTAAGGAAAAAAAAGTTTATCCTCACGTTCTACAATAAGTACGGAGTTAATGTCAATTAAGGCCCTAACTTTATCAGCGCGAACATAATATTCTAATGTTGCTTGCTTTTGAGCAAGAAGTCCATCTTCGGGAGCGTAAAAAGCTTGAATTAAGGAAAGATAGACTAAAATTGGGATTGTAATAAAAACTATAAAGTAATTATACTTGGTAAATTTATTTCTCTTTTCAAGTAAAAAGTTGAAAGTATAGGCGGCCAAAGGAATAAAAACAATAATAATTAGTAGCCAATAGCGGGTGTAAGAGCTACTTAGAACATTATTTTGGAGGACCATCTTGTCAACAAAAATCCAACTACCATAATATATGCATAAAATTATGCTTAGGAAACACGAGGTTATCAAGTATATTAATTGATTAATTGACGCTTTGGTACAATTTTTTATCCAAAGCATAGCGCCTAAAATTATGAATACGATTAAATAACTATATGGTTGCCAAATGTAACGAACAAAATTGTGATAAATGTTTGCTGCCGAAAACCCAAATGGGATAAATATTAATTTAAGATAATTTAAAATGTTATTCCCTGCCCCTGATATTATTTCTCCAGGTAATCTCTCGGTGATTGGAGCATCTAAATTATTCATGCGTAAATAGCCGACCGTAAATATGTGCCCGTATATTTGTTTGTTGTAAAAAAATATTAATAATACTGGGACAATAAAACCAAAACTAAACCATAATATTTGTTTATAGCTAATCTTTTTTCGTTTAAAAAGAGCAATGATTAAAATTGAGCCTAAAATCCAAGTGATTTCCTGATATCTAATAATTACAGCTATACCAAACATGAGGCCTGAACCACCGATTAGCAAAAATTTTTCTTTTGTTTGACAACTGGCTGATTTGATCCATAAGGCAAAACCAGATAAAAAAGACACCAAAAAAGGAATGGTGGCTAAAAGTGTTTGATTGGCAAAAAATATGTAAGCTGGCAGAGTTGCAGTAATTAAAGCGCTGATAAGAGCTATCCTTTTATTGAAAATATTTTTGATAATAAAATAAAAAATATAAATTCCACCAGCAGCGATTAGTGAGGTTAAATAGATGATTGTAAAATTTGGGAGTAGTTTGCCTAGCCAACCATAGAGGATGATAAAACCGAGAAAGCCCGCTGGAACTATATTATGATCAAATATATTAGTGCTACGCGGTCGCACTATATCGTTTAAAACATTGTTTAGGGGTTCATTTAGAGAAAAAGAACCGGTCGAGTCAAAGTTTTCGATAAAAAAATAATTAGCCATAGCATCTGGCCAATTAAAAATATATTGGTATGAATACTGATGCGAAAGCGGTGTTAAAACAGACCAATTAAACCATGAATATAATAAGGCCAATATAACAATAGCAACTATCGCACTTGCCAACATTATGGATGTTCGATATTTTTTCCACATAACATTATTAGTATAGACAAATTTAGCTAAATTCGCAATAATAGAGGCATGTCTAGAGCGTTAAAACGTCTTATTAATTTTATATCGGTGAATTGGCAAAACAAGCTGCTGATTTTTTTTATTTTAGCAATGGCTATCCCCTATTCGTTTCTTGCCTTCAAGGCTGGCTGCAAGTTCTACTCGCCCGACGAGACGGCTAACTTTATTTTCACAAAAAGCTTTATTACGAATTCTAGCTTACTTGTTGAGGTGCCATTAAATAAGGAGGTTAAAAATGTTATATTTCCACGCAGTGTTAATGTTTTGAGTGGTAATTTTGTGCCGATGAGTTTTTTGGGATTACCCTTGCTCTTTGGATTAATTGGGAAATTATTGGGTGTGGGTAGCATAATTTTTTTGACACCGTTATTTTCACTTGTGACCGTTTATCTTTTGTTTATTCTTATTAAAGAGTTGTTTAATAAAAGTATTGCTTTGCTGTCAAGTCTACTCGTTCTGTTTAATCCGATTTTTTGGTATCTGGCAGGCAAGAGTATGCTACACAATAACTTATTTATTCTTTTTTTGATTTTAGGATTGCTCTTGCTTCTCTGGGCCAATAAAAAACAATTAATATCACTTTACGTTGTCTCGGCCCTGTGCTTTGGGGCTAGTCTTTGGGTTAGAACTTCGGAATTTTTTTGGGTCTGCCTGCTCTTGTTAATCTTTTGTATTGTTAATCGTAAAAGTATCAGTTGGGGGCAATTTTTAACGTTTAGCATTGGTTTTGTTGCCATGCTGGGATTACTTCTTTTAATTAACTTTGAAACATATGGACATATTTTTACGTCCGGATACGCTTCACTCGATAGCGCCGCTAATCAGCCGACAAAGTCATTGCTAATGCAAGTAGTTTTTCCGCTTGGTTTTAATCTTAAAAATATACTTTTTCATGTCTGGGAATACTTTGTAAAATACTTGTGGTTTTTATTATTCCCGGCTATCTGGGGCTTTATTTCAATGCGCACAATTATTGAATCACAAGCTAAAAAATTTTACATGTTGGCTACTGCCATTATTTCTGTTTACTTAACTATTAGTTACGGGTCATATTGGCCTTGGGGAGAGTATGGACAACCGAGTGACCCCACAATATTAATTGGCTCGCCACACTTGCGTTACTGGTTACCAATTTTTATCTTTTTAACTCCTTTTTTGGCCTATAGTCTTATTGAGCTGTTACCAAGATTACTTATTAAATCCAAAAGACTGTCTTTTATCCCCGCTACAATTTTTCTTGTTTTTCTTATAGTGTTTTCAACTAATAGTGTTTTTTTTAATAGACAAGAAGGCTTTTTAAAAATTGCTCAGGATATTCAAGATTTTCAGCCACGTATAGAGAAGATCAGCAAAGTAACTCCTGCTGACAGCATCATAATAATTCCCGATTGGGCCGATCGCATTTTTTTTCCGGAACGTTTAGTGATTCATTCGTTAGGCGACAAACGCATTTATGGCGGGGATGCTTATGCTGAGGTAGCTAAACTAGTTAAACTAAAGCCTGTTTTTTATTATAGTGCCGACTCCCCCGCTGATATTGAAACCTTACAACAAAAATTGTCTGGCTATAAGCTTCAGGTAAACTATGTAGACGAAGTATATAAGGGTGAAAAAATATACCAAATCCATGAATCCAACTAAACAAATTTTTGTAATTAGATATTCGCTCTGGTCCTTAGCTGCGGCTATTATTCTTTTTTTACTTTGGCAAAATTTTTCTCCATTAGGAAGTCAACATATTGAATTTAACTTATCGAAAAATAAATACATATCGAACCTAAATCCAAATACCAGGGTCACCCCAGTAATCTGCCAGAATAAAGAGTGTGTGCAAACCATGTACGAAGACCCTTTGTATTTTGATCTTTTAATGACTCGTAACTTTGATTTGGTAAAAATTTCTCTTTATTTTCAAGGAGATCAGGAAATACAAATTAAAATGGGGATGCAAACGAGTGAAGGTTGGAATTATATGCTAAAAGAACCAACAGATATATATCAAGAAAATAATTGGCAGATTGCGGAGTATTCATTCCCACTAGAGGCTGCATACGTAAAAATGCGGAAGATAAATTTCATTATCAGCGCTCCAGGTGTAAAAGATTTAGATAAAAAAGTAATTATCAAAAAAATGTCATTTGATTTGTATAGATAATATGTTATTGATAAAAATAATTAATCAGGAATTATTTAAAACATTACTTGTTCTGAATTTTACTTTATTAATATTGGAAGCGGTTTTGCCTGGTTTTGTTTCCTTGTACCTTAATAGTGCCATAATAACTTCCTTGTTGTTTTGTTCAGGAACGCTTTACTGTTGCCAGTTTTATAAATAAAAAAGTTCCCGATTTATTCGGGAGCTTTTTTATTTTGTCTCTTTGTGTGGTTGATGTTTTTTGCAGGCCTTGCAATACTTTTTTACTTGAAGTTTTTCTTTAACTTTCTTTTTGTTGCGATTAGTCTGGTAATTAACACCACGGCATTCGGTACATTCTAATTTCACCAAGTTATCTTGTGACATATCAATATATTAAATATTCTTTAAACAATGGAGCCAGCGACAGGATTCGAACCCGTGACCAATGGTTTACAAAACCACTG
>CAZMEQ010000004.1:0-77934 GCA_964565345.1 uncultured Gammaproteobacteria bacterium | reverse complement strand
CGATGTAAAATTAAGCTTAAATTTTAGGAGAAATCACTTAAAAATATTTCTTAATAATTACCAACTGCTTCTTTTTACACCTGGAATTTCACCTCTATCGGCTAATTCACGGAAACAGATTCGGCATAAATCAAAATCACGCATATAACCATGTCTACGACCACATTTCCAACATCTATTAACTTTTCTGGTCGAAAACTTCTGCTTTTTCTTTGACTTTGCTATTTGTGCTTCTGTTGCCATAGTGATTATTTATTTTCTTCAGTTTTAAAAGGGAAACCCAATTCAACCAATAGTTGTCTGCCTTCCTCCTCTGTTTTTGCGGTTGTTACTATGTTCACTTGTAAACCATGCAATCGCTCTACTTCATCCTGACTTATTTCAGGAAAACAAATATATTCTTTTAAACCTAATGAATAACTCCCCTTTTTGTCAAATCCTTTATTTGATATTCCACGAAAATCTCGAACACGTGGCAATGCAATTTTTACTAATTTTTCCACAAAATCCCACATTCTTTCACCTCTTAACGTCACCATGACACCAATTACCTGTCCTTCACGAATTTTAAAATTCGAAATAGCCTTGCGCGCCAATGTTTTAACTGGTTTTTGTCCAGAAATTCTTTCAAGCGTCCTTACTACGGCATCAATAAAATCCTTATCTTTAAGAGCCTGCCCAATACCGACGTTAATTACGACCTTATTTAAAGTTGGAACAGCCATTTTATTTTTGTAATCAAACTTCTTCTCCAGGCTTGGAGCAATGGCTTCTCGATATTGTTTTAACAGGTTATTCATAAATTTATATACTAATCAATTGCTTCCCCACATTTTTTACAGATACGAACTTTCTTTTTACCTTTTACATCGGAATCTAATAATCTAAAACCGACTCTTGTCGCCTTACTACATTTTGGACAAACAAGCATAACGTTTGCAGCAGAAATCGATGTCGGGACTTCAACTCGCTGTCCTTTTTCTCCTTCGCGACGTGGGCGAACATGTTTAAATCTAAGATTTAGACCTTCCACCACTAGGCGTGACTTTTCTTTAATAACTGAAACAATCTTTCCTTGATTACCCTTTGTCATCTTTTCGCCCTTTTTTGTCTTGCGGACGCGGTCTTTGCCTTTTATAATTTGAACTTTGTCGCCTTTTCTTAATTTCATATATTTAAAGCACTTCTGGTGCTAATGAAACAATTTTATTAAAACCGAACTGTCTAAGCTCTCGTGCTACTGGCCCAAAGATGCGAGTCCCCTTAGGTTCTTTTGTTTTCATATCGATTAAAACAACAGCATTATCATCGAATCGAATATACGAACCATCTGCACGGCGCACTTCTTTAGCTGATCTCACCAAAACAGCATGATGAACTTCACCCTTTTTTACCATACTATGAGGCTTAGCTTCCTTTATACTAACATTAACAATATCGCCAATTCTGGCATAACGTTTTTTGTAGCCTCCTAATACTCTAATACATTGGAGTCTTCTCGCCCCTGTATTATCGGCTGATTGTAGGATGGTGCGGTGTTGTATCATATAAAAATTTTACTTGACTTTACTAACTATAGTCCATCGTTTATCTTTACTAACAGGACGGCACTCCTTAATCTCCACCTTGTCACCGACCCGGCACTGATTCTTTTCATCATGGACCTTATATTTTCGACTAACTGTATATTGCTTCAGGTACTTTTTGTGTCGGACTGTTCTTGCAACCAAAACAACAGCTGTTTTATTCATGCTTGTGCTAACCACCTCACCCTCGAAACGCCTGTTGATTTTTTTTGTTGCTTGTTCCATATAATTATTTTACTTTTCTTCTCGATTCTTGATAATAGTAAGGATTTGCGCGATGTTAACTTTTAACTTACGTAAATCTCTTATATTTTTCATCTGTTTGCTAGCAATTTTAAAGTTTAACTCCTGTCTTTTTACGCAAAGCTCGTTATATAATTTTTGTAATTCTTCCGTAGTTTTATCTTTTAATTCACGCAACTTCATATTTTAATTACTTAGCAATAAATCTAGTTTTTACTGGCAATTTGAATGCCGCCAACCTTAAAGACTCTTTAGCAATTACCTCCGTAACGCCATCCATTTCGAATAAAACTGTACCTGGTTTTACAACGGCAACATATTTTGCAGGGCCACCCTTTCCGCCCCCCATGGTTGTTTGTGATCCTTTTGAACTAACCGGCTTATCAGGGAAAATTCTAATCCAGACCTTACCACCACGCTTTACATGACGAGTAATAGCTCGACGTGCCGCCTCAATCTGACGGGAATCAATCCACCCTGCCGAAACAGCTTTTATAGCATATTGACCAAAAGCAATATCAACTATTCTGGAAGCTACTGCATCGCGGAAACGACCACGTCCCTTATGCCATTTTCGATGTTTTACTTTTTTTGGCGTTAACATATCTTATTTATTCTTTGCTAGTTTCTTGTTTCTTTTCATTGAACACATCCCCTCGGTAAATCCAAACCTTGATGCCAATCACCCCATAAAGCGTAAAAGCTTCAATTTGAGCAAAATCAACATCAGCTCTTAAAGTATGTAAAGGCACCTTACCAGACAAAAGCTTTTCAGATCGAGCAATTTCTACCCCATTTAAACGTCCAGAAATTTGCACCTTAACGCCCTTAGCTCCGGCTTTTTCCACCTTTCCAATGGCCTGTTTCATGGCACGTCTAAAAGGTATACGCTTCTCGATGTCAGCCTTAATGCCTAACCCGACTATTGTTGCATCGGTGTTAACATTTTCAACTTCTTTAATATTGATATTAACAGCAATTTTTCTATCCTTTAAATACTGGCGCTTAATTTCTTTCTTTAAATCTTCAACCCCAACTCCACCGCGTCCGATGATTACACCTGGGCGAGCAGAACTAATAATGATATTAACTTCCTTGGAGGTCCGTTCAATTTCAATACGAGCAACAAAAGCACCCTCAAGTTTTTTCTTTAAGAACTTCTTTATATTGATATCTTGCTTTAATATTTCACCAAAATTTTTACTCGAAAACCAGCGAGAATCCCATGTTCTTGTTTGCCCTAGTCTAAATACTTTTGGATTTATTTTTTTACCCATATTAAATATTTTTACATTCCGGTTTTTCGAGGAAATACCTTTCTAATTAAACTCTTACTATTGGTTTTCTTTAAGTCGGAATGTTTTACATCCTTGAATTCATCTTTTTTCAATTTTTTGGAATCTTTTTCAACGATACCATCAACCTCTTCTTGTGTAGCAGTCTTGATTGACTGTTTTTTAGCAACTTTCTTGATTGCACTTGGAGCTTTCTCTGATAACACAATGTCTACCGTAGAAGTACGTTTTCTAATTGGTGTCGCACGGCCGAACGCCTTTTGCATCCATCTGTAATAAGTTGGGCCATCGTTTACAGCTATTTTTTCTATAAATAAATTATTTTTCAATAACTCGTAATTATGTTCTGCGCTTGCAATAGCAGACTTTGCCAATTTAACTATTGGTCGCACTGCCCGCTTATCCATCACAGCTAATTTTTGCAAAGCTAACTCAACATCAAGACCACGAATAACTCCAGCTACTAGGCGGACTTTTCTTGGTGACATTCTGATATATTTTGCTTTTGCTTTAACTTGCATATCTTAATTATTTACTTGATGCCGGTTTAGCGGCTGCTGGGGCTCCCTTAGATTGCTCCTTAGCCATTTTTCCACCATGTCCAATAAACTTTCTAGTTAATGAAAATTCTCCTAATTTATGGCCAACCATGTTCTCAACAACATAAACATCAATGAAGTCTTTCCCATTATGCACACCAAAAGTATGCCCAACCATTTCTGGAGTAATAGTAGATTGTCGAGCCCAAGTTTTAATAGTTCTCTTTTCGCCCGGCTTTAGGTTAAGAACTTTTTTTAACAACTTGGCATCAACAAATGGACCTTTTTTAAGACTTCGTGCCATATACTTAAATTAGATTTCTCGTAATTATTATTTTCTTTTCTTATTTTGACGTCTGCGCAAAATAAACTTATTTGTCTGTTTCTTGCGTTTTCTTGTTAACACACCCAATGCTGGCTTACCCCAAGGAGTCTTCGGATGCTTTAATCCGATTGGACAGCCGCCCTCACCACCTCCATGCGGATGGTCAACGGGGTTCATTGCTTTACCTCTAACAGTAGGACGGATTCCCATATGTCGTTTTCTCCCGGCCTTACCTATTTTGACGTGCATCAACTCAGCATTACTAACTTCTCCCAATGTCGCTAGGCATGTTTTATCTACCAAGCGAACTTCGGTTGAAGGCATTTTTATTTGTGCATATTTACCCTCTACGGCCATTAACTTAGCCCAACCGCCAGCTGTTCGAACCATTTTAGCTCCCAAGCCTGGCGTTAATTCAATATTATGCACTAATGACCCGACTGGGATATTCTCTAATTTAGTGCAATTACCAATTTGAATTTTTACATTTTCACGAGAAGACATTACGGCATCTCCAGCCTTTAAACCAGCCGGCGCAATAATATATCTTTTTTCTCCATCAGAATACTGAAGTAATGCTATATTAGCCGTACGATTTGGATCGTATTCTATTGCCTTAACTGTAGCTGGTATGTTAAATTTATCTCTTTTAAAATCAACTATTCGATAAAATTGTTTGGCTCCGCCACCATGGTGTCTTACGGTAATTTTGCCTTGTGAATTTCGTCCACCAGTTTTTTTGATAATCGAAATCAAGCCTTTCACTGGTCGCAACTTAGAAAGGTTCGATGCTTTAAGAACGCTCATTTGGCGTCGTGCATTTCCTGTTGGTTTGTAAACTTTTATCGCCATATATTAATTCTATACACCTTCGTAAACTTCGATATTTTGACCCTTAGCCAGCGTTACTATCGCCTTTTTGTATTCCTTTGTTACACCTATTCTTTTGCCATAGCGGACACGCTTACCTGGTCTTTTTATCATGTTTATTTTTAAAGGCTTAACACCATAAACGCCATAAATTCTTTCCCCAACTTCACGTTTATTTGCAGTCACAGGGACTACAAAGACATATTTATTCAAAGCGGTTAAATCTGTTGCTTTTTCTGTAATCAACGGCTTCGCAATAACCCGATAGGCCAAGGAATCTTCATGCTTCTTATTCTTTGTTGCAGTTGGTGCCAATAATTCTTCCTCTTGTTTAGTTTCAGTCTTTGCAACCTTAACTTTAGAAGCTTTTTTTACTTCTGGCACCTCTTCATCTTTTTTCAAAATTTTATTTAAAAATCCCATACTTATTTATTCAAAAAAGTTTTTTCCGCTTCCTTTATCGCTGCTTCTAAAAATAACACTTTAGAAGCTTTCACAACATCATAAACATTCAAACTATTTGCTGCAATAATGTCGATTTTAGGCAAATTATTCAAAGCTCGCACTTGCGACTTATCCATATTTGGTAAAACCACTAAACCTCGTGAAAACTTTAAATTTTTGAAGATCTGAGCTACATTCTTGGTTTTAGCCGCGGCTACTTCAAGATTGTCTATTACTATTGCTTTTTCATTTGAAACCTTGTCAGACAAAGCCATAAACAATGCCTTTGTGCGGGCTTTCTTGTTTATCTTTTTCTCAAAATTTCGATCTGTGTTTGGGCCAAAAGTGACACCACCGCCCTTCCACAAAGGAGAACGAATAGATCCATGACGAGCTCGACCAGTACCTTTTTGCTTCCATGGTTTTTTTCCACCACCACGAACTTCGCCACGACCCTTTGTATCGGCAATAACTAAACGTCTATTTGCTAAAATTGTTTCTATTGCTTGTTTTATTAAAACCGGTTTCACCTCTACTCCAAAAATCTTGGAATTCAATTCTACTTCTCCCTTCTCTTTACCTTCTTTATTGTATAATTTTACCTTCAACATAAAGTTAAGAATTGTTTTGTGTATTTTCTGAAACAGATTCTGAAGTAACTTCTACTGGAGCTTCGACGTGTGCCACAATTTCTGGCTGGTTAGGAACTTCTACTTTTTTGATTTCAAAATCACCCGCTGCCTTTAGATAAACAACACCATTTCGTGCGCCTGGGATTGAACCGCTCAACATTATTTCGTTCTTTTCTAAATCTATTGCAACAACTTCTAGGTTTTTAACCGTAATAGCCTGATCTCCCATGTGCCCACCCATTTTCTTACCTTTAAATACACGCTGGACACCACCAGCACCGATAGAACCAGGCATGCGTAATTGATCTTTATGACCGTGCGACTTAGGACTGCCATGGAAACCATATCTCTTAACCACACCCTGAAATCCACGCCCCTTAGAGACACCGGAAACATCCACTAAATCACCTAATTGAAACATACTCACATCAACCTGATCTCCAATATTAAGTATTTCCAGCATCTTGTCAGATGGAGAAACACGACACTCTTTTAACACTTTATAGGCGACTTCTTTATTGAATATCTTTTTAAAAAAACCCAATACTGGTTTATTAACATTTTTCAAAGTCTTTGACTCCCAGGCCAACTGGATTGCGTTATAACCATCCTTATCTGTCATCTTTTTAGCTGTAACAAAACAAGGCCCTGCCTTTACAACAGTTACTGTTTTGGCCGAACCATCTTCAGCAAAAACTTGCTTCATGTCTTGTTTTTTGCCAATTAAGAATTTCATAATACTTTATAATCAAAAGACCGGACTTAAGTCCGGTCTTTTTAAGTATAATTACCGGTGTATAAGTCGATTTTCTTGGTTGTTTATTACGTGTTTCAAGTTACTATTCTCCGATCCTTGCCCCACCGCATAACACTTCGCCACAGGCGGTTATTACACTATAGAGCAAAGGATTTCGAATCTATTCTATTACATTTTTATTTCAATGTCAACCCCTGCCGGAAGATTAAGATTCATCAAAGAATCTATGGTCTTTGGCGTTGGATTGAGGATATCGATAAGACGCTTATGTACGCGCATTTCATACTGATCTCGTGCATCCTTATGAACAAAAGTTGAACGATTAACAGTGTAGCGCTTTTTCTCGACAGGTAAAGGTATAGGGCCTCGAATTTCGGCTCCAGTACGTTCACCAGCCTCCATGATCTTTTTGGTTGATTGATCAATAACCTTATGATCATAAGCCTTTATCTTAATCCTAACACGCTGGATATTCTTGTCTAACTTCTCTTCTACCATGTCAGCTTATTTAATAATCTTATTAACAACACCAGCGCCAATAGTCTTGCCACCTTCACGTATAGCAAATCTTTGTTGTTCTTCCAAAGCAACAGGAGTAATTAATTTTACATTCAAGATAACAGTGTCACCTGGCATAACCATTTCAGTACCAGCTGGAAGCTCAACTTCGCCTGTAACATCAGTGGTTCTGATATAGAATTGTGGCTTATACCCTTTAAAGAATGGTTTATGACGTCCACCTTCATCTTTTGACAAAACATATACCTTCCCCTCGAACTCTGAATGAGGAGTAACAGATCCTGGTTTTGCAATAACTTGACCACGTTCAACATCTTCCTTCTTTATACCACGTAAAAGGATTCCAGCATTATCACCAGCGCGACCTTCTTGCAACTGTTTGTTGAACATTTCGATTCCAGTAACAACGCTCTTAGCAGTTGGCTTTAGCCCAACAAGCTCAATTTCTTCGTTGACCTTAGCTATTCCACGTTCGATACGACCAGTAACAACAGTTCCACGTCCTTCGATTGAAAAAATATCTTCAATAGGCATCAAGAATGGTTTATCAACTTCACGAACTGGCTCTGGGATGAATGAGTCGACCGCATCTAATAACTCTTGAATACATTTTGTAGCTTCAGGATCAGTTGAATTTTCCAATGCTTTAAGAGCTGAACCACGAATAATTGGAGTTTCATCACCTGGAAATTCATACTTCTTTAACAAATCTCTGACTTCTTCCTCAACTAAGTCAACCAATTCCTTATCTTCAACCAAGTCTACTTTGTTTAAGAAAACAACAACTGAAGGCACACCTACTTGACGAGCCAACAAAATGTGTTCTCGTGTTTGAGGCATAGGACCATCAGTTGCAGCCACAACCAAAATTGCTCCGTCCATTTGAGCAGCACCAGTAATCATGTTTTTAACATAGTCAGCATGCCCTGGACAATCAACGTGTGCATAGTGTCTTTTTTCTGTTTCATATTCAACGTGTGCAGTTGAAATTGTAATTCCGCGTGCCTTTGATTCTGGAGCCTTATCTAAATCTTCAACACCTTTATCTTGAGCAACTCCACCTTTTGTAACCAAATACTTTAAAATAGCCGCGGTTAAGGTAGTCTTACCGTGGTCAACGTGACCAATTGTACCTACATTTACGTGAGGTTTGGTTCGTTCAAATGTTCCTGCCATTGTATATTTCTCCATCAGCGACCCCCACCTTGGCGGAGTTTTATCCAGTCGCTTAAATTAATTATATTAAATAAAATTAACGCAAATAAATTATAACACAATTTATCATTTTGACAAGACTACTCTACTGGCTCAACATAATAGCGCTCTTCATCTTCATCTTTGTCTTTTTTGACGCTTATTTCTCTGGTCATGTTTTCCTCTTGAAGCGCTTGCCAATGTGTAATATCCTGGTTTATTCTATCCAACATTTCATCCTCTGTCAATCCTCTTGCTACTACCTTGCCACTAATTTCTTTTTCGTATTGATCAAAAGGCATAACAACCAATGGGCTCCCCTCATTTTCGTCAAAAACGACTACCTTTTCACCTGTTTTTTTGACTAAAGAAATTATTCTTTCCCACTTTTCCGAAATCATACTTCTACTTTTTTCTATTTTCAATGATTTCCTTAACCACATTTGAAGGGACATCTGAATACTGCTTAAATTCCATAGAGTAACTTCCGCGGCCCTGTGTAATAGAACGCAACTGTGTGGCATAGCCAAACATTTCGGCCAATGGGACTTGTGCATCAATCACCTTGGTATTGCTACGATCCTTCATTTCGCTAATTTGTGCGCGTCGTGAATTTAAATCACCCACCACGTCGCCTAAATACTTTTCTGGAACAACCACTTCAACTTTCATAATAGGCTCTAAAACAACAGGATCAGCCTTTCTGGCAGCTTCTTGAAACGCCATAGATCCAGCAATCTTAAATGCTGCCTCAGAAGAGTCTACTTCGTGGAAAGAACCATCAAAAACAGTCGCTTTTACATCCAAAACAGGATAGCCAGCCTGAATACCACGACTCAAAGCTTCTTTAATACCCTTTTCTATAGCTGGTATATATTCTCTTGGAATAGAACCACCCTTAATTTCATCAACAAACTGGAAGCCAGCTCCACCCTCTAACGGCGACAAGCGAATCCAACAATGGCCATACTGACCACGGCCACCAGATTGTTTGATATATTTACCTTCAGCTTCTGCTTCTTTTCTAATTGTTTCTTTAAAGGCAACTTGTGGCTTACCTACGTTTGCCTCAACTTTAAATTCACGCTTCATGCGTTCAACCAAAACTTCCAAGTGCAATTCACCCATACCAGCAATAACGGTTTGCATTGTTTCTTCGTCTGTTTTAACTCTGAAGGTGGGATCTTCTTCGGCTAATTTTTGTAAGGCAATGCCCATCTTTTCTTGATCAGCCTTAGTTTTTGGCTCAATGGCCAAATCAATAACTGGTTCAGGAAAGACAATGCATTCTAATACTACTGGTCTTGATTCCTCGCAAAGCGTGTGTCCTGTAAAAGTGTTTTTTAAACCAATAATAGCCGCAATTTCTCCAGCATAGACTTCAGTTATTTCTTCACGATGGTTTGCATGCATACGCACAATACGACCCACACGTTCTTTTTCGCCTGTATTAACATTAACAATATAAGAACCAGACTTCAAAACGCCCGAATAAACACGTACGAAACATAATTTACCAACAAAAGGGTCAGTTGCAATCTTGAAAGCTAAGCCAGCAAAAGGTTGGTTGTCATCGGGTTTTACTTCAATTAATTTTTCTTCGTTTTCTGGGTCAGTGCCTTGCATGGCCGGAATTTCAAGCGGATTTGGCAAATAGTCCACAATCGCATCCAATAACTTTTGAACTCCTTTGTTCTTTAAAGCACTTCCAGTGGCAACTGGAACGATTTTGTTATCAACAATTGCCTTATGCAAAACTGGTTTTAATTCTTCTACAGAAATTTCTTCTCCATTTAAATATTTTTCCATTAACTTTTCATCGTTTTCAGCAATAGCTTCTACTAATTTGGCTCTATATTCTTCGGCTTTTTCTTTCATATCAGCTGGAATTTCGGTCTCAGTAACCTTAATACCCCTGTCATCTTCATAAATATAAGCAACACGAGTTAGTAAATCGATAATACCCTTGAATGTTTCCGCTGCCCCAATTGGCAATTGGATAGGATAAGCTTGCTTAGTTAAACGTTCATGGATAGCGGCTAAGTCTGCATAAAAATCTGCGCCCATGCGATCCATTTTATTAATGAAAGCAATTCGTGGTACATGATATTTATCAGCTTGATGCCAAACAGTTTCAGATTGAGGCTCAACCCCAGCTACTCCATCAAAAACGCAAACTCCACCATCTAGAACACGTAAGGAACGCTCTACTTCAGCTGTAAAATCCACGTGCCCCGGAGTATCGATTAAATTGATTCTAGTTCCTTTCCAAAAACAAGTTGTAGCCGCAGAAGTAATAGTAATACCACGTTCTCGCTCTTGATCCATCCAATCCATTTCGGCAGCTCCCTCATGAACTTCACCGATTTTATGCTTTTTGCCTGTATAAAAAAGAATTCTTTCTGATACAGTTGTTTTACCAGCGTCAATGTGAGCAATAATGCCGATATTTCTAGTGTTTTCTAGGCTATATTCACGGGGCATACGATTATATGACTATTAAATTTATTTTTAACCACGAGCAAAGTGGGCAAAAGCTCTATTAGCTTCGGCCATACGATGTACATCATTTTTCTTTTTGATAGCATCACCCTCATTATTAAGAGCGGCTGTTAATTCATCAGCCAATTTTTGGGCCATCGGTCGACCCTTTTTAGAAGCAGCAGCATTAATTAACCAATGAAAGGCTAAAAAGTACTTTCTTTCGCCTCGGACAGGCATTGGAATTTGATAATTACCACCGCCAATACGTTTACTCTTAACCTCAATTTGAGGTGAAACATTTTTAACAGCTATGTCAAAAACATTTAAAGCATTTTCATTTTCTTTAGCAATTTTTCCGCTTTTAATGTTTCCATCAATAATATTAAAACAATCATAAACAATCTGCTCAGCAACAGCTTTTTTTCCTCTTTCCATTATGTAATTAATAAATTTTGCAACCAAAGTACTGTTGTATTTACTGTCTGGTTTAATTTTTCTCTTGGGGGCTTGTTTTCCGCGCATAATCAATATTATTTAGCTTTCTTAGCACCATAAAGTGAACGAGAATTCTTTCGTCCTTCAACTCCATGGGTATCGTAAACTCCACGTACTATATGATAAAGAACACCAGGCAAGTCAGAAACTCGCCCACCACGAATCATAACAATAGAGTGTTCTTGTAAATTGTGTCCTTCTCCAGGGATATAAGCTGTTACTTCTTGTCCATTAGATAGGCGTACGCGAGCGATTTTGCGTAACGCTGAGTTAGGTTTTTTAGGTGTAGTTGTAGTAACTTTAACGCAAACGCCACGTTTAAAAGCAGCACCTTTTGGTAACGTGTTTTGCTTACGCTTAATGTTATTTAAAACTGTTTGCATTGCAGGAGATTTTGTTTTTTTAACATTGCTCTTGCGTCTTTTTCTAATCAATTGGTTGATAGTTGGCATAGATTATGATCTAGAGAAAATAAAAATTAGCTTAATTTAAGCTATTATAATTAACCAAAGGATATCACACAAAATTATATACGTCAAGAAGTCAAGCTCAAAAATTCGTTAAAAAACTAAATGGCTAATCCACTCCTGAATAACTGAAAAGAAAGACCCGAAAACATTTAATCCAGAAAAACTTTCTAAGAAAACCAAACTTATAAGGATAAAAGTGCCCTGAGTTTCTAAAACTTGCCTTAATTTAGCAAATTTATAATCAGAAATGAATGCAAAAAGAATTTTTGAACCATCTAACGGAGCCAGGGGTAAAAGATTAAAAAACATTAAACTAATATTCAACAAGACCGAAAAATAAAGAAAAATAACAAGTAAATTATCCGGTGAAAATAAGGAATAATGGCTAATAACCCTTAGACTTAATCCGAAAATAATTGCTAAAATTAGATTAGAAAAAGGGCCTGCAACAGCGACTATAGCCGGCCCCCATTTCTGTAAACGTAAGTTATAGGGGTTAAATGGGACTGGCTTGCCCCATCCGAAACCGACAAATAGCAAAAAAACTGACCCTAAAAGACTCAAATGGGAAGCAGGATTAAGCGTGAGTCTCCCTTCTTGTTTGGCTGTTGGATCACCTAAAGAAGTAGCCGCTACCGCATGCGCAAATTCATGTACAGTTAAAGCTACCACCACCACTACAGCCACGACGAAAAAATATATTGGATTTTCGAATAATAAATTAATCAGCATATACTATCTTGCTAAATTATAACATATATGCTAGTATATTACCATCTAAGGTTATTAATTTGCTATATGTCTAAAATTTGTCAAAGCTGCGGCAAGGGACCGAAGGTGACTATTACCAGAAGCCATTCTCACATTGCCACAAAAAAATTTCAATACCCAAACCTACAAATTAAAACTGTAGAGGGAAAAAGAAAACTTCTTTGCACTCGTTGCATAAAAACTTTATCAAAAGCTTAAGAAATAAAAACGCCCGACTTAGTCGGGACGTTTTTTATTTTATATCAATACTATTAAACTTTCCCTGTTTATGGACTATAACCTGCGGAGGCAGATTAAAATCCTTTTGCCATCCGCCCCAATTATAAAACTTTACCCTACCCTGCTCCTCTCGCATAGGCATATGAGTATGTCCAAATAATAAATTATCCACATTTCTATATTGATTTACTCTTTCACGAAAATTAGAAATAACTCTTTTAAGATCAACCTTATTAATCAGGTTGATAAAGCGCACAAAAGCTTCATTATCGACTCGAGTTAAATATTGATTTATCTTATTTTCGACAAAAGCAATGCGCTTTGTTATAAACTCCCAATTGCGGCAAGCATCATCAAATTCATGTCCGTGGATAATTTTTGTCCTTTCCCCAAGAGAGCCAACATATTTGAATCGTTTTTGAACTGAAAAACCAAATTTTTTTAGAAAATCAATTTTGGGGTCATGGTTACCCTTAATAAAAACGACCCGACTTTTTAGGTTTTGTAAAAACTTAAAAAGCTGATCATATTTTGCCACTAAATCCTCAACTGAACGACCACGCCAAGGGTCAAATGTATCTCCGCCAAAAACAATTGCGTCAAAATTATCCTGTTTAATTGCTGATACCAACTTGGCTTCATCCCTAAAAACCACATCACCTAAATGAGTGTCGCCCGTTATTAATACATTGTGGTACTTTTTAACCATAAAACTAAATTGCTTGAACTATAAGCCATGGGATTATCAATGCTAATATAATATAAATCAAGGAGAACAAAAAGACAAACAAAACCTTCCGACCATAATCACGAGAATGGATGCTCCACGTGGATAGTCCTTGGGCTTTTACATTGGCTAAAAGTTGTTTTTGATTTTCGTCTAAACTTTTAGTTCGGGAATAGAAAATCCAAAAAGCAAACATAATTATTGAAAAAATATTCAACCAAGACAAAAATCCATACTTCCAAAGTTTTCTTTTTGTTTCCAGACGCCCCCAAAAAGCCAAGAGTGCCGCTAAGATTCCCGACAAAAATGATATTATCAAAAACAAAGGAATAAAGGGAATAACTGCTGAACGAGTTATAAGCTCTTGACACCATAGCCCTAAACTACTTTTAGGTGAAAAAAAGAGATCTTCACGAAAAAGCTTAGAAGGTGCTTTTAATTTTATTTTTGTATAGCGCATTGGCTCACGCTCCACCCATTCAAAAGGATTAGCTTTACGGTAATCAGGATAATAATCAGCATCAAAATAGTATTCTGTTGTGACATAAGGGGCTATATCTGGATAAAGCTCTGGCTTAACGTAACCCATTATGCGAATATCGGTAGGAATAACTTCACTACCATAAACGCTGGTTAATTTTAAAGGATAGTAAATCTGTGGGGTTGGGAAACTGACAAAAACACCGCGCACCTTCCTCTCATATCGATCGTAGTAATATGGATCAACATCGGTGACATAACTGAGATTTTGCATTAACAAATCAACCAATTTTTCTTTAAAAGCAGGATTGTTCTTTAGATAGCTCTGATCTTCATATACTGATGCTTGTAGCAATGAATATTCAGACGGAAAAGTTAAAGCAACCAAATCTAAAAAACTCGGTTTGATCCCATTACCATCTTGAAAATAATTATTAATAAAACGTAATAGTTTATCTTCGACCTCCAAACGTTTGGCCAACACTTTGTCTTCTGGCATAATCCAAGAAACAACAAAAGAAAAATCCTTCCCCACGTATTCATCTAATGCCGGTATACTGCCGCCCTTAATATCTAAATTTAATTCTCGCAAATATTTAAAAAGACCGACCGAAGTTTTTGCGGTTATTATTTGAGTTGTCATTCCATTCTTTTCTAAAGATTCATGAACTGTAACATCATTGGCTACCCCGTCAGACAAACCAAAACCAGCGGTAGCCCCTAATCCAGTTCCCTCAAAAGATTTATAGGAACTCCTTAGCGCCCAAGGAATAGGGTAAAGCTGCGTTGCCAATAACCCCTTTCGTGCATCTAGTAAATTCGCTTTAGCGCCATCGGCAATGTTTTCACCATATAAACTTGGGACATCATCTAAAACATCAACAACAATTTTTTCTGGTACAGATGGGACGGGAAATAACCAAACAGTATTCTCTTTAGAATTCTCAAAACCAACGCTTAACAACATCTTTTGCGTTCCACTTTTATAATCAATAATAGCTGATTGACTGGATTCCCTATTATAATCCCAGCGATTATCATAGGGGCCTGGAATAAAGGCTGCCCCATCGGCCGAGGCAACTTGTGGCGACAAAAAAACAACTAAGAGCGCAACCAACAAAAAATGTTTTAACATAGCAATTTTTATGTATCTATATAAGTAGTATAGCGCTTAGTCAAAAGCAAGGAAAGAAAAACATGCACAGTCTTGTTTATTCTCTACAACATGATATACTTAGTTAGCAAAATAGTTAGAATACCTAAGTATGCCCACAAAAGAAGCCAAAGAGCTTGTCCAGACAATTTTTACTCTAAAAAGATTTCTTTTTGCGTACCTTCAAAACAAGACAAAAAATTCTCCAGAAAGAATGATTCAGTTTGAGGCACTATCCTATATTCATAATCAAAAAAGGCCAAAAATGAAGGATCTGGCGCAGTTTTTTGGCATAACGCCGCCCTCCATAACCTGTATGATCGACAAACTTGAACATCGGCACCTTTTAATGCGCAGCCATGACAAAGAAGACCGCCGGAACATCTATTTAAAACTAACCAGGGAGGGGATAAAATTTTTACAAGTCAATCAAAAACAACTTGAATCAACCATCATCGACTTTCTCTCTCCTTTAAACGAAAACGATAAAAAAGACTTAATAAATATTTATAAAAAATTATTTACCCACTACGAAAATAAAAAATAATATGACCTTACCAAACATTTTTAAGAAAAAATCTTTCTACATCAGCTCTATTCTCGTGCTTATAGTCTTTGTAATTGCCGTGGTAGCCTCACAAAAAGAAACAACACCTGTTTACACTACCGTTGTTGTTGAAAAATCGACTTTAACACAGGAAGTAAGTGTTACAGGGACAGTTAAAGCGGCCAACAATGTAGAACTGGCTTTTGAAAAACCAGGTAAAGTAGCTCAAATAAATGTAAAAATTGGAGATCCTGTCAAAGCAGGCCAAATTTTAGCTAGCCTTTCTAGCAATGATCTATATGCTCAAAGCGGACAGGCCGCAGCTTCGCTCGAAAGCAGCCGCGCACTCCTTATAAACTATGAATCCGCCTTGGCTGCACAACAGGCTAAACTTAACGAACTAAAATTAGGCACCAGAGCAGAAGAACTAACAATTGCTCAAACTACAGTCAGCACAGCCCAACAAACATTATCAGATGCACAAGTGGCTCTAGAAAATGCAAAAATAAAAGCCGCTGCTGATTTACAAAAACAACTGGAAATCACCAACGCTGGACTAAGTGATGCCATAAGTGTTGGCCTATCTGCATTATTTTCCATTACAGACATCCAAAATACCTACTTTTCGGAATCAACACCAGAAGCCACCCGACTAGCCGAGACAAAAAGTTATGCTGTTTATTATTTACTTGGTGGAAGCAATGGCGGCAAAATGAGTAGTTCGAGCTTAAATAGTTTAAATGGTGGTGCCAAAGCTTTAGTTAATAATGCCTTTCAAAATCCGACGGAAGTAAATATTATCGCCGCTTTGAATGAAACCAAATCAGCAATGCTTCAAGTCCGACAAGTATTTAATTCCATCTACCTTTCGCCATTATCCAACACTGACATTAGCAATCTTAACACTCAAAAAGGTTATGTGGATGCCCAAATTACGGCTATTACCACGAATGAAAATCTGATCAAAGTTCAAAAGGTAACCAACTCTTCAACCATCAATAACGCTGAAACAGCTGTTAACACTGCCAAAAATAATCTTCAATCAGCGCAGAACAACCTAAGCTTAAAGTTGGCCGGTCCAACAATAGAACAAATCGCGGCCCAAGAAGCTCAAGTCAAATTAGCCGAAGCAAATGTCAAATCACAACTAGCTCAAATTAAGTACGCTCAATCCAATTTAGGTAATATTGCGGCTCAAATAGCTAAAAATACCATCACCTCGCCTATAGACGGTAAAGTTGTCATGCAAGACGCCAAGGTTGGTGAAATTATCCAATCAAATATTGCAGTCATAAAAATCATTAGTGACAATAAATTCCAAATTGAGGCCAACGTAGCAGAGGTAGATATAGCTAATGTGAAAGTAGCTGATGAAGCCACGGTTACATTAGATGCTTTTGGTTCTGATACTGAATTTACAGCGACAGTTATATCCGTTGACCCGGCTGAAACCATTGTTGATGGAGTCCCAACCTATAAAGTGACCTTGGAATTTACGGAAGAGAACGAAAACATCAAATCTGGATTAACAGCTAACGTTGATATTCTAACTGCGAAAAAAGAAAATATTCTAAACATACCCCAAAGAGCTATTATTAGAAATAATGGTGACAAAATCGTCAAAATGCTAAAAGGAGAAAAAGAAATCCAAGAGGTAAAAGTATCTACTGGGATAAGAGGTTCCAATGGAAATATTGAAATTCTTTCTGGCCTCAACGAGGGCGACAAAGTTGTAATTTCGACTAGCGAAAAATAATGTATGAAATTAATCGAAGCAAAAAATTTACAAAAAGTTTACGAAAATGAAGAAGTAAAAACGCTGGCCCTTAAAGAAGCTAGTTTTGTCATTGAAAAAGGAGAATTTGTGGCCATCATGGGCCCTTCGGGATCAGGGAAATCAACGTTGATGCACATAATCGGTTTTCTAACTAAGCCGACTGGAGGGCAATATCTTTTTAAGGGTGAGAATATTGAAAATCTAAGTGATGATGAAATGGCCGAAATCCGTAACAAAGAAATCGGCTTCGTTTTTCAGTCATTCAACCTGCTACCCCGAACTTCAGTCTTTGAAAACGTAAAACTCCCTCTTATATATAGCAAACAACCAACCACCAAACACACCAAACTTGTTGATGAAGCCATTAAAGAAGTCAGCCTCGAACACCGTCGTGATTATCTTTCGAATCAACTCTCCGGTGGCGAAAAACAACGCGTTGCTATTGCTCGAGCCCTAGTTAATGAACCCGAGATTATTTTAGCCGACGAACCCACCGGCAACCTCGACTCCAAAACAGGCAACCAAATTATGCAACTTCTCCAAGAACTAAACGAAAAAGGTAAAACCATAATTATTGTAACCCATGAAAATGATACAGCTGAACACGCTAAAAGAATTATTAAAATCAAAGACGGTGAGATATATTCTGACAACAAGGTTGGTCAGCGTCGTTTAGCTTCCGCTAACAGCGAACTAAAAAAATAACATGCTCATTCGCGCCACGGTTAAACAATCTTTTACTAATTTACGAACTTTTAAAATGCGTTCGTTTTTAACCATGCTCGGCATTATTATTGGAATTTCATCAGTCATTACTATTACCTCTGTAGTAGCCGGGGCCGAAAGTCTCATAACCAATCAAATACGCGGCATTGGCTCAAATATTATTGGCATTCTACCCGGTAAATCAGATGAAAAAGGACCACCAGCCGCAGTATTTGGTGTTATTATCACCACCCTTAAGGATTCAGACACAGAAGCCATAAAAAAAATACCTGGCGTTATTGCGGCCAGCTCATATGTGAGTACAACCGATGCAATTAGTTGGGATAACCAAAAAATTGTCAACTCTATTTATGGAGTTTCTGCAGACTACCCTATTATTACTGATGCCAAAACAGCTCAAGGCGAATTTTTCACCGAAGAACATAAAAAAACAAATGCCACTGTGGCTGTTATTGGTTCACAAGTTAAAGATAATTTATTTGAAAACACCGACCCACTGGGACAAAAAATATATATCAAACAAAATAGTTTTACCGTGATTGGTGTAATGGAACCGCAAGGTACAGCCGGATTTCAAAACGTAGACAACATGATTTTTGTCCCGGTAACTACAGCACAAACACGACTGCTCGGCATAAAACATATTGGGTTTATGCGTGTTAAAGTAGCCGAAGAAAAAAATATCCCTTTTATCATCGAAGAAGCTGAAATATTATTACGCAGTCGACATAATATAAAAGATCCTGAAAAAGATGACTTTTCGGTTAGAAATACTGCCGACGCCCAAGAAATGCTGAGCACCATTACAAGCTCATTGCAATTCTTTTTATTAGCCATTGTTTCTATTTCTCTTATAGTTGGTGGCATCGGTATTATGAATATTATGTTGGCAGCGGTAACACAAAGAGTTAAAGAAATTGGCCTTAGAAAATCCGTGGGCGCCAAATCTCAACAAATTGTTTTTCAGTTCCTTCTAGAAACTTTAGTTATAACATCTCTAGGGGCAATCATTGGGATTGCTATTGGGGTTTCGTTATCATATTTAATTTCCATTATAGTTAATCAGCTAGGCTATGACTGGACTTTTGTTATAACCCCGGGCTCGATACTTTTAGCCTGCGTTATGTCTTCGCTGGTTGGTCTTATATTTGGCCTATATCCAGCACGTAAAGCCGCAAAACTAGACCCCATAACTGCGCTCCACTATGAATAAAACGCTAATCACAAATTCTTTTAACATCGCTATAAACTCCTTACGTAAAAATAAAGGGCGCACGCTTTTAACCATACTCGGGATTGTAATTGGCATCACAGCTGTTATCGCCGTACTGTCTATTGGCCAAGCCATAAGAGGCTTTATAATAGACGAGATAGAAGCGTTTGGGACTGATTACATACAAGTGGAAGTAAAAACACCTCAGACAGGACATACTTCCAGTGAGAACTCATTTAGCATGGTCGGGGGAACAACTATTACAACTTTAAAATTAGAAGATGCCGAAGCCATTGCCAAGATTGATAATGTGAAAAATTATTACGCTGGTCTTATGGGTCAAGAAATATTAAGCCATGATAATGAATTTAAAAAAACTAATATTTTTGGAGTTAATGCCAGCTTTATTGACATTGATACCAGCGAAATCGCTGAGGGTCAATTTTTTACGGACGAAGAAGATCGTACCCTTAGTAAAGTTGTTGTTTTAGGTTCAAAACTTAAAAATGATCTGTTTGGAGAATCCTCGGCTTTAGGCCAATCTATTAAAATAGGTTCCGAAAAATTCAATGTGGTTGGCATTTTAAAAGAAAAAGGTGCGAGTTTTGCCATGGACATGGATGGCATGGCCTTTCTGCCCATACAAACCCTTCAAAAAAGAATCCTGGGTGTTGATTATGTCAGTTTTATTTTAACTCAAGTTTACGATACTAAGCTATCCCCCATAACAGCGGAAGATATTACACTAACACTACGCGAACGACATAAAATAACAGATCCCGATAAGGATGATTTTGCTGTTACCACCATGGAACAAGCCATGGATATGTTGAATGTTATTATTTACGGCATTCAAATACTTTTAATAGCCCTCGGCTCTATATCTCTGATAGTCGGTGGCGTTGGAATTATGAACATTATGTATGTTTCAGTTACTGAGCGCACGCCAGAAATTGGGTTACGTAAATCTCTGGGCGCAAAAAATGCCAATATCTTATGGCAATTCTTAGCTGAATCAGTCATTGTCACCTTTATGGGCGGGATTATTGGCATTATTTTGGGAATTTTACTGTCCCTACTCGTATCGTTGGTGGCCGGGTTATTGGGGTTCGACTGGGACTTTTCAATTTCGTGGCAAGGCATGTTGGCTTCCGTTGTAATGTCCGTCTTAGTCGGTTTAATCTTTGGTTTATATCCAGCTCGTCAAGCTGCCCACATGAGCCCGATTGATGCGTTAAGGCACGAATAATCATTTTAAAATATCAGACTTGGGAGTTTTATCATAAAACTCCTTTTATGATATAATTAAATCAAGAATATTTTATTTTATGAATTTATCTGACCAAGATTTCGAAAAAATAATCAAAGACCAAAAACTACTAAAAGCAGATGAGTTGAAAAAACATGCTACGGAGGCCGAAAAACAAAATCTGCCTTTATTAAAATACCTGACAACCAACGAGATTATCAACGAAGCAGAAATTAAAGAGGCTATTGCTGATACCTATAAATTAAAAAGCATAACTCTTGCAAATGAAAAACCTTTTGTAGAGAGTTTTCAATATCTGCCAGAGATATTAGCTCAAAAAGAAGGCGTGGTCATTTTTAAAAAAGATCACCGCGGCTTTCATGTTGCTACCTGCCGCCCCGATAACAAGGCCTTCATAGCCAACCTCGAAAAAAGACTTGATCAACCTCTTCTTGTATATTATGAAAATGACGAAGAACTAGTTGATTACATAAACAGACTGCCCTTGCAATCTACTGACAAAGAATTGAACAAAATGATTGAAAGCGCAAGCGCCGCCAGTGAAAAAATTTCGCACGCCGAAGATTTGCCCATCATCAACATCGTGGAAAAAATATTAGTTTTAGGCTATGACAATAAAGCTTCTGATATTCACATAGAGCCACACGAAACAAAGACTGACGTTCGCTTCCGTATTGATGGCATTATGCATGACATAGTTGAAATCCCTAAAAATCTCCACGACCTAATAATAACTCGCATTAAAATTTTATCGCGTCTACGTACTGATGAACACCGCGCCGCCCAAGATGGTCGCCTCCGTTTTAAATCTGAAAGTAAAAAAATCGATGTCCGCGTTTCGATAGTTCCAGTTATTTACGGAGAAAAAATTGTGATGCGCCTACTCTCAGAAAAAGCCCGCCAGTATGACCTTGAAAACCTCGGTTTCAATAAAAAGCAACTTAAAATAGTCCAAAATAATATCGATAAACCCTGGGGTATGATTCTAGTAACAGGGCCAACAGGTACCGGGAAAACAACCACTCTTTATTCTGTTCTAAAAATTTTAAATACCCGTGAAGTTAATATTTCAACAATTGAAGATCCGGTTGAATATGATATCGAAGGCATTAATCAAATTCAAGTTAACCCCAATACCAACTTAACCTTTGCGGCCGGGTTGCGTGCTATAGTCCGTCAAGACCCTGACATTATTATGGTGGGCGAAATCCGCGATCAAGAAACTGCCAGCATTGCTATTAATTCAGCTATGACTGGACACTTAGTTTTGTCTACTCTACACACCAATGACGCCCCCACAACCCTCCCCCGCTTAATGGACATGGGCGTAGAACCATTTCTGGTGGCCTCAACTATTAATGTTATTATTGCCCAACGATTAGTCCGTAAGGTCTGTAATAATTGCCGCAAAGAAATTAAACTCTCCCAAGAAACAATAAATCTAATTGAGCAACAGCTCTCACCAGAAATAATTAAAAAGTATAAATTAGATAAAATAAGCACTAAAATATATAAAGGAGAGGGCTGTCCCAAATGTCAAAACACTGGTTATACTGGACGAATCGGCATTTTTGAAATTATGGCGTTGGACGAAGATATTAAACACATGATTATGGAAAAATCAAACGCCGAAGACATAAAAAATAAGGCCGTGAGTAAGGGCATGAGCACCATGATAGAAGATGGGGTCGAAAAAGTTTTAACAGGGATTACCACAATTGACGAAGTCTTGCGTGTGACACGAGAATAAACGCACTCTAACATAGTTCTATGCGCCCAAAAAGTAAAAACAAAAAAACTACCAGCGACGAAGTTCAATCAAAAAAAGTATCTACCAAAAAAGAAAAAAAACAAATCTACATTGGTGGGGTTTCTAAAAGAACCGTACTTTTTTTTACTAAAAACTTGTCTATCATGCTTAAAACAGGGTCAACATTAAGCGAATCCCTGCGCGTCATAAACAAACAAACTAAGGGTAAGTTCCACCAAACACTAATCGAAATTATCGACATAGTTGAACAAGGACGTAAATTTAGTGAAGCTTTGGGAGAACATCCCAAAATATTTTCGGACATATACATCAATATCGTCAAAATTGGTGAAGAATCAGGAACCCTAGACAAAAACCTAGAATATCTAGCCGAACAACTTGATAAAACCTACAAACTTAAAAAACAAATTGTCGGGGCCATGGTGTACCCAATGATAATTTTAGGTGGAACGCTTATTTTGGGAACCTTAATTGCCTTATTTGTTCTCCCCAAACTAACGAAAATGTTCAAGAATTTTCGAGTCGAGCTTCCCCTAACAACAAGAATATTGATTACCGTATCTGACTTCTTTGAAAATCATGGAGTGCTGGCCGTTTCGCTGGTTTTGGCAGTATTAGTGACCCTTTTTATTGTCTTACGTCTAAAACAGGTTAAACCACTCACCCACAGGCTCTTAATACATTTTCCCATTTTGAATAGGTTTACAAAAAACTATAACCTATCAATGTTTTATCGTAGTTTGAGCATTCTTCTCAAAAGCGGGTCCACTATTGATGAAGGTATTATCATCTGTAGCCAAACGATTAATAATGTCCATTATAAAAAAATCATCGAAGAAATACATAGTCGTATCAAAACCGGAGAAAACCTTTTTGATTTATTAGATCAACATCACAAACTTTTTCCCCCTACCGACACGCAAATTATTAACGTAGGCGAAGAATCCGGTACCCTAGCTGACTCTTTGGCCTATGTCGCTTCTATTAGAGAAGAAGAATTAAACGATCTTTCAAAAAATCTTTCTAATATACTCGAACCTGTTTTATTCATCTTCTTGGGCTTAATTGTCGCGGTGCTGGCTCTGTCGATTATCACACCTATTTACTCTATTACTCAAGAATTTAACTAAATATGCGAAAAGGGTTCACTCTGATTGAAATGGTAATCGTAGTGATAGTTTTTTTAATTATTGTGGCTGTAAGTGTCCCGCTCTATTTTAAATTCCAAGAGTTTAGTGAACGAGAAAGCGTAAAACAAGAAATTATTGTTGCGCTACGAGAAATTCAATTTTTGGCTCAAATTGGACAAAACAATAATAATCATGGCGTTTATTTTTCGGGACATACTTACACCTCCTATATGGGCTCATCATATGCTGAACTAATACCTGGAAGTGCTACCACCTACACACTTTCTAATACCATATCCGCTTTGGCTAACACTGATATCAACTTTATAAAAAATACTGGATTCCCTATTACGGCCGGAACACTCACGTTAGTTAACGACCGCTCTGGCCAACAATCCGTCATTAACTATTCTTTAATTGGGTTAATTGAATAACATGTTACACAGTCAACGACTAGGACAAAACTTAATTGAAGCCATTTTAGCTATTGCGCTGTTTGGTATTCTTATGTCTGGAGGAGTTTTAACTAGCTTACGTTATTATGACAACCAAATCCGCGGACAAGCACAACAAACAACAGCACAAGTAGCCCAAAGCACCTTCGAAATTATTGACTCTTTGGCGAAAACCAATTGGGCGACATTAACCAACGGAACCCATGGCTTAATCTTTAATAATCCAAACTGGACTCTTTCAGAAACACCAGACACCATCAATAACTTTAATAGGACTATAACTATCACCGAAGCTACCAGAGACCTGAATTGTAATCTAGTAGAAGTGGACGGTACGGACGATTCTGATACAAAAATTGTAGAGCTAACCTTATCTTACAACGATAACCGCGGCCCACAAACTAAAACCTTCAGCCAAATTTTTACGAACTGGAAAACACCTACTAATTGTGTTGTTATAACTGAAGCCGGAAAACTGGATTTGGATATCAGCACAGCCTACATTGACTCCACTAAAAAATCATTATTTGGTATTTTTCTGCGCAACAACGGCAACACCATTATTACCTTAGACAAAATGACTTTTTCGTGGGATAAACCGGGTAATATCACCTATGTAAAAATTGCCGGCCAAAATTACTGGCATTCCACTAATGGGATTGGGACTCCCACCGGCGCTCAACCATCTGGAACTGAGTTAGATTTAGTGGATTTTGTTTTACAACCAAATACGAGCTATGAAATGAATACTGTTCGCTTTGACGAAAAGGTGGACGGCGCCACCTTTAGTATTACAGCAAAAATGCTTGATGGCTCAACCAAAACAGAAATAACAACACCCCCCTTTATTCCATAATATGAGACAAGGCTTTACCTTAATTGAACTTCTCCTCTACATAGGGCTAACGGCTATTATTCTAACAGCTAGTTTAAGTTTAGCCTGGACTGTATTATCATCACAAATGAAATTAACCGCTGTAAACGAGATAAACTATAATTACCGGTTTTTAAGTAATTTTTTACATCAGGAGATTCAAAATGCGAAAGCCATAAATATAACGCAATCTGTACTAGATGCTAATCCCGGACGCTTAGTAATAACAAACCAAGATGACAGCACAACAAGCATAGAAACTGAAAATAAAAGTTTAAATCTTAACGGCCAGACCTTTACCCTAACAAACTTAATAGTAACTTTACCCAATTCCCAACCAACTAATTTAATAACTTCTAAAATTAATATAACTGATTTTATAGTTCACTATAGTCCTACCACAAAACAAATAACAACCGATATTAGACTTGATTATTATAATCCGAGTCAAGACAAACGCTATGAAGCGAATAAGTCCTGGACACAGGTCACCACAATTAAATCAGAATAAGGACGGATATGTTTTGATGGTCATTGTCCTCATTATGGCTAGTGTTTTTTCGGTTGTCTTAATTAAGATAACTATCCAATCTATTATTTATCTCGAAACTTCAACACTAGAAGTCCAAAAAACTCATTTTGATACACTCCAACTATCGTGTATTCAAGAAAATTTATTAAACCTAACTCGCAACCAAGCCTATCAAGGGGGCACACTTGATATCTTTTCTGGTACTTGCCTAAGCACGATTAACGAGAATGGAGCTTATCTCGAAATCAATATGACGACCACCCAAAATGAACTAACCGACAACATAAAAGTTACCTTTGACCCAGCCACCAAGACTATAATGGCTTGGGATAACTAATTGTGCTTAATTTAGCCATGTGTGCTATAATATAGAAGTAAAAAATTAACCATAAAACTATGCGAAAAGGGTTTACCTTGATCGAACTCTTGATCGTCATTGCCATTATTGCAATTTTGGCGGTGGTGGTCTTTGTGGCTCTTGATCCTTTAACACGTTTCCAAAAGGCTCGAGATGCACAACGTTATTCGGATGTTAGTTCCTTGTTAGATGCAATTAAATTAGACCAGGTTGATAATGGTGGCACCTACATGGCAACCGTTACAGCTTTAACTAATGCCCTAAACTACACGATTGGTACTTGCGCCAATGGTGGTGACGCTGGCTGTACTGCTGTTGTTACTCAAGCAGCTTGTGCTGACCTAACTGGCTTAGTTACAGATGGTTATTTACCAGCAGTACCAATGGATCCTTCAACCGGCACTGCCGTTGAAACTGATTACTATATCAGTAAGAGCGCTACTGGAGCTATCACAATTGGTGCTTGCGACCCAGAAGATGCAGCAACTATCAACGTTTCCAGATAAATTTAAAAACCCTCCGAACCCCGCACTAGATGCGGGGGAAGGAGGGTTTTTTATTTCTCGATAAATACGCTATAATTAAGTAGTAATAATTTAAATAACATATGAAAAAAGGTTTTACTTTAATTGAACTGTTAATAGTGATTGCCATTATTGCGATTTTGGTAACAGTCGTGTTCGTAGCACTTGACCCCTTAACACGTTTTCAAAAAGCCCGCGATGCACAACGCTGGTCGGACGTTGATGCTATTGGAGCAGCTGCTAAACTTTTCCAGGTCGACAACGGTGGCTCCTATTTTACCGCGCTTGAGAATGTTAGTCCTAATGTTTATTACCAAATTGGGACTGCTAGTAACGGCTGTAATAACTGTGTGGCTAAAGTAACCGCAACCAGCTGTTTTGACTTTACTCCACTGGTCGATGAAAAGAAATTGCCGAAGATACCAACTGACCCGATTGACGGAGAAGTTGGCGCAACTGGGTATTATTTTGTAAAAAACTCAGAAGATTCTCTCACCATTGGCGCTTGCGACCCAGAAGATGCTACCAGCATAGAAATTACTCGTTAAATAAAAAACCCCTCCTACGCCAAGGCTTCGGAGGGGTTTTTTATTATTACTAAATAGCCTTTTTTATCTCTGCAATAATCTGTTCCAAAAGATAATTTGACTTAGTAAAATATTTATTTACGCCTAACTCTAAATATGTTTTAACTTTATCAGAGCTGGCCGTGTTGGAGACAACAAAGACCGGAATTTTTTTCCATTTAGCATTATTTTTCAATTCAGCCACAAAATCTAACCCGCTTTCCTCTCCTATCAAATAATGATCAAGCCAAACAACATCAACCTTGCTTAATTCCTCTAATAACATACGAGCCTGCTTAACAGATCGAGCAGTAACTACGCCCAAGCCATTTTTTTCTAATTTTAGCTGTATGGCTTGTTGTAATGGCAATTCATCTTCAACAACTAAAATTGTATATTTAGGTGCCTTTAATTTTGATGTCATATAAATTTATTTATGAATCTAACTTTTTTGTACCTGTTTTTTTGCTCATTCCCTTAGCCGGAAACTTAACAATAAAGGTGGTTCCCTTATTCTCTTGCGATTCAAAACTTATACTGCCACCTATATTTTCCATAATCGACTTTATTATATATAGTCCCAACCCAGTACCCTCAATTGCTGTTTTACGGACATTATCTGCTCTAAACAAACGAGTAAAAATTTTATCTTTCTGGTTTTCGGGAATTCCTAATCCTGTGTCCTTTACACTAATAACAATCATTTCTTTTTCTTTACCGATCGAGATGTCTATTAAGCCCTTTTCACCAGTATATTTAACAGCGTTGGAAATAAGATTTTGTAAAACAATTCTTATTAAATTAGGATCTAACATTAACTCTTTAATATTCTTGTCATATTTTTTCTTAATCTGTAACTTTTGGGCCTCCACCCGTGGTTGCATTTCTTTAATTACACCATCACACAAAGCAAAAAGGTCAGTAGGAACAGGCTCTATCATAAAGGTACCTAATTCCAAGCGCGACACATTTAATAACGAATTAACCAAGCTTACCATTCGTTGATTACCATTGTAAATTTCGGCTAAATATTGTTTTTGATTCTTATTAAGCTTACCCGCATCACCATCCATGAGCATTTCGGTATACCAGTTAATAGCAGAAAGTGGGGTTCGTAGTTGATGAGAAGCCAATGAAACAAATTCTGTCTTGGCTCTATCAACTTCTTTCTCTTTGGTAATATCCCGCTCCAAACCAACAAAGAAAATAATGTTTTGATTTTTATCTAAAACAGGAGCAATACTAGCGAATGCCATATACACTTCGCCATTAGCACGTATGTTTTCTATTTCGCCATTGAACATTTTCTTTTCTGTTTTAATGGTTTTCCACATGTTTTCATAAAATTCTTTGCTCATTCTACCGCCCCAAAGATTTTTATTCCCCACCTTTTGTCCAAGCATCTTCTTTAGCGGGAATCCTGTAATTGTTTCTGCCGCTTTATTTGCATAAAGTATTATGCCCTCCTTATCGGTAATCACAATGTGATTAGAAGAAAACTCAACAGCTAATTTAAATTTTTCTAAATCAAAATTTTTAGCTCTAAGATCCTGCTCCAATTTTTTCTGTTGTGTGATATCCAGGATAATTCCATCCAAAAACAACACTGACCCGCTTTCATCATAAAGCGCCCTACCATATTCTGCGACCCAAATAATATTGCCCTCTTTGCTTGTAATTCTATAATCAAGGCTCCACTCTTTTTTATCTTTTACCGCTGCATTAATTACCGTCGACACTCTTTTTCTGTCTTTAGAAAAAATAATATCGTTGTAAGCTATTTTTTGGTTGGCAATAAGATCATCCGCCAAATAACCAGTTAATGTCCGAATATAATCACTAATAAAAACCATACTCCAGTTTTTATCATATAAACATCGGTAAGTAATACCAGGGAGGTTTGCTACCATAACGGAAAATTTTTGAGCTATCTCTTCGGCCATTTTTTTTGCAACTTCAGCATCTTCTAAAACATTCAAAATAGCCGTACGTTGTTCGGATAAAGCCGAGTTATTCGCATTAAGTTCAGCTGTTTGCTCTTCGACCTTCTTGGAAATTTCCCTATAGACGTTCTCGATATTTGCAACCATTGAATTGAATGATTGTGCAAAATCAAAGAACTCATCTTTTGTTTCTATTTCTACTCGTTTTGAATAGTCCCCTTGGCTAATTCTCTCTGTAACTTCTTTTATTTTTTTAATCGGAGCCAATAAATAACTAAGTACAAAATATAGGATTACCGACAAAACGACAATAAATAACAAAAATAAGAAAACAATAATGGCGGTAGTTGTAATGACAGCGGCCTCAATTTGTTCCAGTTGTATTTCGGATACAAGATAAAAATTTTTATCCCCTATTTTTTGAACATAAAAAATTTCTCTGTCATCATCTTCTTCATCGAACAGCTCAATTGTCTGTGGCCCGCCATATAATTGAATTGCTTTTAAAACATCTGGATATTGAATCCCCAAAATATCCCTGCCTCCATAGGTGTTTTTCTCTTTAAGACTTTTTTGTGTTTCTTCTTGTAATGGGCCAAGACTTTTTAGAAATCGTTCATTCTTAGTGGAAGCTACCACAACCCCATTCTCATCGGCCAACATAAGGTTGCCGTATACAACAAGACGGCTCTCTTTTATAGATTCGATTATATCGGTTCCATCCGTTTTTATAACTAAAACTCCCAACAAATGATTGTTAGCATCCAAAACAGGTTCAGAGAAATAATAACCAAAAGCCTCGCTTGTTACCCCGATATAGGCGTGGACCGAAGCTTGCCCAATTAAAGCTTTTTTATAATAATCTCGGAAACTATAGTTTTTCCCGACAAAGCTTTTGTCCGTTGAAATTAAGGCATCTCCATCTTTATCTAATAAATATATAGCCTGAATTCTGCTGTCATTTTGGTCATATTCATAAAAAATACCATCTAACTCAAATCTTCTGGCCTCGGACTTATCGACTAAATATTCTTTGACACGAGTTCTAGTAGCCAACATATGTGCAAAAAGGCTACTATTATTAAAAACAGCAGAGGCCTCGTGCTCTTGCTCTTTAGTTAGTTCATGGGCGCTTTCTAACAACCTTGTTGTTAAGTTATTATTAACATAAGAGAACACAACCAAGCTACCCATTGCGCCAACAACTAAACCGAGGGCAATAATGCTAAAAAGTATTTTTCGCTTAATTGTCATAATTGTATTTCTAATTACTCTTTTCTTTATTAGCACGAAGAGCTGCTAATTCTTTTTTTAAAGCAATCATTTCCATCTCTCTCCCAACCATAAGTTTATTAAAACGCTCTGCTTCGCTCAAAGCTAATTTTACTTTTTCCTCTTGTTTTTCTTTAATAGCACTAAGCTCTTTTTCCTGGGTAATATCTCTAACAACTGCCTGAACCATGGTTTTATCTCCAACAAGCACTTTACCCAATGTCACATGTGCGAGAAAAAGTTTGCCCGCTATTGTTTGATGGGTCCACTCAAAGGATACCGTCCCCTTGGCTAAAGCTTGATCAATCATTTCTTTGGCTTTCTTTTTTGAACTTTGTCCGTCGTTTTGCTTTTCTGGAGACAGCTGCTCTGGTGTAAAACGTAAAAACTCCTCCTTTGTTTGGCAACCAAACATATCTAAGGTAGCTTTATTACCAGAAATGAAATTCCAGTTCGGTGGAGCTATTAACATAATAGAGTCAGCCGAATTTTCATATAAATTGCGATATAAGTTCTCGGCTTCAATTTGAGCTTCTTTAACGCGTCTCGCTCGATTAATAATGAATGAAAAAATTACATTAAGGGCAACAAAGATTAACAACAAAACAACGAAAGCCAAAAGTAATTTTTTGTTATCCCAATTAGCTATTTTATAAATATTGTAATTAGGGTCAAACAAATAAAGTCTCCATTTTTGATTAATTACTTCTGGCTGAGTTAACTCAACATACGAATAAAGCCCCGGACCAGCATAATAATGACCAGCAGTGCTACTCTCCATAATAGTCCAAAGTTCCGGATTAATTTTTGCTACAGACTCATCCTTTCTTCCATCAAACATAAAGCCCCAAAGTTTTTCGTCTGGCACACCAAAAAACCAATACCCATCACGATTTATAAAATTCAGCGAGATTGGACTAGTATCAGCATTAAATTGGATTCTTTTCTCCAATTCCGCGATAAGCTCCTGCGCCAAAAAATTAATAATCAAAATCCCCTTTTTCTCGCCCTGCTCAAAAACAGGCGTGGCAATACGTAACATTGGTTTATATGGCTCCTCGACTTTATTTTGTTCTACATTTAAATCTAAAGGCGAAACATAAATTTGTCCTTCAGATAAAGCGTATGCTTCGTCAAAATAGTACCGACCTTTTTTATTTTGCAGTTTTTCTTCGGGGATAATCTCTCCCTTACCTAGAGTGTTGTTAACTCTAATTTTTTCTTGTCCGCTATCATCAATAAAGCGTATTTGATCGTATACTTTTTTGTTCTGGCTAAAAGCCACAAAAATATCGGCTACTCTTTGGGCATTAACTGGAGCTGGGTCCGCCAGATACTCTTTGAACGCTGGTAATTGTGAAATTGTTTTCACATCCGAAAAAACCCTATTCAAAATATCGGCCGGGACAGTAGTAACAGACCTTAAAATTTCTTGATCAAGTTCTTGCGCAGCAGAACGAGCTAAGGCTAATTCGTTTTGATATTGATAATATACAAAACCCGACATCAAGATAACGATCACTAACGAAATAACCGCTGCCCAGACTTTTAAATTATAGCTTGTTAATAACATATTTTTAAAAATCAGCGACTTCCTGCCAAGAGCTTACTCCGATGCTAGGATTTATCTGATTTATTAGTATTTTTACTTTACGTGTGGCCGAAGAAACCACTCCGGAGGCATTAATCTGTCGGTTAGATCCACCCAAATCAATAACAGTGTACATACACGTTTCAGAGCCTATAGTTAAATTGCCCGAGCCAGAATAAGCTGTTGATTCCCAAATTTTTTCCAAGGCCTCCTCCGCGCAGGCATCAGCCAAGGCGCGCGCCTTTTTGCTTTGAATAAAATCTAAACCCGTCCGCGTAGCATCAACACCCAGCAACAAAAAAGTTGAAGCAACACTTAGTCCCACTGCTCCTATGATAAGGACGCTTATTAATAAAACAAAACCCGACTTAACCATATTTAATAACCGCGTGGATTGGCGGCAAAATAGTAATTTTTGGAATAATCAAAAACTTTTGTATTTGCAGGATTCACATAAGAAGTAGTAAAATTAATTTTCATACTCCCTGGAGTACCAACCCGCGTAACATTCTGAAAGGTTAAATTAGTAATGCTTAAACGTGCCGTGGTAATTGGAACCTCCGAGCTAACACCTTCTTTAATTCGTATAACCCCCGCCGACAAATCAATTATCGTTGGGTTTTTAGCTCCGTCCGAAACAACCAACGACAACGTACTTGAGCTATTACCAGGTGTGGGGCTATTAATGCCCGTGGCATTACGAATTCTTTGGCTGATTTCATCAATAGCCAAAACCGATTGCGATTCTACTTCAGCTATAACTTGAGTTTTAGATCGACTATCCAAAATCCAATACATTAATGTCACAATACTCACCAAAGTGATAGACATTAACGTAATATATACTAAGGCTTCAACCAGAGTAAAAGCCTTGCGTTGCTTTTTAAAATTTATCCCAGACAAAATCATACCAATAATCTTCATCAGATGAACCGCTAGTTCCTTGGGTGGTAGCAGCCCAGCCCGATGGAGTTACATAAAATGAATTAGTTGCGCCATTCCAGACTTCGGAACGCAAGTTTTGAGCCGTATCCCCAATTAAAACCATAATATCATCTGCATCTGGAGACGGAATTAACTTGACTGTTTCTACCGCAGCTGTCATTGCCGTTAAATTAGTAGCTGCAATATCAAACGTATTTGTACTCGGGTTATATTTTTTTAATTTAGGGACTGTGGTTGTGTCAGAATAAATAACCAAAGCATCTGTCCCTGATTTTTCGTATGCCAAATCAAAGCTTCTTTGAATGCCGGTGTCTGTTGAACCTAAATTTTGATTCGTTGGATTAATCCAGGCTGGAGTGTGATCCCCTTCATAACAACGAATTTGTGGCGCAGCATTTTGATCTTTATTACAAGCTAAAAATTCATTTGCACCGGCTCGTGCTGAAAGCCGCATAGTTCCAATATTACGACCTGCTGGCTGATTAGTGGCATTAGCCACCGCACCCCAAACACCACTACCCGCGCCATCTGCAGTAAATTCTCTTAAACGAAAACTTCTTTCAGTGCGATTATTAGTATAAATTAAACCACCAAAAGTAGGAGTGTTAACGCTCCACTCAAAATCTATCAAAGCCTTATTTGTAGAAGGAGCATTAATCCCATGCTCTGTTAAACCTGTCCAACTGGCCGGCGCATAGGCTCCCCCATTAAAATATAAGGAGTTAGTATCGTTTGCTGAATCAAAGAATACAGCCATTACTTCATTGGTAGCTGGTCGTGCTTTAACAACAATGGCACGTGCAATACCGCCAATATTTTGAGTATTTTGAGCCGCCGCCCAAGTGGTCCCATTCCAAGTTACAAATTTAGGAATATTAGTAGCATTATCAGAATAAACAAGCATAAAATCGCCATTATTCAAATAAGCCCCACCAAAATTTTTAACATCAATATTAGTAGCCGAAGTATAGCTGGTTAAATTTATAACATTACCCCAAGTGGTTCCATTAAAAACTTGCGCATAAATATATTGTGTTGTGGTCGCAGTAGCGTAATGTTTAGAAATTAAAATCTTTTCGTCTCGCGTAGCAGAGGCATACAAATTAGCTACGCGCAAAGCACGATTTGTAGATAAACCATCAATATCAGCCGCTGTTCCAACAACACCCCAACTCCCCGACGAATTCAAAACACGATAGCGGATAGTATCTGAAGCCAATCCACCCTCCCCATAAACTAAAAGACCTTTTTTTGTCCCTGTAACTGCTTGCCAGTTATTTAAGTAGGTGGAAACAGTTACTGTGCCATTCCGGCCTTCTTGTTGCACCCAACTAACTGTGCTTGTCACTAACTTTCTATTGGCTGAGGGGGCTGTAACAACAACCTGCCGTGTATAGCCATCAACAACATCACTTGCCCCACTAAAAACATAATTATTTCCACTAACTCCTATACCATGAGTGCCTACCGCTAAATTGCCATAGCCAGAATCTCGAATATTGCGTGCGGCCTCTAAGCCCTCTTCGGCCAAAAGCGTAGCGCGCTGATTCCCCCCAGCCAAAAAAACATCAAAATAGCCGGAGATTAAGGCTCCAACTAAACCGGTGGCAATTAAACCAAACAAAGCAATGGCCAAAATTGCCTCGACAAAACTAAATCCTAGATTATTTTTTAATTGAGTTGCCATTTTTAATAATCAATGAATCCCCAACTATTCAAAGTTAAATTTCTAGTTGAACCATCTGGCCCAGTAATTGTTGTTATACCTGTAACACTTGGAATCCCGTAAAATTTAGAAAAATTTATGTCTGTATTGCCCGAAAACATTGTTTTATCGTTTAAATCAATATCTTCGTCGTATTGTGTGTCTCGCGTATCGTAGTCATTACCCTTGTATAAACGAATCAGACCATCGTTTAATTTAACGGACCAACTATTATCCGCCGCAACACCCCGTGCCAATATCTGTGCCCGGCGCAAGGTTCTAATAGTAGCGTCAGTGGCCACAAAAATTTCGTTACGGCTTAAAATATCAGCGTAAAAGGGAATGGAAAGACCAGCTAAAAGACTAATTAAGGCAATAACTACTATTGCCTCAATTAAAGTAAATCCCTTTTTCGTTATTTTGGAGTGCATGTTATTGCAAATTACCCATCAAGCCATAAATTGGGCTTATTATTGCCAGCGCTACCCCCATAATCCCCAAACCAATAATAATTAATAAAATTGGCTCTAAAAGAGTAGTTAAATTTTTGGCTGTAATATCTGTTTTTGTTTCATAAATATTTCCAATATCAACCAAGCTATTCGCCAAGGAGGCTGATTCTTCACCAGAGACTATAATTTGCTGGATAGATGCTGGCACTAGTTTTTCACTACCTTTATAGTCAGAAAAACAATGAGCAAAGGACCAACCCTCCTCAATTTTTTCTCTTAAATATTTATAAAACTTTTTATAACTTACAATTGAGGTAACATTGACAATTGCCGAAAGTGCGGTCGTCAGAGGTAAGCCGGCTTTAATTAAAGTGCCCAAATTATATCCAAAACGTGACAGTTCAACCTCCTGTAACAATCTCTTAGAGACTGGTAAATGCGCTAAAATCCATTGCCCCGAAAATCGCGTCTTAGGGAATAAAAATAGAAAATAACAAATTATCATGAGCAACAAAGCCAAAGTTGGGACAAAAATAACACCATAGGTAGCAAAAAATTGGCCACTCGCAACCAGCCCTTTAGTTAAAACTGGCAATTCGCGATTCATCATTTTAAAAATAGAAACAAAGCGTGGCAATATAAACCAACTTATGCCTATACCAACTATAAAGGTTAAAATTATAATAAGAATTGGATAGCTGAGTGCTGATTTAATTCGAGACCTAAGAATTCGTTGCTTTTTTTGCTGTTCGGCAATAATTTGCAGCTTTTCCTTGAGCTGTCCAGACTCTTCCCCCACCCGGATAAGCGCTAAAACATACTCTGGAAATAACCCACTAATACTAAAGGCCTCCCACAAATGACTGCCCCCCTGAATATCGTCTTTAATTTGCAAAACAACTTTCTGTAAATGCTTGTTGCGAATTTCTTTTGCCAATGCGCCCAATGATAAAGAAACTTCTAGCCCAGCTCCAATCAACATGGCCAAATTTTCAAAAATAACATCCTTCTCTTTGGCAGAGAACAAAGTATTAAGACGTAAATTTATTTGAGATAAAAAACTGCTCCTATTTTTTTCCATATTTATAAAATTGGCGGTTCAGCGACACGTAAAACTTCTTCGATTGTTGTTTGACCGGCCTTCACTTTATAAAGACCATCCTCAAATAAGGTCTTTGCACCTTGTGATCGCGCCAAGGACCAAATTTCTTTACTAGATGGATTTTTCATAATTAAGTCTTCCATCTCAGGCGTGATTTCAATCATTTCGAAAATAGCCGTGCGTCCATGATACCCAGTATGATTACACATTTCGCAACCTCGGCCACGGTAAAGCGTTAATTTAGACTCTGTAATGAATTCAGCCACACGTCCATATTTTTCTTCAATGTCTTTTTTGGTAACATCTTCACCCACACGACACATTTCACAAATTTTCCTAGTTAAACGTTGGGCAATTAGTAATTCAAGAGTCGAGGCGACTAAGAATGGTTCAACGCCCATATCTAATAAGCGTGGAATTGCGCTGGCTGCATCATTGGCATGGAAAGTTGAAAGCAAGAGGTGCCCGGTCAAAGAGGCATTAACTGCTATTTCGGCCGTTTCTTGGTCACGAATTTCTCCGACCAAAATCACATCGGGATCTTGACGCACGATGGAGCGTAACCCTTTAGCGAAAGTTAAATTTGTCGCGGAATTAACTTGAATTTGGTTAACTCCAGCAATACGATACTCAACCGGATCTTCGATGGTTGTAATATTTACACGTGGTGAGTTAACCATTTTTAGTAACGAATATAATGTTGTGGTTTTTCCTGAACCAGTGGGGCCAACAACAAGCATCATGCCAAAAGGTTTTTCGGCGGTTTGCGTGACAATATTTTTTTGGGCTTCTGATAAACCCAAATCCGACAATGAAAATCCACTGACATAACGAGACAAAAGACGAATAACTATCTTTTCCCCCTCCATAGTAGGGACTATAGACACACGCATGTCAGCTCCAGTTTCAGCACTCTCAAAACGAATGGCTCCATCTTGAGCGGCGGAATGTTCGTCAATTCGAAGATTACTTAACACCTTTATGCGATTTATAACATTAGCATATGTTACCTTTGGTAGACGACCGACACTTTGCATGACACCATCTAAACGAAAACGGACTACTACATCGTCAACCATAGGCTCAAAGTGAATGTCAGAGCACCTATTTAAAATAGCGTCCTTAAAAATTGTTTCTACAATCTCGGGTGCAATCTTATTTCCAGTGGTGATAATTTTTGAAAATTCAGTATCCAATTCTTGTCTGTAGGCCGTTAATACAGACTCGATATCTTCTTTTAAAGAAAAAGCGACTACAATTTTCTTTTTAGGGAAAAGAGGTTTAATCTTAATTTGCCAATCTAATACCCATGGTTTGGAGGTTGTAATAATAACACTCGTCTCGTCTTCTTTGTACAAAACCACTAAATTATTAAGAGCTAAATCTTGTGGGATTTTTTTTACTTGTTCCACTGTCGGCTTAGTTGAATTCAAATCAGCATACATAAGGCCATAATACTCGGCCTGGGCCTGACCCAATAAATCGCGGTTCAAAATTCCCGAGGACAACAAAAAATCCGCGAGCGTCCCGCGTTTTTCTTTTAAATAAGCACTAGCCTTAGCGTAATCAGATTCAGCAATATAACTTTCATCAAATAAAACCTTGAGTAAAGCAACATCATCCAACGGTAATGTTTTTGAAGAGGCTTCTGTTTTTTCTAGTTTATCCCCTTTTTTTATGCCCAACTTTTTTGGGTTTACAGCGACATCATTCTTCTTTGTTTTTGTTTTTCCTCCTAGCATATGTTATATCAAATTTTTAAAATAGCTTTAATTTTTTGAATAATTTCAGCCAGGGTAACATTAGATTTGACTAAAAAATCAACTGCGCCTAAGGACTTGGCTCTCTCTATATCTTCGACTTGGCTTAAATTGGAACTTACTATAACGGGGAGCTTAAGCTTCTCTTCGTTTAACTTCGTCAGAACCGAAAAACCATCCACTTTAGGCATCATAATGTCTAAGAGCATTAGGTCAAATTTCTTTTTAGCGATTAAGTTTAAGGCCTCTTCGCCATCGTACGCAACAGATACATTGAATCCCTCCTTAGTCAACTTTAATTCCAAAGCTTTTGCCATCGGCTTTTCGTCTTCTGCAATTAAAATATTTTTTGCCATATCCAAAAATAATGATTAAAATCCTCCAAATATATTATACAACAAAATAGTCACCACTCAAAGAAACTTATCCCGACAGTACAAAACTATTTAAGTCAAAAAAACACGCCTTTTATCTGCGTGGTTTACATTTTTTTTTGGGGGGGGCTATTAGAACTTCGCACTCTTATAGTCTATTAGACAAGATTTAACTCACGATCTCCCCGCACTATCCGCATTCAGCGAAAGTGCGGGGCAAGCTGGACCCCTTACAGTAAATTGAAGATTTTTCTGTCGGGCTAGCGAGACTCGAACTCGCGACCTCATGCACCCCATGCATGCGCGCTAGCCAACTGCGCTATAGCCCGACAAAAAAATTTTCAGAATTTTCTATTTCAAGACACTCTTCAAGGAGCTAATCAACTTACGAGTTTCTTTCTCACCCGTCTTTACTAACTCTGGACCATATTTTCCTAAAAAGTAATCCTTCCAAATAAGTGGTTCGTGATCTTTCATTTGCGGTTGAATAATAAAGTCTGAACTAACCGTGCCAAACTCCGCCAAATAGTGACGCATAATCTCTACGGAACGACCAGCCACGTTAGTTATTGACGTAATATTTTTTATTGAAAAACCTTTTTTCGTTTTGCAATTATCAAGATTCACAGACAAAACCACATCAGCACCCATGGCTCTGACCACCTCATCAGGCACTGGATCAATAATTCCGCCATCAACGTAAAATTTCCCTTGTATTTGGACCGGACGAAAAAGAGAAGGAATGGCCATACTTGCTTGTACGGCTGGAACTATCAACCCTTGGGAAAAAATTTTTTCCTTTCCAGAGACAATATCTGTTGCGACACAGCGAAAAGGGATTTTTGTTTCCGCAAATTTTTTATTATCCAGCCAGCTCCCTAAAAGTTTTTTTACTTTCTCGCCTCCAACAAAACCTCCCTTAAAAGTAGGGTCAATTAATGCAACTAACTTACTTAAACGACGCTGAACTGTCAATTCCTCCAATAATTGAATGTCTTGATTTAAGGCATAATGCGCCCCGACCCAAGCACCCACACTCGTACCAGCAATAAAATCGATGGGAATTTTATTTTTAACTAATTCCTTAATGACCCCAACATGAATTAAACCTTTTGGTCCACCACTACCCAATGCTAAACCTAATGTTTTTCTTTTCGCCATATTATTTTTTCCATTTTTGATCTTTTTGTTTACGATCCACAAACCAGGCGTCTTTGGCACTAAACCACCAATCATCTGGATGGGTACTTAGCAAAATTTTACCGAGTTTTTGGCCAGCTGGGGTTTTTAATCTTTCATAAGCTAACTTAGACCAGGCCTTAGCCTTAATATTTCCTTTTGTTTCCTCATCTCTTAAAGTAGCAATCCATTCCAACTGATCTGCATCCTTGGTCAATTTAGCCTCGATGGATTTGCGTTCTTCAAATTCTGTAAAATATCCGAGTATTTTATCACCAAAAGGAACCGCTTGAGCAATATCCGCAAAAGCCTGTGCTTCGGCTAATTTTCCATATTTTTGGTGGACGTAATTCAAATCAGAAGTCCGCCCCTCGGCTAAATCATGGAACAAACACATTAAAACTACTCTTTCCAAATTTACCTTAGGTGTCATGGAAGCCAGTGCATAACCAATATAAGTTACTCTTAAGCTGTGTTCTGCAACACTTTGTCGACCAGTACCTAAAAACCAAAGCCCAGAACGGGGCATCTTGCTAAGAACGCCACTTTCATAAATAAAATTCGCAATTTGCTTTAAATTATTTTGTTTTTTTCTTAACATATTTTTTAACTGGATTTTTAAAAGATAACAATGGAGTTTTATTATTAATTACATCCATGGGAATTCCCAATTTTATATTATAAATTAAATCTACAGCTCCAAAAACAGCCTTAGAATAATCATAGCCCAGCTTTTTGACCACCATTTTAACGCTTTTCTCATTTTTACCTTCCACTTCCATAAACGGCTCTAAACCCGGCCAGGTATCAATCGTTATCTCTGTGCCGCCAAAGGTCCAAAGCTCGCGCTTAGTTTCTTGATAAGCCTTTTGCTTCAAGCCAAGTTGTTTTAAAAAATCATAGCCTTCTTCAAAACTATCAACCTGCAAACAGATTTCTTTTTGATCTGATATTTTTTTACCAGAAACGATTTTGATACTCATGGTTATTTTATCCCCCTCGTCACGGATGCGTATCCATTTACCATGTATCTCCCCGCCTTGAAAGGGCGCAAAAATATAACGACGCATTAATCTTTCTTTATAAATTAATTTAGCGCCGACTTTTTTTAAGCGCTTTCTTAAATCATCTTTTTTGATGTCTAAAATTGTCGCTTCGAATTCCGTATACATAAAGAATAAACAAACAATTAAACAAAGAAACAAGAAAGTAAGAAAGTAAAGAAACAAAAGGTTAATTTTATGGCTCGCCATTCGAATCCGCCAACGGTGGAGAAGAATGGTGGGCGCGGAGAGATTTGAACTCTCATGGGTTTCCCCATACGCTTCTGAAACGTACGTGTATACCAATTCCACCACGTGCCCGCGAAGTACAGGCCTTGCCTGACTTCGCGGCAAGTCCTAAATCGATACTATTCTGAACATAAAAGTATCATACTTCGGCGATAATTTCAATGCGAGCTGAAATCAAAACGACCCAGAAACTTTGGGTCGTTTTTCGCTTTATTCATTGATTCTTTCGCAATATTCACCTGTATCTGTATTGATAAGTATTGTTTCGCCTGTTTTGATAAAAATTGGAGCTTTAACTATTAATCCATTTTCTAAAGTGACTTCTTTTAATAATCGGCCAGAGCTAGCGGTGTCACCCTTAACAGCTGGCGGAGCATCCACCACTTTATATTGCATCTTTGGAGCAATGCTAATCGCGATTACTCGATCTTCGTACATAACACCATAAACTTCCATGCCATCTTTCAAATACTTCCCTGTATCCCCTACAAGTTCCTCCTCTAGTTCATAAGTTTCGTAGGTGTCATTATTCATGAAAGAATAAAATGTTCCATTTTTATACAAATATTGAAGACGTTGATTTTGAACTTCAACAATCTCGATATCATCAACTGGCTTATAGGTCATTTCAATCGTTTTACCCTTAGTAATGCTTTTCATTTTTGCCGTGACAAAAGGTGACCCCTTGCCTGGATTAGTAAAACGAGAATCTGTAACCAAAAAAAGATCTCCTTGATGCTTAATAACGCAACCCTTTTTTACTTCTGAAATTGATCCTGCCATATTTTTTCATTATTTATTGAATATCTTTGACATAGGTAACCCTAGCACATTATCTATATTTTTGTCCATGGTAAAGATCATAACAAGTCGATCCACGCCCAACGCTCCACCGGCACAATTCCCGATTCCAGCCCTTAGAGCGTCAATAAATTCTTCATCAATATCATAAACCAAACTACCATTTTTACTCCGGACTTTACGTTCGTTTACTAAACGTGACTTTTGTTCCTCAGCCTCATTTAACTCCGTATAAACATTGGCCAATTCAATTCCTTTATAATACAACTCAAAACGTTCCGCGTACTTGCCGTCCTTAGTTTGTTTTGATAAGGAAGCCATGCATTTAGGGAACTCATAAATAATAGTCGGAACGTCCTGCCCGATAAACGGCTCAATCTTATTTAAAAATATTCGATAAAAAAGTTCTTCGTACTCTTCTGTTTTTTTCGGTTTATAGCATAATTTTTTGCACAGAGTATACATTGCCTTTTGTTCCAAACAATCATCTAAATCAACACTTACATATTTTTTCCAAACCTGGCGCATTGTCAAACGCACCCATTTTTTATTAATATCTTTGTTATTAAATTTTAATTTTTTGTTAATGAATTTACTCAAATTTTCCAAATCATTCATTAAATCAAAATAACTGGCATTCTGGCGGTACCACTCAAGCATAGTGAACTCTGGATTATGCGTTCCCCCAAAGCTTTCCTCGTCGCGAAAACATTTACCGAGATAAAATATTTTCTCAAAACCAGTCGCTAGCATTTTTTTCATGCTATATTCAGGGGAGGTATGTAAAAATCCTTTAAACTTTTTCTTCTTGTCATCTTGAACGATCACTGGAATCGGTTGGATGTTTGGCTCTTGGCCCGGCAATCGGACAATTATGGGTGCCTCAATTTCAATAAACTTTTCTTGCCACAAAAATTCACGGATTAACTTTAAAATCGCAAACCGAGTGTTGAGTGTTTTAAAATTTTTGTCTATGTGGTAAACGTGTTGCATTTATTTTATATTTTTTGGTCCTTTTTTATATTTAATATACTCTACAAAACCGGGCAACAATGATAAAACAATAATGATAAATATCGCATATTCAAAATTTTCTTTAATAAAAGGTAACCCACCCAAAAAGAATCCCGCCAAAACCAAGGCACTAACCCACACAAAACCACCAACAACATTATACAAAAAGAATTTACTGTAATTCATTCTTCCAACTCCAGCGACAAAAGGAGCAAAAGTTCTAATTATCGGCAAGAATCTAGCGATAATGATAGTTTTCCCGCCATATTTATCGTAAAAAGTGCGCGTCTTTTTTAAGTATTCCTTTTTAAAAAATTTGGAAGTTTCATTTTTAAAAACTTTAGGACCTATATAATGACCGACCCAATAGTTAACAGTATCGCCCAAGATAGCGGCTGCCAATAATGTTAAATACGATGTTACTAAATTAAGTAGCCCCCCACCAGCAAAGGTCCCAACAGCAAAAAGAAGAGAGTCGCCTGGTAAAAATGGAGTGACAACTAATCCTGTTTCAGCAAAAATAACTATAAACAACAAAACATAGGTCCAGTTTCCAAAAAAACTAATAACATCCATTAAATATTTATCTATATGCAGAAGGAAAGATAGAATTTCCATATTTTTTATTTTTGGCGTTTGATTAATTTTAAAATTATTAGCTACACGATTTTACAGCGGTTACAAACCACCGCCCTTTTTCATCCAGTTCAAGCATAACCTCAGAAAAACTTGCAAACAACTGTTCGACTTCCACTTTTGTGTAAAAACTATGTGCCAGACCTTTTTCTGGACCCGATAACGGTGCATATGTCCCGGGGGCAATTTCTTGATGCTCTTTAAAAGTGTGCCATTTTTTGCCACTCTCAAAATCTGGAAGCGTTATGAAAATTTTTCCTCCTTCAATTAACGCTCTGTAAACTTTTTCGATAAGCTGTTTTACTTGATCTTTTGTCCCATGGTGTATTGTAGAAATAGAAATGATTAAATCAAATGTATTTGGAGCAATCTCAAAGTCGAACATACTAACGCAAAAGATATCAGCTTCATTGCCTAAAGATTCTTTTGACATGCTTACTGCTGTTTTGCTTGAATCAATTCCCGTAACTTTAAATCCCGCCTGCTGCAAAAATCTTAAATACTTACCTGTCCCACAACCAATATCAAGAACACTTTTTTGTTTGAATGTCTTTTTATTAATAAAACCTTTAAACCTCGAATCTATCTCTTCTGATAAAGTCGCCCAAGCTTGGCCTCCACCCAAAAAATCTTTATAAATTTTATCCCAAATTGTCATAATTTAAATACCAAGGGTAAGAATAAATAGGTTCCGCTTTATGGTCGCAATTGCTGAACAAAGCTCGAACCCACAACCTCAGCGTCCCCGCCTGCCGTCGACGTGTCGGGGATACCAGACTTGAACTGGCGACCTCTACGTCCCGAACGTAGCGCGCTAGCCAACTGCGCTAATCCCCGGCACGGCGGGCAGGCCGAACGTAGCGCGCTAAGCCAACTGCGCTAATCCCCGGAACTATTTAATGTTATAGCAACTTCTTTTCTTCTTAACAATTTATATAATCGCACTACCCCATAAGTAACTAACAAAATACCCACTACAACATTTAATAACCTAACCACAACAATAGGCAGTGTTCCCCGGATTAAAGAAACCAAAACAATTACTGTTCCCATAAATAAGAATGTCGCCAATCCAGTTGATAAACCAAAAACATATAATTCTTTTTTGGTAAATTTATTTTCTATCGCCTTGGCAGCAAAAACTCCAGTAAAAAAAACTATTGCAAGAGGACTGGAAATAGTAATTATAAAAGCAGCGATAAAGCTCGATCCAAAACTATCAGAACTAATAATCATAGTCGGCCCAGAAAAATTACTAAAGCCATTAAATACCGTGATTAGTCCAAATAAAATTAGCACCGCTGATCCCAAAATACCAATAGGTGTGCTTACTCGAGGTTTAGTTAATATTTTACCTAAGCCTAAAATAGCAACCAAAATATAAAAATAATCTACTAGATTTACAGCACACAGAGCAACCAAACCATGCCAAAATGTCTTTTGCAGTGTTAAGTTAACAAGAAATATAAAAACAGGACCTATGGCTAATTGAAGTATAAGTCCAGTTGTTAAACCCTTCCAAAAAGTTTTTACAAAATTTGATGGCATATATTCTGAATTGCTAAAATAATAGCAAAATTTAGGGAAAGCAGCAATCATAAAATAAAATTAATATTGACAAAATTTAGCCAAAATGCTAATCTCTTGTAGTCCTGAGTACAATAACTCTTTGGAGGCACCCATGAAACGGTTCATTCGTTTGCTCGGCATCTTCGTGCTCGGCTTCCCCTGGTCCTTTGCTGCCCTGTTCGCTTTCCAGGCCACAAGTACCAAGGCCGAGACAACGCAGACCCAGCTCCCCCCGGACATCACGCTGCAGTTCACTGCGGGCGACATCAACGTCCTGCCTGCAACTCCGCCGATCGCCTTGGCCGTCTACGACGCCAATAACAAACTGTTGGACTTCGAGTTCGTGGACTACGGAGATCCGATCCCCCCCTACCTGACCATGTACCTCAAGCTGACCCAACACGAAGTCCCGGTCGTCAAGTACGACCCGCAGAGCGACATCGGCTGGTACTACCAATCGCCGGTCGTCCGCTACGTTCGCGTGGATCAGTACCTGCCCCTCATCGGCCAGGAGACTGTCCTCGAAGAACAACGGGACACCCCGCTGAACCCCGCCCCGGACAAGGAGCCGGTCGAGTGGCCCAAGCAGGTCGCCATCTTGCCCTGCACTCTGCAGGAGTGGATGGACAAGATCCGCGGCAACAACGCCCCCGACGACCGTGAGGCCGCCCGCCGTCCAGAACCACGGATACCGACGCCCGGCCTCCAGAACGCGCATCGACGCCACAACATGACGCTCGGCGCCTAGCCCCTGCCCCTACCGCACACACGCGGTGGGGGCCTATTTTTTTATATTATGAAACTGGTTTTACTGATTGCTTCCCCGCACCACAGATTACTGGGTACGGGGTAAACGTATGTCTTTTAGAACCTGCTCGCAAATCAAAAACCAGAGGCTGGTCATTATTCCGGCTGAACGCCACGTGGGATATCGCACCACTAATCCTCGGACTAATGAAATATAGAATTCCCAAGAAATAATGTTGACCCGAAATTGCACCAGCATCTCTGGTATATTAATTATATCAAAAAAAATTTAATAAAAAAATCTCCTCACCGCGGTGCGCAGTGAGGAGTCATGACTAGAAGTGAGAAACTAGCTCGAGCTCAGGGCCCAGACTAACGGTCAACTTCTCGCCCGGCGTGTTGAAGAAGAAATCCCCATCAACGAAGAAGGATCCTTCATGGTCCGGTTGGACACTAAAGGAGAAGACCGGCTGGTTAAAGAATCGATCACCCGGAGGAACGACAGTCCCCCGCCACTCTACCGGTACGAGAGCGGAAAGAATCGAAGCTGGCACAGCGTAGCTAGCAGCGTAGAACTGATTGCTCTCGGCTGATCCCCGGAAAGGTTCGATGCCGAAAAGCAAACTGTGCGTCACGCTGCAAACTACGGCCAGAGGGTCACGACGTGGCAAGAGGACATCATCAGCCCACTGATTTGCCTGAAACTGATCTGTCAACGCAGCGTGAGATCTTGGCACTCGCAGTAATGAGCCAATAATGCCAAACCCGATGTGCTTGAGACCTGTCAGTGGCGACTTGCCCCCAGCGTCGTATAGCTGGATGACGCGCGCCATGGCACCCATGATGAAAATGAACCCGTAATGGGTTTCCACTCTCCCTTTGCGAGAATTGTGGAAAGTGATGGCGAGCGGGCGCATCTTACGTCGCGGAAGGTGTTCGAACGAAGCAGCCATGACACGACGGAAGATCTTCAGCGGTGGCTCGTGCAAGAAGACCCCCTTGCCCCAGCCCAACCACTGGAACAGCGCCTTCTGCGTCCCTCCACCCAAGGTGACAATGGGCGGAATAGTCTTGATCTGTCCACGCTCCTGTTCATAGATGAGGATATCGATCACCTTGTGCAAGGTGCCATCTCCACCGTAAACAAAGAGCAACTGAACCTTGTGTCCCTCGACGAGCTCGATAAGATCATGCGAGAGCTTGGAAACCGAGTCTGGCAAGCAGTAGAATACGCGCGTTTCGTGCCAGCCACGCGCGTGGATTTCGTCCATGATCGGAGCGAAACCCTGATAACCTGAACGCGCCTTAGTGTTGGCAACTATACCCACGCGATCTAACATGAACGGCCTCCTTTGTCGATTATGACCACCTGAAACTCTGAGCAGAGCTTACAATAAAATCAAAAAATGTTCAATAAAAAAACCTGTCACACTGAGCTAGCCGAAGTGCGACAGGTTTTTAAAATTTATTCTAAAATTCCGTCTAAATTAACATCATATAAAACTTTTTCTTGAATCACATTGTACTTTACAATTTCTTCTGGTTTAAACCAAAGTCCAATTTCGCGTTCCGCTTCTTCTGGTTTATCTGAACAATGAATTAAATTACGCACTGCGCGACCACTAGTTCCAGAAAGACTATAAGAATCAAGAGTAAAGTCTCCACGAATCGTTCCCACGTCAGAAGTTAATGGCTCGGTTCCACCAACTAGCTTTTTGACAATACCAACGGCTTGATTGCCTTCTAAAATCATCGCTAAAACTGGACCGCTAGTCATGAACTTTACTAGTTGATTAACAATGTCTTTACCGTATTCAATTGCTTCCTTATCAACTGGTAAACCAGCTAATTGTCTTTCCGATAAAATTCGAGTCCCTTTTTCTAAAAACCATTTTTCATCTTTATTATAATGTTTCCAACAAGTATCAGCCTCGGGGACTAAAAATTTAAAGGCCACAAACTTTAAACCTGTGCGTTCAAAACGTTTAATAATTTCACCCATCAGTCCGCGTTGGACTCCATCTGGCTTGATAATAACAAATGATCTTTCCATAAATTAATCTTAATTATTTTGGCTTAAGTATAGCAAAATATGCGATTTTGTAAATGGAACAACGATAATTATAAAAAATTTAGGGGTAGCTCCGTGGAGCTACCCCTGGGGTGTTAACACTGGCGGGTGGTGTCCGCCTTAATCCGCCCTGCGCGTAATGGGTTTAGTAGCACGAGAACTAGACTTCGGTCCTACCGTAATCACGGCAAGCGAAGACGTTCTTGGGTTGCAGTAGCAGGGTCGAATCGCCCGCTTCGGCCAGCCTTGCAGCTGCCAGATGACGGATTTCATCGACAATCGCATCAACCTTCTGATCCGTGGAATCCGGATCGTGGTGGGTGGTACCAAGACGCTTGACATGGGTAGCATTGGCTAGGCGAACCGCGAACCCGGCCCAGGCGTGACCGAAGCCCGCCGTGAAGCCGTAATAAGTTGCCTCGTCGTACTGAACATCCAGGATGAGGAGGTCCGCGTCCCTGACGTGTGCCAAGTACGCTTGTGGGATACCGTCCATGGACTCGTTGTCGGTCATGAACACGAAACTCTTCCCGGTCGGCATCTCGTCGAATCGATATGACACCGTGGTCTGGGGATGCTCGGTCTTGAGCATGCGCACGACCAAGCATTCTCCCAGCGGGTAGTAGGACTTGGCTCCGAAGGGCATGCGTTCTCCGCCCTTGCGGACCAGCCGCTCGAACTCATCGAGCCCCAGTACCTTGAGCCCCCCCTTGGGGTGAAACATGATCACGTAGGTCGATGGGTCGTCCAGCGGCGTGTATTCCAGGTGAGAAGCGACCTTCTTGTACCCAGCTGGGAAGTCCGGTGGGCAGAACAGTCTCTGCATCATCTCCTTCGGCCCACCGCCCTGATCCAACGGACCAATGAACCGCACCGGCAACTTCTTGTTGAAAATTACCGGAATGGCCGTGGTCAGACCGATGGTGTGATCACGGTGGTAGTGCGTGAAGCAGATCACGACTTGGTCGTGTTCGTGACCATCGCCATGTTTGGAGCTGCCAGTGATTCCTTCCGCTGCCAAAACCCGTGCGAGTGGAGGAAAGCCGGTCCCTGCGTCGATGACGAGAGCCATACCACTAGGCAGGCAGAGCGACTCGATACGCAGACAGGTGGTGTTGCCGCCGGTGACAACCGATTCCGGATTACAGATCGGCTGACTGCCGCGCGTGCCGTAGGTGTTGACAGTAAGACTCTGGACAGGACTCTTCATGAGGGCCTCCTTACTCCGACTTACGGACGGGAGGCTAAGACACGTATTGCCAAGTTAACACCCGTACTTTAACCGTATCATTACCCTAGGAATTGTCAAAAATCCCCCTAAGCTCAAGGCTCAGGGGGACGTTCTTATTTATCGATTTTATTTTAAAATTTTGAATAAATTACTATAATGATCAGTCCAAATATTGATACTCTTAACCGCTTCTTTCGTATACAGTGCATCTAATTCCCTGCTGTGTAAAATGCTTTTATCTTTTGCCAAAAGAATCCACGTGGAATTATGTCTTTTTTTCGCTTCATCTTTGGGGGCAGAGATAATCGCCATATCTAAATCAAAATAATCTGCTAATGCCCGTAAAACTGGAGTTAAGTCTAAATGTCTATTCGAGATATGAACCGCCATGACTGATTTTTCTTTCATCTTCTTTAAATACATTTCAAAAGCTTCCTTGGTCAACAAGTGAACTGGGATTGAATCACTGCTAAAAGCATCTAAAACTAAACTATCAAATTTGTTGTTAGGTTCTTTTTCTAAAGAAAGTCTGGCATCACCTAAAACATGATTGATTTTAGCCCGACTCTCTTTTAAGTACGAAAAATATTGCTCGGCATAAGGTAAAACCGCTGGGTTAATTTCATAAAAAGTAAAATTATCGCCTTCATTACCATAATACGCCAAAGTCCCAGTCCCCAAACCGATTAACGCAACCTCACGATTGGGAGTATTAATTATTTCTTCCATAAGCACCCCCACTCCACTCCCCTCCGCATAATAACCCAAATAAGGGATATCCTTACCTTGTTCACGCAAACTATTACCATGGACAGTTGAGCCGTACAACAAATATCTTTCTTGTTTACCAACCTCTCTTGAATCAATATCTTCTACTCTTAATGTACCATAAAAATTTCTTTGAGCAGCGATGGTTCGCTTGGCTCCACTTTTTTGCGCATAAATTATGTATCCGATAAAAAACACACACAAAAGAATAAAACAAATAATAATAACTTTACGATTTTTGTAACTAACTTCTGTTTTAAAACCATTACTACCAAAATGCTTTAAACAAATCACCACCAATAATGCTAAGATGCAAAAAGGCAACTCCCAATAAGCAGTAAAAATAAGTGGCGCAATGACAGAGACAAACAAACCGCCCAAAGCGCCACCGATAGCAATCATTAAATAATAATATGTAAGCGACTCTGCTTTAGGTTTTAATCTGTATAGCTCCCCATGACAGGTCATACAGGTCACAAACAAAACTAGCAGATAACTTACGACTTGTAAGCTAATATCAAAAGAAACTATCTCTCGATAAAAAACTAAAAACGGAACCACGGCCAAACAAAACAATGAAGCGGCAATATAAAACCCGCGTTTGTAAAAATATGGATCAGCGAAAGTAATAATAAAAGTGAGCAGATACAGAGAAAACGGCAAAATCCACAAAAACGGTATTGTTGCTACATCAAGACAAATATGATTTGTAACTGCCAGAAAAATAGCTGAGGCTAAGGCTGGAAAAATAATCCAAAGCGCTAATCTTAAAGGTTTAATATTTTCCTTAGCAGTCTCAATAAATAATTTTTCTGGTAAGGCTTTAAGCTTTTTAAAAACCAAGACAAAAACTGCTAGTCCAAATAAAAGAAAACCGCCCGACCAAAACCACGCCTGAGTAAAACTATCTAAGAACGGCTCAAATAAAAAAGGAAAAGAAATTAACCCAATCAGTGAACCGGCATTAGATAGTGCGTAAAGTATATATGGATTTTTAGCCGGGTTTTTACGAACATACCAAGCTTGCAGTAACGGCCCGGTGGTAGAAAGGACAAAATATGGAAGCCCCACTGTTAAAAACAAAATAACAATAATTTTTATAGCCGGCCAAGACGAATCTATTGGTTTCCACTCGGCCTCTGGAATAATGGGCAAAGTTAGCAAGGTTACAAAAATCAAAAAAAGATGAACGTATTTTTGCGTTTTTACTTTAAAATGATTCAAGATAAAAGAATACAAGTACCCTAACAATAACAGCAATTGAAAAAACAACATGGCTACCAACCACACCGAAGCCGACCCGCCAAACCAAGGTAAAATAAACTTACTTATTAAAGGTTGGACTTGAAAAAGCAAGAAGGCGCTAAAAAAAATAATGAAAGCAAATGGCCACATATGTATTAATTATAACACATTTAATTGTTCAAGAGTTGTATTCCCGTCCCGTTGGAAATTAACGTACTCGTACTATTTAAATCTGTCCGAAGGAGCGTAACCTTCAACTTCTGTAAATTAAACAATGTCTCCCCGTGCGGATGCTCAAAAGAATTATCTTTGCCCACTTGAATTATAGCTAATTCAGGACTAACCGCTTGTAAAAATAGCCATGAACTAGATGACCGGCTCCCATGGTGACCGACTTTTAAGACGTCCGAATCTAAAACGATTGAACCATCAGCCAATAATTCTTCCTCAACTTCCACTTCCGCATCGCCTGTAAACAAAAAACTTATTTCACCGTAAATCAAACGGGCCACAATTGAAGTATTATTTAAATTTTTCACTTTTTGATTTAAGTAACTTTTATTAGGATACAGTAAATCCAACTGGACGAATGAACCGAGCAAAACTCGACTCTTTTTATCGACTATTTCGAGAGGAATTCCTTGCTCTTTTATTTCTTCTAACCAAGCGAGATAATCCGGGGCTGTGTGAAGCACTCCCGTATAAAGAATCTTTTTGACTTGATAACGACGCAGGACTTCGACTAGTCCAGCTACATGATCTGAATGTGGATGGGTTAAAATCATTAAATCAATTTCTTTGTCCCAAAACGGCATTACCGAACCCAACTCATTTAATATGGATTTATCCGGCCCGCCATCAATCAGGACATCAACATCATCCGGTGTGCGGATATAAATAGCATCACCCTGACCGACATTCAAAAAGCTGACGCTAAGTTCGCTGGCATTACTATCATTAGTTGATAAAACAGACACCTTAAAATCAACGCCACTTGAGTAGACAATACTAAAAAGCGAGATACAGATAAGGAAAGCTAAGCCAAAATATTTTTGATATTTATTTTTCATGTTCTTTTATTATATCGTATCCGCTCTAATCAGCTAAACAAAGGTGCTTGCGAACTGACCCTTTTTAATGTTATGTTAGGAATAATATGAAATACGATGTAGCTATCATGGGTGGGGGTCCGGCCGGAATAATGGCCGCCATAAACGCAGCGCATAAAGGTGCCAAGGTTATTATTTTAGAAAAAAATGACCGGCTGGGTATTAAATTAATGCTGGCTGGCAATGGACGTTGTAACTTAATGAATAGAGCCCCTGATGATCGCCTTTTTATTGAATCATTTGGACCTAATGGCAAGTTTTTATTTTCTTCGTTAAATCAATTCGGGCTAGATAAAACCTGGTCTTTTTTCGAATCGCTTGGTATCCCTTTAAAAATTGAAGAAAATAATAAAGTTTTTCCGCAAAGCAATAAGGGCGCTGATGTTCTTAATGCTCTCAAGAAAGAACTTACTCAGAATGGTGTAGAAGTCCGTTACAATGTAACAGTAAAAAAGTTGAGCTTAAAGAATAAGACGATAAACTATCTACTATTAAGTGACAAAACCAAAATCGAAGCTACAAATTTTGTCCTGTGTACCGGCGGTAAATCATATCCTCAAACTGGCTCTGACGGCTCCGGCTATGCTTTGGCAGAACAAGCTGGTCACTCAGTTACCCAGCTGTTTCCGGCGCTGACTCCGATTATTCTAGATGATCAAAAAATAACAATGATGGAAGGCGTTTCTTTGAAGGATGTTTCACTGAAAGCTACCACTCTGAAAAAAGTAATCGCGCAATCTGCCGGTGATATTATCTTTACCAATAATGGTATTAGCGGCCCAGGCGCTATTTTACTTAGCCAAAAGATTGCAAGTAAGATTGAAGATAATTTAATTTTAGAAATCGACATCTTCCCTCTCCTTAGTAAAGAACAATTTGATCAGAACTTAATCAATCTTATTTCAACCAATCAAAATAAAACACTGCAAACAGTTCTTAACAGTTTTCTACCAAAGAGATTTTTCGAATATCTGGCTCATAAGTACTGGTTTGACTTCCAAAAAAAATGTAATGTAGTAACAGCAAAAGAACGAAGAGATTTCGTTGAAGAATTAAAAAAAATAAAATATTCAATTAAAAACCTAGAAGGCTTTGATAAAGCCATGATCACTGTTGGCGGGGTTAATTTGAAAGAAGTTGACCCAAAAACAATGCAATCTAAAATAATTAAAAACTTATATTTTGCTGGGGAAATATTAGATCTCGCTGGACCTACCGGCGGATACAATCTTCAAGTGTGTTGGAGCACGGGGTTTGTGGCCGGAAATAGTACCAGTAAATAAAAAAGCCCCCAGAACCAATGTCGGTTAAGGGGCTTAGCCTACTTGCCAAACGGTGGTGGCAATGGCGAAGCGAATGTGTCTTTGAATTGGTACGGAATCACGTACTCAAGAGTACGAACTGGCCTTGTTGCTGTCGGATGACGCAATCTGCAAAAGTGACCTTCCGGTAGCGCAAACAGAGATAGCCCATAGCCACTCTTTGTTTGGCCCGAAACCATTTCCGTGCCAACCGGAAACCGAACCTGGACATGCCAGAGAATTGGATCGAGCGCTGAAATAACAACCCAGCTCAGCCCTCGTTTGCCCCAAAAGGGCATCTCCTCTTTGTACATTAGGCACTCGATTGTTTCTGTTGTCAAAGTCAGTTTATCCATCACTCCCTCCGTGGATAGAAAAATCAAGGACACCACAATATATATCGAGATAAAAAAATTGTCAATAAAAAAATATACGGACAACGCATCCGCGTTGTAGGGACAGGTCGCCTGTCCTCCGTACGAGACTTCGGAAGGTGGACGACCTGTCCCTACCGTACGCGTGTACGGCCGTATATTTTTTATTCTAAGCTGGCAATAAAAATTTCTTTTTGTTAGCACTTAAATCAATAAAAGAATCTACATAATTTAATAAAAGAGAACTGGTTGATTCGCGGAAAGCAGCGATTTCTACACGGCAGCCCGTGGTGTTTTGTAAATATTCGACCAAAGGTAAATAATCACCATCGCCAGAAACCAAGACTATAACATCCAAATTCTTGGAAAGCTTGATGGCATCGATCGCAATCCCCACGTCCCAATCACCTTTTTTATGGCCCCCTGGAAAAATTTGTAAATCTTTTGTCTTAACTTCATAACCCACACCTTCTAAAGCGGTGAAAAACTTTTCTTCTAAGCCCTCTTCTGTGGCTACTCCGTAAGCGATGGCCCGAATTAACTTTCTATCCCCTACCACTTCTTTTAAAATAGCCCCAAAGTTAACTTTTTTCTTAAACATAACCTTGCTGCTATAGTATAAATTTTGGATGTCGACCAAAACGCCGACTCGTTGTTCTTTGTATAAATGCATATCTCACATTGTCATGCTGAATTTAGTTCAGCATCTCATAACCACCGTAACCGATGAATTAGAGATCCTGAAAAACCTTCCGGACGACATTGGTTAATTATTTTTTATTTTGCTAATTCTAACTCTCGCGCAAAAACCTCTTTCTTTTGATCGATTTGATCTAAAATATGAAAATATAAATCACGCAATCTAACCCGCTCAGCCGGACAATCTTTAAAGAAATCTTCAATACGAGCCCGCATAATTTTTATTGTATCCTCATGAGTCCGCCCACTACGTTGCATAAAGGCTTGGTATTTGTCAGCTAACATCAAACGAATACGATAGGCTTGGTATTTGTCAGCCAACTCTAAAGAGGCCATACCACTACTAACTCGATCCAAACCAATTCCAGCGGGATCATGCCCCTCCAAGAGATGGTGACTCGCTGCAGTATCAATTAAAGAGTCCGGCAAATTTGTAGTTTTCAGAACATCATACGTCCAATAAACATGGGCGGACCAAAATTTGCCAATCGGCGTTTCCGGGGTAATAGTTGTTTCTACCCTTTTATTGATTTGCCTTTCGGAGGCAGCAATAACTAAAGACAATAACTCAGCTGCGCGTTCTTGCGTAATTTCACCTTCTTCAACTTTTAATCCTAATGCACGCTGAATACTAACATCATTTATCCTTACTCCATCAATCATTTGCCCATAAGGAAAATTCAAATTGAATAGAGTCACAATAGCCAACTGTTCGTTTTCATTAGCTTCGGGTGGGCCGGCCTTACCCACATCATGGAGCAAGCTAGCAGCCCTTAATTCATTTGTTTCTTGATCTGATAAATCCTCTGGGACTAAATCGTCTATAATTTCCGAAATATCTAGGGCATCTTGAAAATGAGAATTACGCATTTCAGTGGGTAAAGATAAAAAGCTCAAACGGCGAGCAACTTCTTCAGGGACATTCTCATAACCCAACCCGCTCAAAAGAATCATGACATCCTCCGCTGTTTGGGCTTCTCGTAAATCGTGTCCAGTACTACTTTCGAACATTTTATGCAGAAATCTTTCCATGGCCATATATTTCTTCTAAAAAGTTATTAATTTTTTCTTCTACGTCTTCGTTGACTACTTCTTTCGTTAACATGGCTAACCTAGCTTTTTCTTTTTTACCACAAACATCTGCCATATGCAAAAATGTTTTGTCGTCACCAGACCCACCCATGGTACAAAAAAAGGCAACCTGATTAAACTTTCCCTTGTTTTCAGTTAAAAAAGTCTTGATCGGCGTCGACATAGTCCAGGCCCACACCGGTGTTCCCACAACAACCAAATCATAATCCGATAATCTTCGCTTTATGGGTACCAATTTCGTAAGTTTTTTAAAGGTCGCATCACGTCCTGCTTTAAGATAACCCAGGGCACCAGAACGATCTTGTGTATCAACTATCTCTTCTAAATCAGCTTTGAGTTTTACACTCAAAATCTCGGCCACCTTCTTGGTCACCCCTGTTCTTGAATAATAAACTACCAATGTTTTCATATCACTCCTAGTTTATCATAAGCTTTACGAATAGACTATACGTCTCTTCTTTTTAATAATGACTACTAGAGTTAAAAATCCCAGAATTAGACCTCCCCAACCCACAGACAAATCAACGGCCGACCACCATAGTAAAGCTAAAATTTCTGTCACCTTAACCACATAACTCAAAATTAACCAACTAGACCAACCAACTACTTGTCCCAAGGCAACAGAAAAAGAACCGACTATGATTTGAACAAAACCTAATAACATAGCCAGCGGAATGGTCGGCAAAACTAGTAGATTTGCAATCGGCGCAATAAGTGAAAGTCTTTTAAAATTAAAAAGTATTAAAGGTAAAGTCATAATAATGGCGGAAAAGGTACTAACCAAATTCTCTTGCAACCCAAAAATTTCCGGTACTCGGGCGAAATACTTTTTTAATTTCTCAGACAAAAACATCAACCCACATGTAGCCAAGAATGACAGTTGGAAACCAGAATCCCACAAGATCACAAACGGATTGCACACAGACATCACAACAGCTGCGGCTATCAAAATATTTTTCGGATTTGATTTTCTCCCCACCTGGCCAGCGACGACAACCAGCAACCCCATAATAGTGGCGCGCACTACCGAAGCACTCAGCCCTGTTAAAATAACAAAAATAATTAAACTCGGGAATATGAACCACAAAACTTTTTTTCGATTTATATACAAGAACTTGGCCAATGTCATTAGCACCGAAACGATAATGGTAATATTATAGCCAGAGATGGCGATAATATGCGTAATGCCTACGCGATTGAACTGATCCATTAACTCCGTGGGAAGGCCCCTACGCGAACCTAACAAAATACCACCGAGCAAGGCGGCTTGTGGTTCTGAAATGGTTTTATTGATGATTTGTTCAACCCCTTTTTTAAATTTTAAAATCCAAGCATAAATAAAATTGCCATTATTCCCACTAACCTTTTTTATTTGAGGATTATAACAAACTGAATAAATACCCTCGCGGGCTAAAAATTTGTCATAGCGGAAATCTTCGATTGGTTCCGGTGGATGCAACTTACATTTTATTGAAAGCTGGTCCCCATAGCTATATTCCGGATATTGCAAAGTCTTTAAAAGAACTTTTCCCTTATAGTCAGTAACATCTATAGTCAGTTTTTGACTATCTATTCTAACATCAGGTTCATTAATAACAACACCCAAAAAGGTCATGAACTTATTATTATAATAACTGATATGGTCATCATCTATACTGGGGTTGAACGAGTTGCGCCAAAATATTCCTACGACCAGGGAAATCAATAATAGATAATAAATTTTTGATAATTTAATTAAAAATAGGAACAAAAAAACAAAAAAACATAATAAAAAAATAAAAGAAAGAGAAACAGGAAGTTCGCCGAGAACTATCCCAATCAGAAAACATAAGCACAAGTAAAAAAACTTTTGCGACCGGGTTAATTTCATCCCTTAATTATAGATCCCGATAAATTAGAATGTCGCAGGTAGGTGAACCCTGGCGTTTTGCGAGAAGCGCAGCAACGACGCAAACCGCTAGCTCCCTCTAATTATTAGGTGCCCCATAGCGTTTTGCGATGATCCGCTCTGTCGGAGACGACGCAAACCGCTAGCCCCACACCTAAAATTACCAAAATCTTACCGTTGTTCTTTAATGTTAGATATGGATAAATCCAATTGCGCTGTCTACATTATGACTAACAAGAAAAACCAGGCGTTATGTACCGGAGTAACAATTGATCTCTATAGAAGGGTCTGGCAACATAAAAACAAATATTTCACAAAGTCTTTCTCATCACGGTACAACCTTGATAAGTTAGTCTATTTCGAAATATACCAACGTATTGATGCTGCAAATTCCAGAGAGAAACAAATCAAGGCTGGTTCAAGAAAAAAGAAAATAAACTTAATTGAAGCTACCGACCCCAAATGGGAAGATCTTTCATACGATTGGTATGAACATGATATTTATGAATTTGGCTAGCGGTTTGCTTCATCGCCGTTGTCGATTCGCAAATCAAATGACAACAGCTCCCTACCTGGGAGCTGTTTTAAGATGCGCGTTGACCCGTTTATTCTCTTCACTATGCGAAGCCTTGAAGACACTAGCTGTTCGAAAACGCGTCACTTTTTTATTAGTTCGACGCGAATAGTTTTTCATATTTAACGTTTATATATTTTGCGCAAAAATCGATACAAGCCCAATTTCACTGGTTGATAATTTTTTTCGTAGGCGCCTAAAAATTCTGTAATTTCAGCATTTGGCGAAAAACCTTTTTTGAATCTAGTAAATCCAGCCCAACTCATTTCTTGTCCCTTGGCGTTTTCTGGTGCTGCGCCCCAAAAATCATAAAACCACATACCAGAATCTTTTGCATCCTTCATAGCCTGCCACTGCAAAAGATAGGGCGCCATAAGAGCACGAGCTTCATAATCCGAAGCTCCAAACAAATAAGTAGCAGTATGATTCCAAAAAATCATAACATTAGCCGCGATCGTTTTACCAGCATAGTCAGCCAAATACAATTTAACTAAAGGGCATTGTAATAATTTTTTAAAATAGTCTGCACCAAAAAGTTGAATGCGCTGACGCTCTTCTGTTTTCTTTAAAAGTTCAATTAAATTTTTATCGTCTTTATTGTCAACTCGCACCTTAATCATTTTTTTATGTGCCAAATTTATATTATAACGCGTTTTTTGGTGCATTTGTTTTAATAAATCTTCCTCTGACTTACGAATATCCAAAATTAAAGTGTGGCGAGGTTGTATATCAATCTTAGACTTAACCAATCCAGCCTGATCGAACAATTGACACCAAGTTACATCGCTAGTTTCTGGGTCTAATTGGAAAGTTAAGGCTTTTTCTTCGTCGGCAATTTGGTCCACTGTGGTCATGAATAAATCCCACGCTTTGGCGCGCTCAATTTCTGTGCTAATAATTGGACCCTTAGGTGAATATAATAAAGTTTGCTTCAATTTGAGTCTTGAAAGAAATAAAAACATAACGGCCACAATCTTGTCATCTGATTCAATCAAATAACGCCAGACCTTTTCTTTTTGCGTAGACATGAACTCGCTCCAAGCCCAAGATTGAACAAAGGAACCGCCTTCGGTTGTTTCGACAAAACGGTCCCAGTTTTCTTTATCATTAATTGTTGCTTCACGTAAAATCATAGTTTCTTAGGCAAATTACGCCAGCACTGTCATACCGGCCCCGCATTTAATGCGGGGGATCCGGCATCTGCAAATGACTGGCGCTTAGATTAATCTACTATTTAGTTAAAATCTTAAGCACAGCTTTTACTTTTGCTCCAGATTCTTTTATATTCTGATCAATTTTTTTTAATGCTTCTTGCGCTTGTCTGGCTTGATAGCCCAAGGAAACCAAGGCATCAATAACATCTGAATCAGTGGTCATTTCTTCTTCAGTCTTAATCCCGTCATGGCCAACCAAGGCTCCGATCTTATTTTTTAATTCCAAGACAATTCTTTCGGCTGTTTTTGCTCCTATCCCAGAAACCTTTTTTAATATATTCGGATTCTCGTTAACTATAGCTGATTTAATATCCTTAACGCTAGCCACCCCAAAGACATTCATGCCAGTTTTAGGCCCAACACCGGATACAGAAATTAATTTTTCAAATAACTCTAACTCTTCCAGACTAGTAAAACCAAAAAGTTGCATTATATCCTCGCGCACATGATGATAAGTATAAAGCTCTAATTCATCACCAACGTTTTTGCTCAAAAGTATATTCTCTGGCACAAAAACTTTATAGCCTATGCCGTTATTTTCAAGAATCAAAAAATTCTCTCGCTTAAACTTAAGAATTCCTTTAATACTCGCTATCATATATTATAATTTTACATCATTGCACCTACTTGGACAACCTACGTCTAATCAGAGTGTAGACAGGAATTTCCTTCTTGCTGTGGATATAAATGATCGTCTCTTGTCCCCCATGCGCTTCTTCTATTGTGCGATGATTTTTATCTTCCAGCTGGCTAATTTTCAAATCAATGTTTTCGCCTTTCGGAGTAATCAGTTCCACTTTATCGCCTACTTTCAATTGATTATGAACCATAATCTTGGCCAGACCCTTTTCCCAGCCCACAATTTCTCCACAAAACTCCCAAGGACAATCTTCGTGGCTTTTATTAACCTCTTGCTCAACTTGTTCTGCACCAAAAATAAAGCCTTTGGTGAAGCCTCGGTTTTGTGTTTTCTTTAATTCTTTTAGATATGGTTCAAAATTCTTAATTCTTTCTTTCTTATTCATAACCTCGCGATAAACCTTAACTGTATTGGCTAAATAATAAATACTTTTAGCCCGGCCTTCAATCTTAAACGACATCACACCAGCTTTCTTCAATTGATCTAAATATTCAATCAAACATAAATCGCGTGAATTCATAATATAGGTTCCGCGGTCATCTTCTTCAACTTCTAACAAATCATCAGGACGCGTTACCTCGCCAATAAAATGTCGAAACTGCCAACGACAAGGTTGTGTGCAGTCACCCAAATTAGCACTTCTATTAGTATAATATTTTGAAAGTAAACATCGACCAGAATAAGACATGCACATGGCCCCATGAACAAAAACTTCTAATTGAACTTTAGGAACTTTCTGATGAATTTCTTTAATTTCCTTTAAGGTAACTTCTCGGCCCAAAATAATTCTTTTGACTCCTTGATCATACCAAAATTTTGCGGCTTGCCAGTTAGTGCAATTGGCTTGGGTAGAAAGATGAATTTCGCACTTAGGCCAAATTTTTTTAACAAGTTGTATTACCCCAGGATCAGAGACAATAAGAGCGTCTGGCTGTAATTTTTTTAACTGTTTCAAATGAGGTTCTAATTTTTTTAAATGCTTATTGTGCGCAAAGATATTAGTTGTAACATAAACCTTTTTCCCTTGGCCCTGTGCCAACGCAATTCCTTCTTTTAGAGTCTTCAAGTTAAACTGGTTAATACGCACACGCAAAGAAAAATCAGGCAGACCACAATAGACCGCATCCGCGCCAAAGGCCAAGGCGTACTTCAATTTTTTAAGATTTCCAGCTGGGGCCAAAAGTTCTACTTTCTTCATATAGACTAAATTTAGCAGAAAATTAGCTTTTATTCAATTTTATCTAAAATTAGACAACTTTTATCTTGACAAAACGCCCCATTTATATTATGATAGCAGGTCACATTCAAGGAGGTTACCCATGTTTTCCCCCGAACAGAAAAGGGCGGTGATTCGCCGTCTGCGCGATGCCCACAACTTGCACATCGTGACACACCAGGACCCGGACCAGGACGGTGCCGTCGGCGCCCTCATGATCCTCAAGAAATCCGGGTTCAACTTGTATGAAAACCGGATCCACTGGCATTTCGTCCCTCCGGGGCAGCTCTTGGACCCCGACTCGTACAAATCGTTCCACGGACGCGACGTGGTCGTGCACATCGACACCGGTGGCCGGCTGGACCTCGACAACCTGATCTTCGACCACCACTATGTGGACTGCGAATTCCACAGTGCCTCGGAGATCATTTTTGAGCTCCTGTTCGTGGGCGAAGGATTTAACCCGCCCAAGTACTTGAAGCGACTCGTCGAGTTCGTCAACCGGATCGACTCCGGCCACGAAGTCGGTGACCTGGAAGAAGAGGTGTACGAAACCATCGGCACCTTGAACGAGATGCTCTACGAAGAGCACGGCCCGGTAGGCCGATTCGTACCCAACTTGCCAGGCCCGACCTGGTTCATGACCTTGGTCAAGAACAAGCCGAGTGGGACTCCGGACTTGTTGCACATGGTTTGCCTGGTCAACGCACTCCAGTGCTACGCCCAGGAAGCGCGTAATTACTACGAACGTGAAACCACCTTCGCACAAGCGGTGGAGCCCACGATCGAGGTGCAGGAAGTTGGTGGATTGCGGATCGCCTTTGTGCCTGCGCACCCCTTCGCTCCGAGCGACCTGCGCGACATCATGAACGACCGACGTCACTCGGACGTTGACATCATGGTGGCGGAAAATACCGGAAGGCCGGAACTCCGTGGTCGCTTCACGGTGGCCATCCTGTCGCGTAAAACCAAGTACGTGGCCGGGATGGAAAAGTTGGCCCAGGCCCTGCGCCAAGCAGAGCCCCAAGCCGACGTGTTCTACCACCAGAAAGGCTTCTTGATCTACTTCCGCGAACCTACCGGCACGCGGTTGAACCTGACACTGAGTGACTTGAGACGCCTGGTCGCAACGAATCTCACGCGACACCTCACCCCCCTGGGACAGGGCGAACTCAATCTCACCCCGACGGAGGCAAGAATTGCCTGACCCAACTTCGACGCTTCGGCCACAGCTGAGGCGTCGATATTTTTTTATAAATTTTTTGCATGCCCCCTTCTCTACTAATATAAATTTGCTACACTTAAATCATGATAAACATACCCAAAATCACATCATTACAAAAATTAGGTACTCTTCTTTCTTTTAGCTTACTCGAAAAAAATTCTGATCGTAATTATTTAATTAAAACAAATAGAGATAACTATGTTTTTACTCTTTACAACAAAGGGCCTCGTTTTAGATCGCTCAAAGAATTAGCTGCCCAAAAAGAATTATCCGAATTCTTGATCAAAAAGAAAATTCCAGTTGCACCAATTATTTCTATACTGAAGTTTGGCGCCTCTAACATTTTAATAAAAAAACATATCGACGGACGATCTAAAGCCACTCCCAATCCATTTGAAGTAGCCGAATTCTCCATGGTCTTTGGACGATTCCATAAAAGTATCCAAAACTATCAAACAAAAAATAAAATTCTCCATAAGTGGGATCTAAAAACAACTGAGAGACATTTAACTGAACTGAAAACTAAATTTCCCAAAGATAAAATTTTACAACAAATACAAAAAGAGCTTAGTACTATTATAATTCCCAACAACTTGCCCAGAGGGATGATTCATGAAGACTTAGGCAAGCGACATGTCCTGTGGCTAGACGGAAAAATTTCTGGGCTGATTGATTTTGAACGCAGTTATTATGCCCCACTCATCTATGATTTAGGGCAGGTCCTCCGCGGCTGGTGTTTTCATACCAACTGGAAAGCCTGGTGCAATAAAAAATTAAAACGCATTCTTGATAACTACCAAAAAGAAAGAAAATTAAGTCAACAAGAAAAAAAATATCTATATCCTGCTATTAAGTTTGCTGTCATTGAAAGAGCCCTATCCTTTTATATTAAATTTCTTTATAACAAAGATAAAGAAGCCAAAAATTATTCTCTCCATTCGCTAAATTATTTGCTTTCTTTACTGGAAAAGAAAAAAGAAAAAATTGAATCTATTATAAACGCCGCCTGATCCATGTGATCAAGCGGCGTTTGTTAACTTTCTCGGAGCAGCAGGTAGAAGAATGGGATGGTGAGCAAGAGTGCGAGCCCACCAACAAGCCAACAATCGAGGATGTGCCAGTGTTCTAGCATAAACCCAGCCAGGAGCCATCCCGCGCCAGCCCCGAGCTTATTCACCAGCGACGAGAGAGACCCCATGGTGGCACGGACTTCATCCGGAACTTGTTTCTGCAAGTAGGATTCAGCTAGGGGCTCCCAAGAGCCACGAGGTAGCTCGTGTCCCAAGAACAGCAACAGAACAAGAATTGAGCTTGTTTGTTGCGACATGACAATAATGCAACTGCTCTTGATGAGCAAGGCCATCAGGAGGTAGGCCAATTCCTGATTCTTTTCTTTTTTCAAGAGTCGACTCGCTGTGTGCGAACCGACAAACAGAGCCAAAGACATCCCCATCCATACGAACATGATGGACTTCAGGTCAAAGGTTGCCTCAAAAAACAAGGACCACTGTTGGTTTAGCGGTTGCAATGCAAAGGTTGTCAGGCAAGTGATGGCAAAGAAATAACGAATCTTCTTTTGCCGGTAAGCCAAAGAAGTCGCTGTTTTAAAAAGACGAGAAAACTCCTTGGCGCCCTCTTTCCAGCTCAGGTTTGTGTGCTTAAAGTAGCTTTCGTCCACGATAAAGCACGAGAGAACAGTCAGGAACAGTGTCCCCAAACTGGCCAAGAGCCATGGACAAGAGATGCAGTAACTTCCCAGTAGGGCTCCGGTTGACCCACCCAAGATTCCAGCCAAGTGAGCGAACTTAGAGCCATTACTCCAAACAACGCCGAAACTTTTCTTGCCGTTATGGTAGTGCAGCGTGTCCTTAAGCCAAGCTTGGAGCGAACCCGATATGAAACTCATGCCCAGAGCCAGGATGACCTCCGCCGCAACGTACATCCAGAAACTGGTACTGGCAAAGTACCACATAAAGCCCAAGCTACTTACACCCAAACCGATGATGATCGATTTCTTACGACCAAACCGATCACCAACAATGCCAGTGGGCACTTCAAACAAGCAGACCGCAACCATGAACAGGGTGTTGACGAGTCCAATCTGATTGGGGTTCATTCCACCGTCTTTCAGAAAGAGCACGTACATGGGAAATGACAAGGCGAAGAAAAACTGAAAGAGAATCTTGAAGATGACAAAGTTCCGCTCGATCTTTTCGGACATGGGAACCCTCCCGTGTGGGTTGTAATGATCACAGCCAGAAGCAAACAAACGCGTCCAGCCGATCTGACTGGACGCGTAATTGTATAGAAGAAATTTTTTTAATTCTTATTAAACACAATTATCCGTACAAACAGATCAGCTTTCGCTCCGCTAGCTTTTTGGTACATACCAAAAATCCAGCCTGAACGTAAGTCAGTCTTTTCAACACAAGGATAATTGTGCCAATTTTTATTCATATTAATTGCCCCGTACCTTAATAGTACGTGGGACTCTATTATATAAGACGGTCCAAGGACTAAAAGTGTTACATCGAAAACGGCTTTTATTCTAATTTTAAATAAAAAAGTCGTCAGCCGGTGCAGCCAACGACATTGGGAGCTAGAACTTGAACAGAAACCCAGGGCCGCGCCGCGTCCAGTAGGAACGCAGAACCCAGACCATACAGCCAGAATTCCTCATGACCCAGTGATCCTGGGCCACCCAGCGTTTGCGATGCCAGAGCGCTCGAATCATGTGATAACCGATGTGAAGCAGGTTTCGGAGTTGGTATGGCTTACCCGAGCCAGACCAGCCGGCCTCACGATCCCACGCATAGTGTCCACGCCGGAACCACTGCCAAGCTCGACTCAGCCAGAAGAAGAAGTACGCCCAGCGCGTAGGCTCAACGTACAAGACCAGGTCGTAGGCCACCAAAGGCCGCAAGTTTCCCTCGAGCTCAGCGCCGTGAACATCTTCGACCAGGACCACTGTCTCGCGTCGTGTCAGTGCAAGCTGGATCTCATCGGCCGACAGGACATTGCGCGCATCTCGGATGTCGCGCACTTCCGCGAAACCATCAGCGTCATGCTGTACGAAATTGACCCCCAGATTTGTCAGAAAGTCCACGAGTTGGCGGCGCAAGGTACTCTTGCCGCTTAGTCCAATACCAGTTATCAGAATGTTTTTGGGTCGCATTCTGTCCTCCTTCACAAACGACATTTTATTATATTAGAAAAACTATTTATTTTCAAGAATCAAAAAAGAATCTTTTTTACTAATAGACTCTTAGGCGTCGCACTTATAATTCTATTTTTTCACCCAAAATTGGTTTTGGTTTCAAAAAATTAATATCTAACCAAGCCTTAAAACTTGCTGGCCATTCCCGTAAATTATATTTCCATTGGTAAAAGTAACCACGATCTATGGCCGAAATACCACGAGCTGATACGCCTAAAGATTCACACAAATACAAAGCTCGAGGTAAATGATAAGCCTGCGTTACTAAAATAATTTTATTAAGAGAAAAAATTTCTTTTAAACGATAACAACTGTCATAAGTTCTGCGCCCCGCATAATCTAAAATTATAGCGTCATCCGGTAAGCCTTCGGACAAAGCAAAGTCTTTCATAGCTTGAACTTCATTGTAATCAACAACGGGGTTTGCTCCACTCATTATAATTTTACCAACTCGACCATCTTGATAAAGTTTTATAGCTGTTAAAACTCTATCTTCCAATATATGACTCGGAGCGCCTGATTTTTTTAACCCCGCCCCAAAGACAAGCGCAATATTAGGCCCCGTAATTTCTTCGACTGGGACTATCTGTTCCGCATATTTTTCTTGGACTCTCCACGCAATAAACAAAAAAAACAAACATAACAAAGCACTGCCCATCAACAAAACATTAATAATTTGTGGCAGCTTTGTTCTTTGCTTTTTTCTACTGGCTAATTCAATACCAAAGTCCATGTTAAAAGTTATTTAAAACACCTTGTGCTGCAATTATACCTGTTGCTGCAGCCCCAGTGATATTGCCAGAGACACCAGCCCCATCACCAGCCACATAAAGTCCTTTTATTTCAGTTTGCAAATATTTATCTGTTTGAATTTTTGACGAACGCAATTTAATTTCTGGTGCGTAGAGTAGTGTATGTCCAGAGTTAATCCCTGGTAACACTTGATCTAACATCTCTAACCCTTCCATTATATTACGAACTATTCGATGCGGTAATGCCATTGAAATATCCCCTGGGGTTACATCACGCAAAGAGGGCAAGACAAAGCTTTTATTAATGCGTTCCCAGGTACTGCGTCTACCTTTTTGCAAATCAGTTAATCGTTGCAAAATCGGTTTTCCTCCACCTATAGTTGAAGCTAATTTAGCGATAGACTTAGCATAGGCGATAGTATTTTCCACTGGCTCGGTCAAAGTAACCTCTGAGACAAATGCAAAATTAGAATTTTCAGAATTATGGTTTGAATTTGAATGACCATTTACACAAACAAAATCATCATAATGTTCTGCCGCGACATGACCCTTAGGACAAGGACAAAACGTTCTAACCACATCATCAAAGGTTGGAGTCCGCATCATAAAAACTGTTTCATACATCAATTCAGCGTGTTTCTTTAAAACGGCCTCGGAGAACTCAACTCTAACGCCCACTTCAACCTTCTCATAAGTATACGAAAGATTAAGTTTTTCCGAAATTTGTTGTAGCCACTGGGCTCTAATACGACCAGGCGCCACAATAATCTTATTCGCTAATAAACTTTCGCCCGTGCTTAACCGTACACCCTGAACCTGGCCAGCCTCGATCAGTAAATCAGTAACTTCTGTTTTATCTTTAATCTTTACATTACGAGCGAGTAAATAATCCTCAAAGTTTTTTATAACTTCCGGCAATTTATCCGAGCCCACATGCTGTGCTTTGCGGATAAATAATTTAATGCCTTTCTTCTTGGCATTATCAGCTAGGTTTTTCGCTTCTTCAAGATTCCGTGGATAATATTCAGCCCTAACTCCAAACTGAGCAAAAATTAGCTCAACTTCATCCAAATATTTTTGGTATTCTTCTGCTTGGTACAGGTGGAACATTTTTTCGTGACTCAAAACCGGAGTGTAATGTAACTTCCCATCAGAAAAAGTTCCAGCTCCTCCTACCCCAGACATCACTTCTTGCCGGCCACGATTACGGATTAAATTACCAATTTCTAAAATACAAATGTTTAAAGAGGGGCGATTTCGAATAAGCTCATAGGCCGCAAAAATGCCAGCAGGACCTGCCCCGACAATTATGACATCGAATTTATCCATATTAATTCTTGGTCAAAGTAATTTTTAATTTTTCATCATTAACTTTAACTTCACTTACACCAACGCCCACACTAATTGAGGCCAAAAGAGTTGCTTTCGTTAATTGGTCAACGAGATGTTCCTTAGTAAAAAACTCTGCAACTATAGAACTTTCTGTCTCATAAACTAAATTCGCCGTATCCTCGATAGTAAGTCCCGCCTCCTTGCGCGCATTGTTAACTTGACGAGTCAACTCACGCAATAACCCCTCCCACTTCAACTCTTCTGTAATCTCAAGGTCTAAAGAAATTTTTCTGTCAGCAGTTTCTTTAAAAGCATGATGAAGCTTCGAGATTATCCCGTCGGTCCATTTCACTTCTTTAACATTCAATTCTTCGGCGATAATTTTTTCGAATTCTTTATTCAACTCTTTACCATCGTATCTAAATGTTTGCAGTGGTTGGCGTATTTTTATCTTTGATTCATCACGAGCCGCCAAGCCCATTTCAACAAGTTCGCGGACAGATTGCATATCAGCCAAAACCTTCTTATCAATTCGCTTCGAAGATATCTCCGGCCAATTTTGTAAATGAACCGACTCTTTATTTCCCAGCGACAACCAAATATGCTCCGAAAGATAAGGCATAAAAGGAGCCAATACTAAAGATAATTTTTCTAAAGCCAGTCTTAAAGTTGCTCCAGCTGGACTTATCTCCGCTTCGTCTTTAAAACGATCGCGGCTACGACGCACATACCAGGTAGAAAGTTCGTCAATATAATCAGCAATAGGTCGAGCAGCCTTTGTTAGTTCATATGATTCCATCTTTTCGGTAACCTCCTGTACTAATAGATCCGTCTTACTCATTAACCATTGATCCAAAACATTGGTGCTTTTAGCTCCGGCATCAATTCGAGTCTCATACATTTTGTAAAAATTTAAAACATTCATCAAAATCAAAACTATTTTTTTGTACACTTCGTCCACGCCTTTTTCAGAAAAACATAAATCTTCGGCCCGCATAACTGCCGAACTAGTCAAATAAAAGCGTAAGGCATCAGCTCCATATTTATTGACCACCAACATAGGGTCAGGGTAATTTTTCTTGCTCTTGGACATTTTTTGTCCATCTTCGGCTAAGACAATCCCGTTTACAACAACATTTTTATAAGCCGGTTTATCAAACAAAGAGGTGCTAAGAACATGAAGTACATAAAACCAAGCACGGCACTGATCAACCCCCTCTGCGATATACTCAGCAGGAAAGTTTTTTTCAAACTTCTCTTTATTTTCAAACGGATAGTGCATTTGACCATAAGGCATCGAGCCACTTTCGACCCAACAATCTAAAACCTCTGGAATGCGTGACATCATGGAATCACATTTGTCGCACTTAAATTTAATCCTATCCACAAAATGCTTATGCAAATCTTCAACTTTTTCTCCGCTTAAATCTTGAAGTTCTTGCCGACTTCCAACAACCTTTACATTACCACATTCACACTTCCAAACTGGCAGCGGATTACCCCAATAACGTGAACGAGATATTGACCAATCACGAGCGCCCTCAAGCCATTGTCCAAATCGACCTTCCTTTAAATGATCTGGGACCCAATTAATATTTTGAGCATTTTTTAGTAAAGCTTCTTTTTGATCCGCTACTTTTACAAACCAAGAGCTAGTGGCATAGTTCAATAACGGAGATTCACACCGCCAGCAAAAAGGATAACTGTGAGAATATTTTTCTTTAGAAAAAATCAATCCTTTAGCTGATAAATATTTTAGAACTTCAACGTCTGTGGCTGTTGGATCTTCTTTGGGTTTAACTTCCATACCAGCAAAATCTTTTACCTCCGCGGTAAAACGACCATCTTGCCCTACGTGTTGAATAAAAGATAGGTTTTTATCACGTCCCAAATTCATATCATCCTCGCCAAAGGCTGGTGCAATATGAACCACTCCAGTCCCATCTTCAGTTGAGACAAAACCGGCGCTCTCAATGATATAAAGATTTTCTCTATTTAATAAATCAGCCTCTTTATAATAATCAAACAATGGGATATATTTTTTTCCTACTAAATTTTCACCCTTAAAACTTTCTAAAACCTTAAAATTTTTACCTTCAAAAAATTTAGGCACTAACTCTTTAACCAGAACATATTTAACTCCATCACATTCAACCTTTACATAATTTAAGTCCGCCCCCACCGCCAACGCGACATTCCCAGGCAAAGTCCAGGGGGTGGTAGTCCAAGCCAAGACGTAAGTTTTAGGTTCATCAACAAGTTCGAATTTTGCTGTTACAGAGATATCTTTTACATCTTTATAATTTTGTGAGACTTCAATGTTGCTAAGTGTTGTTTCGCAACGAGGACAAATATGCATGCTTTTATGTCCTTCATATAATAAACCTTTGTCCCAGAGTGATTTGAAAACCCACCAAACAGATTCCATAAAATCTGGATCCATGGTTTTATAATCATTTTTCATATCAACCCAACGCCCTAGCCGTTTCACAATCTTTTTCCACTCATCGGCATATATCATAACTTTCGAACGACAAGTTTCGTTAAATTTATCGACACCATATGTTTCGATATCTTTGCGACTGTTCAAGTTTAATTCTTTTTCAACGATATTTTCAATTGGCAAACCATGACAATCCCAGCCCCAACGACGTTCCACTCGTTTACCTTTCATAGTCCAAAAACGTGGCACTAAATCTTTCATTGTACCAGCAACAATGTGTCCATAATGCGGTAATCCAGTAGCAAACGGCGGCCCATCATAAAAAACATAAGAATTAGAAGCAGCGCGATTTTCAACTGATTTTTCAAAAATCTTATTCTCTTCCCAATACTTCATTATTTCTTCTTCAATTTGGGGAAATGTTTTTTTGTCATTCATATTAATGAGTTATAAATAAAAAAAGCTCAAAATGCCAAGAGCCCTGAGTTTATCGAAGGGCGATACCATCTTGTGCTTTAACTTAATTACGGGCTATTACGGGCCCTGCCCCGCACCTTTATGGTGCGTGGGATACCCGGCTGGGTCTACTACTCATATATCAGATGAGTTTCTTCCAGCGACTTGTCGTCCGTACCCCGCATTTATTGCGGGGGGAGGAGGACGACCTTAGTGATTTCCAAGGTCATTTGTCTTTCTTATTGTCGTAACCATAATATCATAATCCGTATAAAAGAAAAGACCCGCCGCGTTGTAGCTTTGGGTCTGCCCCGCTCATTGTGATAAGCGGGGGAAAGAGGTTCACCGGTTCTTGCCGCTGCCGGTCGGGGTGCACAGGACGAAGGCCGGCTGCCGACGCTCGCACTTCTTCAATTCCTTGCGGAGCTGAAAGAACTGCTGCGGGGTCATGCCGACAATCGCCAGAGCCTGGTAGAAAAAGTCATCGACCTGGCGCAACCCCTCGAACACGCGGCAGACAATCGACTCAGCCATGGACTTGCTCATGATTCGCCTCTTTGTTAAATCCATCTAAAAAGTCGAATTGATCAACTACTCAGATGGACGCGCAACCAGAATGACTAGTTACGCGAGATAATTCCCCCTCAAACTTTCGAGATTGGCCTAACCTGATGTTTATTAGCTTTCGCCTTACCCACCCTTACGGTTCGGGCATCAAGTTGTGTTGGCTGTTGATGACTCGTCAGGTCCAAGGGGTAGCCAGCCTGCTTTTATAACGCGCGGGCAGATGGCCTGTAAGCGCGAGTGGATTCCGCCACCACGTCCGGTTCCGTAAAGTACCACCGGAAAGCCATGACAATTTTTAATCCTTTAAAAACTTTCATGGACTTCCAGCAAGATCTCTCTAAAAAGTCGATGAGCTCAACTACTTAGAGAGACGCGCGACCGGATGAGACCAGGTCGCGCGCGGCCGTAGGCACTGTGTGCCGAACGACCACTTAGGAACGGTGACCCTGCCTTCGCGGGGCAGGGTGGGTTTTGCCCCAATCACCTCCTTGTCGAAAAAACGGGGAACGTCAATCGCTAGGCCGCGGATTGACATTGGCGCGATGGATGAAGTCCTCTCGAAGGATCACTCATCTGACCACTCTGCCGTCGCAGAGCATCGCCTTTGACCACACATCCGGTGTCGGCGTAATGCCACACAACCGGTCATCTGGGAGTGTGCGCCCCCTATAGCCTAGCCAGCCTTCTTGAACTCTTGTCCGTGCGGGGCCCGCGAAGCCCAAGCACGGACACAAGTCCATGCGTAGGGTTCCGGACCCCAAACGCTCCCGCTTTTCAACCCGTACTCCGCCCTTCCGAAGTAAGGTTTTGCGGTATGGCCCAACGACTGGTTGGCTCACTAAATATTCTCTCTTTTATTTAGTGAACCAACCATTATAAATCAGATTCTTCTAAGAGGTCGAAGTCTCAACTCCTTAGAAGAGCGCGCGACCAGTAAGACCAGTCGCGCTATCGCACAACACCTCGCTGCGAGGTGATCATTTGTGGCACCGAAGTACCGAGCTTGCTCCGATGAAGCCATGACTGTCATGGACAAGGCCGGGAGGGAAGTTCTACAGCTAGGCATCTGTAGATTCTTACGCGACTGATCGCACCCCGCTCTTTTGGCGAGTACTACGACTTACCACCTACCGACGTGCACATCAGTAAGCAGTCGCTTTGACCTCACGTGCGACTCAGCCGACACGGCCGATGCTCGCTTGGACTTCCTCTCGACACTTGCGGTCGAGGGACAGTCGCTGGGTTGCGTGAACCCCCGGGTGACACCAGCTTATTGAAGATGATCCAGTCTTTGCGACTGATCACCTCCAGCGCGGAGGACGTCCTCCCTTGCGCCCTGCTTGTTTTCCTCCACCGTCTGCCCTCACAGACGAGGAACTAGCAGGATGGCCCAACGCTGGTGGCCCACGCTAGAAATGCTCTCTCATTATCTCTAGTGTGGTCACCAACGTGGTAATCAGTGTCCCCCTCATTCCCTAACAAGCATATTAGGAAATGAGAGCGCACTCATTTCTTCTAAGTACATACGGTCCTAAATTTATATTTGTAACCGATGCTTAGAGGTGCTGCAATAGAATCCAGAAAAAAGGTTATATGGTGTGAGGCAGGGGCCTTTTTTCTAGTTTATCCGCCGTAGCTTCAGCGAAGGCGGATAAGCTCCATGAATCCTACCGAAGCAGAATTAAGGAGGTTGAATGTTCATTCACTTTCATTTGCAACTTTCTATCCTAGCAAATACTTTTAATTTTGTCAATACCAATAATCAAAATTCTGCTTTAAAGCCTAAATTTAGACAATAAAAACTGTTGATGACGCTCAACAACTATTTACAAAAGAAAACTATCTTTATCTAGAAACACCTAAAACCGTAATTTTGATGATTATTACGCCCGCCCCAACACCATATTGACCCAATTGATGCTTTTTGCTATTATTTAATCACGTTGGATATGTTCTACTATCTTTATATAATTAAAAGCATCAAAAGTGATCATCTTTACTTTGGCTTTTCATCTGATATAAACAAACGATTAGCAAAGCATAACGAAGGAAATGTTCCTTCGACCAAACCCTATATTCCCTACAAATTAGTTTATTTTGAAGCCTACAGGACAAAAGAAGAAGCGCTTCAGCGAGAACACAACCTTAAACTCAGAGCCAACGCTTGGAATCAACTTAGGCTAAGAATTCAAAGATCTTTAAACCAATAGATGGCTAGTAGCTCAATAATACTTGGGCCCGCCCCCACACCTAATCACGTAATCTTGTGATTAGGTGTGGGGGCCCGTAGCTCACCTGGTAGAGCGCCTCGTTTGCACCGAGGAGGTAACAGGTTCGATCCCTGCCGGGTCCACCAAAAGACCACCAACAATGTTGGCGGTTTTTTGTTTTAGTTTTTAATGTTATATTTTATTACTAATAAATGATTAATTTTTGAAACAATCATTTTACAAAACAAAATTTTTATTGAATTATGCTATGACTGAATATTCCTAATTAGCAAATCGTAAAACATGAAATTTATAAAATATACTTTGTAACTTTTAAATATTGCAATGTCTTATGTGACGCGAACTAAAAAATATATTTAAAAATATTAAACACATAATCTAAAAAGTTATCCCCAATTTAATGTTAATACATTGTTTACATTTGCAAAAAGATTTATAATAGAGGTGAAAATATAAAATTAAAAATTAAAAAATAAAATTAAATCACTTTTAAACTTTTATAAATTATTCTAAAAAAATATTTACAAAAGTTTATAGGAGGAATTTATTATGCCAGCAAAGAAAAAGGCTGTAAAAAAGCCAGCAAAGCGCAAGGCAGCAAAAAAGCCAGCAAAGCGCAAAGTCGCTAAGAAGGCTGTAAAGAAAGCTGCTCCAAAAAAGAGAAAAGCTGCTAAGAAGAAAAAATAGCCCAACAAAAAAACACTCCCCCTTCGGGAGTGTTTTTTTGCTCTTAGGAACCTTTCAACATCCGAAAGCTACTAAAGGATGTAAGTGAAGAAGGGCAAAACATTAAAACATTTTTTTCTGATTTGGTTTTTGTGTTATCAACTCCCCCTCTTTAAATACTTTTACAATTCCATAAACGCCATCGTATCCAGGAATAGCCATAACATTACCAGCACGCATACGCATGACAGCTTCAGCTACCAATTCATTTGAAATGTTTTTTATATTTTCTCGACTAAGTTCTAATAAAATATTGAATTCACTAACTCCCTTTGCAATCATTTCTTCATATTGGACTATCACGGCCTTAGCATTTTTACTTTTTTTCTGACACTCAGCAATAATTTCCTGCAGTGGAATTATATTTTTATAAGGAATAAACCTTTTATTTTTATAACCGACACTACGATCTGCTAAATCTTCAACGCGATGATCAACCCCTAACACTAACGCCCGTTTACACTTTGGACAGATATTTTTATATTTTTTCTTCGACTCATCAGGTGCGCACGAAAAACCACAACTCATGTGCCCATCATAATGATATTTACCTTCCTGGGGGAAAAACTCTATCGTGTTCAAAAATTTTTTGGAATCTTTGGTTTCAATTATTTTTTTTATTTCACTATAAGTAAATTCTTGAAGATCAAAAACATTGGCTTCGCGTCCAAGATTAGCGGGTGAATGTGCATCGGAATTAGAAAGTAATGTGATGTTATCTAATTGTGACAAGCGCCAATTCATCGCTGGATCGGATGATAACCCTGTTTCGATGGCATAAATACGATTGGAATATTCTTCAAAGCATTCCTCGATCGAATCGTAGCCAGATTTAGAACCAAAGATGGCAAACCACGGAGTCCATGCGTGAGCTGGGATTATCATAACCCTTTCATCAGCCGACCAACAGACTTCAACGAGCTGTTTTGCTGATAATCCAATTATAGGGCGTCCATCAGATCGCAAATTACATTTCAATTTCGTTAGCTCTTCATTAATTTTCTTTACACTCTCAAAACTTGGGGCATTTACACAAATGTGCACGCGTCGTGCCTTGCCTCCGTGCTTATAAATACAGGCGATTTCAGTTGTTAACATGAATTTCACTGTACTCGTTACTCGTTTCTCGTTACTGGTTGCTCCTAATTGCAACAACCCACTTCCATCCTCCACCAACTTCTCTTTCAATTCCTTAAAATACGCCGGATGAGTAAAATCTCCAGTACCGACTATATTAATTCCCTTTTTCTTGGCCCACAAATCTAACATAATCGGCTCCATCTGGGGTGAAGTAGCACGGGAATATTTGGAGTGTAGATGTAGATCAGCAATGCTTTGCATATCTATATTAGTTGTTTTGCTAATGCTGCCTGTAATTTTTCGACATCATGTCGCGCCAAAGGACCATCGGACAAAAGATCAGCAAATAATATTCTCTTATCCTCTTTATTATTATCAAAGTTTACTGCGTCTGCCTTTTCGGATTGATATTTCTGCCTAAGCTCATCGGTAACGACCTCATTATTAGCTAAAATTATGTCGACCTGACGGCCTAAATACGTCTCAACCACTGCGACAATCTGAGAGCCGGATAACCCAGACGTCTCTCCATACTTGGTCATTATATTTGAAATGTAAATTACCTTCGCTTTCGTTTCCTGAATTGCTTCTTTAACACCCGGGACTAAAAAATTAGGAGTAATACTGGTATAAATATCTCCAGGCCCAATTATAATGTAATCAGCGGCAAGAATAAACTCTGTTACCGGAGGATAAACAAATAAAGCAACTGAATGAGGCACAAGGAAGGTTCGTGCAATTCTCGCGCGACTATCTTGCTTAACTATGTCGATTACTGTTTCTCCAAAAATAAATTGTCCATCTTCTAATTCAGCCGCTAAGGTCGCCTTATCTATTGTAACCGGCAAGACTGTCCCTTTCACTTTAAGAATTCTGCTAAAGGCTTTAACAGCTTCAGGAAAATCGCCACTTAAATATTGCGACATGAAAGTTAAAAGAAGATTCCCCGCATTATGCTTCGCTAATTTTTCATTGTCTTCAAAGCGTGTTTGCAATATTTCTCTGGCTTCTCGATATGGAGAAAGGGCGATTAAACACTTTAAAATATCGCCCGGTGGTAAAACACCATATTCATCACGTAGTTGTCCCGTACTTCCGCCATTATCAACCATAGAGACGATCGCTGTTAAATCAATATCCAAATTTTTCAATGCCGATAATAGTACGAATTGCCCCGTCCCTCCGCCGATTGTAACAACTTTTTTCATAATAATCTCTCCATTGAGATGCTGAACTAGTTTCAGCATCTCAATAATCATTTCTACCCGACGATAGAGATCCTGAAATAAATTCAGGATGACATTAAAAACTTTTTTTCAATATCGATTCCACCAACTCCAACTGCTCCTTAGTATTAATTCCCAAACATTCAATTGGATTTAGCTTCTCTGATGGGATATTTCGACCTTGCTGCACCGCCAACTCCACTAAATCCGTCAGATAATATTCTTTTTGTTGATTATTATTCTTAATTTGATCAATGTTTTCCCAAAGCCACTTAGAATCAAAACAATAATAACCAGGATTTACCTCTTTTAATTCTTTTTCAGCATCCGTACAATCTTTTAATTCACGAATTGCACGAACATTATAAAAAGAATCACGAAGTATTCTTCCATATGAGTAAAAACCCTCACGCCAATCATTAAAATCAGGGACCTCGGTGGTCAACATTGATACTGGGGCATGATTCTGAGCATATAGGTCAAATAACTTTTCGATTGTTTGCTGACTTACCAAAGGATGATCGCCATAAAGAACAACTATGAGGCCAGAATAATCCAATAATAGATCTTTAGCCGAAGCTACGGCATGTCCGGTGCCCAATTGTTCGGTTTGATGGGCATAATCGACTCGGTCTCCGAGCTGTTGTTTAACTTGGTCTGCGCCAAAGCCGACTACAACCACTGGCCGGCCGACGATATGAGATATTAAATGCTCAATCATAGGTCGGCCGGCAAGTTCTAACAAAACTTTAGGTTTATCGACTGCCCCAATGCGAGTCCCTTTACCAGCGGCTAAGATAATAATTTTCCCATTATCCATAAACACATTCCTAAGCCAGCATTGTCATGCCGGCCCCGCATTTAATGCGGGGGATCCGGCATCAGCATTAGACTGGCGCTTCTTATAAATTATCATACCCCTTCGGTGGCGCAACCTGTTCCTGTTCTTTTTTAATCTTCATATCCAATTCCCAAATCTCTTTTTGGTTTTTATAGACTACATAAAACAACCCTAAAGCTGTAAAAATAAAAATATAGGGCACCAAAGTAGACAAAAATGTTCTATTACCAAAAATATTTAATACATATATAACAATAAAAGCAATACGTGCCTCGGTTGGACCTAAGCCCAAATGAGCAATTTTAAAATTATTAGTAGCCGCGAATCTCAAATACGAATCCATCATGTAGCCCACTAAAATTGCAAACAAAAAGAACAAATATAAATTATAGCTCATAGGCAGAATAAACCAAAAACTTATCAAAACTGAACACAAAAAAATATAATCTAAAAAATGATCAGCGTAAAAACCCCACTTAATTAAACCAGTGTTTCTTTTACGTCCAACTGCCCCATCAAACAAATCAGTAATATATTGCAACAACACGCAAACAGCTGCGCCCCAAAGCCAGTTGATATTAAATGTAGCCAGATAGCCAAAAAGAACAATCAACAAACTCCAGGCTAAAGTAGAATAAGTTAAATGGTACGTTTCAATACACTTTGGTATTTTGTCGACGAACTTAGTCACAAACCATTTTTCAAAACGAGAGAGCAATGATTGATACTTCTCTCCCGCACCACCAAATTTTTGTTCTGCCATACATTTAAATGTGATAAATAAAAATTCTATTTAAATCTTTTTCCCCTTTCTCCGTATAAATAATTTCCGGCTCTCGCCAATCTTTAATTGGGAATGCGAATGATATAACTTTAGTTCCTGGCCGTAACTCTTTATCAAATTTACTTTTTAGACGGATCAGGCAACCTTCCAACAAATAACAAAAAACAACATCATACTTACTTAGATCTTCCTTAAAAAAACTTCTATAATAAATTTTTGCTTTTGATTTAAGCAAAGAATTAATTATAAATCCCTTCAAGTATGCCCAAAAGTTTATTTCAAACCCAGCCAATTTAGTCGCTCC
>CAZMEQ010000003.1:44881-82662 GCA_964565345.1 uncultured Gammaproteobacteria bacterium | reverse complement strand
CGATCCACCGGCTGATCGACCTTCTGCCGGATGTCGGGTTCTTCATGAAGGACAGCCAGGGACGCTTCATGCTGAACAACCTGCTCGACCGACTGGACGCGAACATCTTCAACGTCTGGGGCCTGATCTTCGAACACGAAGTCAAGGCCAAGATGGCATGGGCCATCATCGTCACGAGCGGCCTGGTGGCGATCCACGTGGTCATGGTGATGGGCAAGATCCAGACCATCATCAACTGCTTCTACTGGGCCAAGTGGGTCAACCACATCGACCTGGACAAGAAAACCGTGACCGAGACGAGCCTCAGCTTCCCGCTGAACCACTCCGAGGCGACGATCCGATTCGATCGCATCGTCGCCATCACCGTGCTGCAGAGCAGCCTTGAGAACTTGATGGGCGTAGGACGGCTCGAGTTCACCTACCTGCGCAACGAGAACTTCGAGTCCGTGCGCGCGGGCTGGACGATCTTCTGCCTGGACAACCCCATGCGCTGGAAGCGGCTGCTCGAGCCCCTGCTCGTCCAGGGCGGGGCCGAGCAGATCGACCTCAACCGCCGGGCGCCCCGCGCCTGACCCCGGACCATACGGTACGGGGCAAGACACCCCCAACCACGACCATTGGATCGCTATCCTCTGGTCGTGTTTTTATGTTGACATATATTAGTTTTAATGATATTGTTTAAAGCTATGGCATTTTGCCTAGGCAAACAACACAACGGAGAATTGACATGACGTCACAGCGCTTCACCCTGCCCTCCTCGCTCGCCGGCACCGTCCCGACCATGCTCGCCAACATGTTCTGGCTCACCATCTTCGGCATGATCTTCGACTGGCTCAGCGGCCAAGCCGCGGAGACCATCGCGAAGACCGAAGTCCTCGCCAACAGCGAGATGGGCATCTGGTCCACCTTCCTGTACCTCAAGGACACGCCCACGTCCTCCATGGACGAGATCTGGTTCATGCTACAGGTGATCTTCGCGGTGTGCATGGGACTGCTGATCCTGGCCAGCATCTTCGGCCTGATCGACTGCTTCTACAACGCCAAGACCGTGAACGTGATCGACCTGGGCAAGAAGACCCTCAGCTCCAGGACCATCTCCTTCCCGTTCTCGCAGTCGGTGAAGAACGTGCGCATCGACCGCCTGACCACCATCTCGGTGGACCAGTCGACCATCGAGCGGTTGCTCGGCGTGGGAAGCATCAAGATCTCGTACCTGCGCAACGAGAACTTCGAGTCCGCGCACGAGGACTGGGAGATCCCCTACCTCGACAACCCCGTGGCGCTGAAGGCGCAGCTCGATGAGCTGCTCAGCCTGGGCGGGGCCGAACAGCTCGACCTCCGTCAGCGCACGCGCGCCTGACCCCGTACCATACGACTTGCCACACCACGGCCATTGGATCGCCATCCTCTGGTCGTGTTTTTTTATAAAAAGATCGGCTTCTCAGCCGACCTTTGTTTGTTATTTCTTTTTTGCTTTTACTTTTTTCTTTGTCTTCGCTGGCGCCTTGGCCTTTGAAGAACAGCAACATCCGCAGCCCATAGTTTTTATTTTTATGACTTAATTAATTTTATTATAACAAATATAATGCATTGATAAAACAACGCCTTTTATTCATTTGGCCTAAATCCTCCCACTTTATTGCGCAATCTTTTTAAATTCAATAAAAATGCTGGCTTAATAGTTAACTCTCCGTAAGTGTCATTAATCTTATCTAAAAATGGAGTCACTTGTTTAAATTTATTTTCAATTTCAAAAATACTTTTTTGCGTATACGCTCCGGTTAAATTTGTGGCATATATTCCAACCAGACGAACACCTTTTTGTAGTTTAAATTTTAATAACCGATTATAACCAATCATGAAAATCTGATGCGTATCATTTATGTATCCAGGCAAGGTTAATCTAAATCCGCCGTGCGTAAAATCTTCATATCTCAGATAAATTATAATAGTTTTTGCGGCTAACTTTTTTTGTCGAAGTTCGTGCGCCATGCTTTCGCATAAATGCATCAAAACCACCAAAATCTCGTCTTTATCGAACGTATCCTGAGGTAACGTATAGGAACGACTAACCGATTTTATTTCAGCCCTCTCTGATTCAGGGATTACTGGAGAATTATCTCTCCCGCGGCAAAGATCAAAGAGGAATTGACCGCGGGCAGGTCCAAAAATTTGATTAAGTTTTTCCAAAGTTAATTCACGCAACTTCCTTATGGAATCAATCCCATATTCCTCATTCAATAGCCTGGATGTTTTTGGCCCAAGCCCACAAAAATCTGTTAGGTTTGAACTAAGCAGTATCACTTCTTGATTATTTCTATCAACAACACAAAGGCCGTTGGGCTTATTTTTGTCTGAAGCTAATTTGGCCAATAGTTTATTTTCCGCAATTCCAATTGAACAAGTCACACATTCACCCAAATCATTAAAAACATCTTCTTTTATTTTTCTAGCGATAACCTCTGCTTCTAAGAAACTATTTGCACAATCGGTTAAATCCAAAAAAGCCTCATCAATACTAAAGACTTCGACTTGTTGGGTAATACGACGCAAAAGATTTACTAGTTGACGATGCAAAAAGTCGTACTTCAAACCATCTGGTTCAACAAAAATAAGCTGTGGGCACAGCTTACGAGCTTCATGATGGAGTAATCCAGTTTTTACACCAAATTTTTTTGCTTCTTTAGAAGAAGCGACAATAACAGAACGACTCCCCTCCTTACCAGACACAACAATTGGTTTTCCACGCAAACTAGGATTCGACTGTTGTTCAGCCGTAGCAAAAAATGAATCCATGTCTACATGCAAAACACAGCGCCAGGTCATGGTAAAACTACTTTCAATAACATTTTTTCACTTAACGGAAGATATGTGATTGTCATAAAATTTTAACTATTATAATACGCCTTCTCTAAAAACCATTGATTGTGCTCGGTATCAAACCCCAAGCTATAATTATCGCCATCACTTGTGACAGCGAAATGGTACCACTTATCTCGGCCGACCCGACTAGAGTAAGTCATATTCACTTGGTTAATAGAGTACTTTTTGTTATTTAAACTAAAGGACAGTGGCATTACTTTGTTACGCATGAAAGCAACTAAAACTTCTATTGTTTTACGTTCTTGTTCTAACATACTAATCTAATAAGCGCAGTAAAAAATTTAAAATGGATTTTTTTATTTCTTCATCACTCATAGATTTAAACCTCCACAACTAAATCTGTCCAAAAACATTTTACATTGCGGAAGATAGATTTTATTTTTCTTTTTGACATATTATTTCCTCACTCCCGCGTCGTTTCTAGGCCTTTGAAACGACGTCGAAAGAGAGGCCCTTCTACCACTCCCTTGATTAAATAACCATGCTTTAATCATTTAATCACCGGAGCAGCTTAATTGATGTATTTTATTTTTGCCAGAGCAGGCATTCTGTCGTGCCCAATTCTATTCTTAAAATCCAAATCTGCTTTGGCTGTTAACAAGTAAACGCGAATAGAATCATTAAGTCTAACTTTAATCCCAGTTAATCCGCGCGGAGTTTTGAACCATTTCCTTTTCTCATAACCATAATCACTCGTGATGACAACTCTTTTAGGGGACAACCAATCCCACAAGCCATCCTGCACAGATTCTATTTTAGCCCAACCAGTTTTAGGCAACTTAATTCCCGATTCACGATTTCCCCATTCATACAGATGAACTTCGCCCTCCTCTTCTACCGGTAAAAATGGTTTCTTTTGCCAATAGAAGGTTTCAATCAAATCCCCTTTTCGTTGTTTCTGATATTCTTCGGGCGTAAAAAAACGATCTAGTTCAGGTGAATCAATATTATCTATATGAAAAGAGATGCCCGCACACATATATACTACTAATTACTAAGCATACTTTCTTATTATCGCGCGCACTATACCCTGAATCGCCACATCCTTACAATAAATTGGTTTCATGGTTGCATTGGCTGGCTGGAGACGGATTCTATTTGTTTCACGATAAAATTTCTTTAGTGTTGCATATGCATTATTCAGCAATGCGACAACAACATCACCATTGTGCGGAGAATGATTACGCTCTACAACCACATAATCACCATTAAAAATACCCTCATCAATCATTGATTCTCCCTTAACTTTTAAAACATAGGAATTTTCATCTGCGACAAGATCCGCTGGGACAGCCATGGTTTCTTTTTCTTCAACCGCTTCTATTGGAGAACCAGCTGTAATCAGCCCCAGGAGTGGCAACTCAATTGCCTTGCTCATTTGCATAACCTTGCTGGTCAAAGCAATCCCACGCGGAGCATCTGAATCGATATTTAGATATCCTTTGCTTTTTAAAACTTGAAGATGCTGATGAATCGTCGCAGGAGAAGATAACCCCATCCCCTCTGCTATCTCTCGATAGCTAGGAGCATAATCAGAATCTTTTACAAAATCTTTAATAAACTTTAGAATCTCCGATTGTCGTTTGGTTAATGTCATATAGTTGCTTGTTCGCTTTTTGTTCGTTATGTTTTAATTATACCGAACAAGATACGAACGTCAATTCTCTACCTGTGGATAAACAAAAACCCTCCGTAGCTGATTAAGCGTAGGAGGGTTAATTCACGTCCTTTTATTCCTCTAATTTACTAAAGACATCTTTTTCAGAAGCCAAAAGTTCATTCCACTCTTCTTCTGTCTTACCCTGATCCATAAACTCTTTTTTGAGCACAAAACAATTGCAGAAATTATCAAATAAGGCTGGGAATCGGCTCAGCAAACTAACTATTTTATTGTATTGAGATTGTGCAGAGATAGAGTTAAAAAACTTGCGCATCAATTCTTTTGACGCCTCATCGATTTCAGCCTTTTCCAGCAAAGACTCAATTTGACCGTCACGTTCTATATCCATATTCAATTATTTTGCGAAAAAAAACTTTGCTCTAGCTTTTTTAAATCAGCAAAAGTTACTCTGTCCTCTGGTGTTACTTCAACTAAAAGACTAAGTGCTTCTTGATTTAAAGATTGCAATCCTTCTTGATACTTATTTTCTTTTTTAACCCCAAAATTTTCGAAATTCATATTACTAAATACTCTATAATAATAGCAACTATAGTGTTAATTTTCAATTATAAGATTACAACTTAAACCATGAACCACAATATGTCAAGCTTGTATTATAATAAAATGCGTGTACCATATAAAAAGACTAGTGTGAATATCATGGAGGTCCAGCCATGTTAACGGTGTTGATATTTGAGCGTGATCAATGTGTCCGCCAAGTCATATCGACCGAAGTCAACACTCTGTTACCAACATGCACCACACTGTCAACCGGTGATCTGCACACGGCCAAACAGTTGCTGGAAAGAATGCCCCCACAGATTGTCATCACGGAAGCAATCCCAACGCTTGACTGTTTGAACCCACAAGCAGTCGATTGTCATGACCCCGGGTTGGAGCTGATCACTCATATCCGCAACCATCCAGGTGAATCGACGCAGAAAACCTGGATCATCGTTACCATGTCACGCATGCTTGATGATGTACCTGATACCTTCCGAATCCTTCTGGGCGAACACGGGTATCTCTTTCAGAAACCAGACATCGTGAAGCCATTACACGATCACCTGCCGCTGCTGGCTCAAGTCCTAGATCGCTAGCACACGCTCCGCCCCTGACCCACACCAGGTCGGGGGATTTTTTTATTTCGTAAATAAAAACACGGATCCCTGCGCGGCAGGAACCCGTGACGTGAACTAGTTGAACAGCCAAAGCCGCAGCGGCAAGCTTACGATGATGAGCAGATCACTGCACACCGCCGCAGCAATGCCAGCCGCAGTATCGTCGATCATGACACCGAAGTCCGTGTCTTCGAACTTCTTCTCAATCCGCTTGATCAACCCGGGCTTCTTGGCGTCAAAGAGCCGGAAGAGGACAAAGGCGATGAGCAAGTCGAACCAGAGCGTCTCGGCTATGTGGTATTCTGGCCGCAAGTACTTGAGGAACATAAAGCTTGGCAGAGCCGATACGAACATGCCATGGACTTCGTCCCAGTTGATCTGGTTGTAGTCGAACACAGTCCAGGTTCCATCGTGACGCTGACACGCCCCGTAACGCAGGAACAACCAATGTGCTGCCGGAGTTATAACGAACAGCCCCACGAAGAAAGATAACGCGGCTAGCACGATCACCAACTCAAGGTTCCAGGAAAAGGCCAGGAGTAATCCCAGCGCCAAGATGGATCCGACTGTACCAGCCCACGATCCAGGCTTGACGACCTTCTTACTTCCACGCAAACGCGCCCAAAGTTGCCGCGCTTTGAAGGCCAGGAGGTCTGAGCGACCGGTAGTCGCTACCAGAAGGCAAAAGATCTGCCAAGTCGGAGGTTTATAAACCTGTTCCATGAGAATCTCCTTTACTCACAAACTGGCTTCAAATTAACAAAATAAGCCTATTTTGTCAAACAAAAAACGCCTTGCTAAAGGCGTTTTGAGAAAGTATATCTATTTCCAGTTTGCCGAACGTCGATGACTCTGACTAGTTCGTTTACGATTACCAAATCTAGATTCCCCCCTACCACCAAAGGAAGAATTTTTATGTTCTTTATTAAAAAAACTATTTCGAGATTTCAGGCCTTTTGTATAGGTTTTTCGTGAAAAAATTTTCTCTCCGACTTGCTTTTCGTCCACTTTCTTTTGATCATAAAACTTTTTTATTTTTGAACTTTCCGAAGGTTTTGAACGAAACTGCAAAAAATTATTTTCGACACGTCGACGACCACGACCTTCCGGATTAAAACCACGTTGACGAGCACGATTATCACGCGCTTGTTGTTGCGGCTCAAAAACTCGATCAACTTCAACTAATGCCTTTGGTTTAGGCGCCAATGTTGGTAAGGCTAAAATCGGGATGGTCTTTTTAATTAATTTTTCAATTTTTCTAACATCATACTCTTCGCCAGGAACAGCAAAACTAATCGCTTTGCCCGACTTACCTGCACGTCCAGTACGACCAATACGATGGACATAGTCTTCCAAAGCATCCGGCAAATCATAATTAATAACAAGCGCAATGTTATTGACATCAATACCACGAGCGGCTATGTCTGTTGCCACTAGAATTCGATATTCACCACTTTTAAAACCTTGTAAAGCAGCGCGACGTTGCCCCAAAGATCGATTAGAATGTATTTCGACAGCAGAGTGTCCCAATGAACGAAGTTGAGCTGAAATTCTTTTAGCTCCAAACTTAGTACGAGAAAACAATAACACAGATCCTGAATTATCAGAAAGTATTTTTTCTAAAAGTTGCATCTTTGTTTCTTTTTTAACCACATAAACTTCTTGCACAACATTAGCGGCTGGAGTACCGGCTGGAGCGACCTCAATGCGCAAAGGCATCTTCATAAACTGAGCTGATAACTCCGCTATAGCGCTAGGCATGGTCGCCGAAAATAATAATGTTTGACGCTCTTTAGGTGCATTTTTCAAAATTTGTTTAATTTGTGGCATAAAACCAACATCAAGCATGCGGTCAGCTTCGTCTAAAACAATCACTTTCACCTTATCCAAGGATACGGTTTTTTGCTGCAAATGATCATTCATTCTTCCTGGAGTGGCTACAATAATATGCGGATTTTTTTTCAGAGCATGAACCTGTTTAAACATAGGAGCACCACCAATCAAAACAGCTGTTTTCAAACCTAAACTACGACCTATTTTTTGCAAAACTTCATCAACCTGCAAGGCTAACTCGCGCGTTGGCAATAAAATTAAACCTTGGCCTTTTTCCTTTCCTAAATTTTGAATCATAGGTAAACCAAAAGCCAATGTTTTGCCGGTCCCTGTTTGGGCTATCCCCACCACATCATGCCCGGCCAAAGCCAAAGGAATACACTGATGTTGAATCGGCGTCGGATTAATAAACTTGTGTTGTTCTAGCACCTTAAGCAATGATGTTGCTAACCCTAATTCCGTAAAGAAAAAGCTAGACTTTTGATTTGTTGTCATAAATAAATATGTGACCCGATTTCCTGTGGGCCACATGTATGACACAAAAAGAGGTTCGAGTCTTGGCGTTTAAAAACGCCATTTAATATAAGACAACAAGTATATAATAAAACAACTAAGATGTCAAGCGGCTCCGCGTTTAGATTATAAAAACAAAAAAATGAGATTAACTCATTTTATTCTGGTACTCCCAAGGAGAATCGAACCCCTGTTTTTAGGATGAGAACCTAATGTCCTAACCACTAGACGATGGGAGCATAATTATCTGGCGTCCCTGCCTGCCGGCAGGCAGGCTAGCCACTAGACGATGGCGGCGCATTTAGCGCCCTAACCAATCCTTACTTTGTCTTACCAAGAGATCCGGAGCATCTTCCTTATATTTCATTAAAGCCTTAACCACTCGCTCCATCCGTGCCCCCTGTGACCCCTTAATCAACATTAAATCATGTTGCTTTATGATAGCACTAATTTCTTTTTCTGCCAACCGTGAATCAGAATATGTAATAACATTTTCTTTAGCCAGCCCAGCTTCAATCGCCCCTTCAGCAAAAATTTGGGCATTGGCACCTACCGCCACAAACAAATCAATTCCAAATCTCGTAACAGCCTCTCCAATTCGTTTATGTTCTGGAGCAGTAAAATCACCCAATTCTAACATATCACCTAAGACAGCGACTTTACGCTCTACCTGTGTAATTTGAAGTTCTGACAAAGTTTTTAAAGCAGCCTCTACTGCAGTAGGAGATGAATTATAAGTATCATCAATTATTAACGTTTCATTGTCCCCCAAAATCAAGTGCATGCGGCCAAGTGGTGCCTGGTACTTTTTCAGGCTCTCAGAAATTTGAATTAAGTTCATACCGAACGATAATCCAACCGCCGCACCGATTAAAGCTGAATTAATTTGATGCCTGCCAACCACGCCCGGTAAAAAGACCGGGACTACACTTCCCTTATATTGAATCTTGAACTTTACCCCAGCGATATTCCACCCCTCGCCCTGTTCCATAAAATCAATAGCCCGAACATCCGCATCCTCGGCATAACCATACGACATTATATGCGCCACTGTTTTCTTGCCCATCTTTCTGACTAATTCATCATCATAATTTAAAACAGCAAAATCATCTTTATCTAAATGAGTAATAATTTTTTGCTTTTCACGCACGATATTATCGATTGTTTTAAATGCTTCTAAATGTGCCGGGCCAATACGAGTTACAACACCAACGTCGCAAGGTGCGATGTCCGTTAAATATGTGATGTCTCCTGGTTTGTCTGCTCCCATTTCTAAAACTAAAACTTCTGGGTATTCCTTGTCTTTATTAATCAAAAGACTAATTGCTTTTTGAAAAACTTTAATCCAACCAGAGATTGATCGGCCGCCAGTTTCGATTCCAATAATTGAAAGGGGCACACCAAACTCATTATTATAATTTTTAATGTTAGTACGAGCATTAAATTTAGCCGACAAAACAGCAAAAACAGCCTCCTTGGCGGAGGTTTTGCCTATACTGCCGGTGATTCCAACGATTTTTGGTTTATATTTAAGAAGAATTTTTTTGGCAAAATAAGCTAAAACAACCTCAAATATTTTTTTCATATTGTGTTTTTATAGCTAAATTATAACAAAATTTTCAATTCGTCGCAATAGTAGCTATACTTACTAATTCACCCCCGCCACCGATCGAAATCGGTTGGCGGGGTGTTTTTATTAACTTCGAAAATCCCACCCTGGGGGCTTGGGGGGAACAACTGTTCGAACGTCAGCGAGAATGCCGCGAACAGATAGAAAGACACGAAGTGAGTTTTGTTCCCCCAAAAGGTTTTTGGTTACTTTTTGACTACAAAAAGTAACAATTATTCCTCCGTCGGAACATTATAATAATCGAGTATAAATTTTGCGATTTTTCCAAACAACGGCGTGGCAGAGCTTTCGGCAAAAGGCACAGCCTTAACTCGTTCCAATTTTATAACCATTGCCAAACGCGGGTTATTAAAAGGCGCAACCCCAACAAAGGTATGATTAAAATCACTACTATATCCTCCACGTTCTAAATCCGCCACTTGAGCGGTACCAGTTTTACCACCGACCAGATACCCCGGCACACGTGCCAACTTACCATAACCATTATTAACAGCCGAGACCATCATGCTTTTTATTAATCTAGATGATTGCGGCGAAATAACTTGTCCTACTATTTTCGGTTTTTTTTCTTCAATTATAGTTCCATCTTTTTTTTCAATTTTTTCTACAACGTAAGGCTCCATTAATTTTCCATCATTAGCCATAGCGGCATAGGAACGCACCAACTGCAAAGGTGTTGTTGTAATACCTTGCCCAAAAGAAGCTGTGGCTAAATAAACCGGATTTGGATCGTTTAAGGAACTAATGTCTCCCGCTGACTCACCACACAAATCAATCTCTGTTTTATGACCAAAACCAAAAGCTTCTACATAGCGCTTAAATTCCTCTAACCCTAATTTTTGAGCCGCAAATACAGCGCCCGTATTCAAAGATTTTTCCAAAACCTGTGTCATAGTGGTCACTCCTTGGGGCGTATCGATTGAATTTCCGATACGAAATTTAGAAATATACAATTCACCTGTATCCACATACGTGGTAAAAGGATCAACCTTACCAGCATCAATGGCCGCTGCCAACGTTAGAGGTTTAAACACGGATCCAGGTTCATAACTTTCAAAAACAGCATTGTTATTAAAAATACTCGCATCTTCGTATTCATTATATTTATTGGGATCAAACTCAGGCGCATTACAAAGAGCAATAATCCGCCCTGTTTGCGGTTCCATCGCAATAAGCGATCCTCTCAATGCATTATACTGTTCTATGGCTTTATTTAATTCAGAACAAGCATAAAACTCGACCGCTTTATCGATCGTCAAATAAATATCATAACCATCTTCGGCTTTGCGCAAATCTTTTCCGGCTGTCGCAATCATGCGTCCCGATGAGTCTAATTCCGAACGTAAAAAACCAGGCTCACCAGATAGCATTTTATCATAACATGCTTCAATCCCGTCATAACCCTTCAACATGCTATTTTCAGCTCGTTTGCCAACAAAACCGATTAACTGACTCCCAATACCTTTTTCTGGATAAAAACGAGTCATCTCGGGCGTAGAATGAATTCCCTCCAACTTAAAATTATTTATGCTTTCTATTTCGCTATCAGACACTAAGTGTTTCAGTGGTTCATAAGGATCCTTTTGTTTCCTTAATCGCTCGTCCCAGGCAACTATCATTGCTTTATCCGCTTCTTGTTTTTTCATTTCTTCCGGTTTCAGCGAATTTATCGCTTCGCTTAAATTATTCGTTTCATTTTTTTTAACTTCGCCTTCAACTAAATTTTTCAGATTAAAAACTTCTAACAAAACTTCCATAACTGCATCAGGATCTTTAACTTCCGCCGGGACAGCATAAAGTAAATTCAAATTTTTATTTAAGGCAACTGGATAATAGGTCGCCCCTTTTGCCCCTGGAATCTGTGTATCTGTAAAAAATATCTTCCCTCTTTCTGGATACAACTGTTTAAAAATTTCATGCTGATCAGAGGCTAATGCTGTATAATATGCGCCCTCAACAATCTGCAGCCGGTATAGCTTAAAAACTATCGCCAACGCAAAAAGTATAAAAAAAACTCCCAAAGAAATGATTCGATAATCTTTGGACCCAGTCCGCCCGACGTTGTCATAACTACTATAACATCGGACTCGTTTAGTTTCTTTAACCAAGACTGACATAACAATGTCATTATATCAAAAAAGAAGACCCAGCTCTAGGCCGAATCTTCTTTAATAATTCTATTTATTCATGTCAGGCAACCTCCCCTCAAAAGCTCGGAGTACTTCTAGTGGGACAGCAAACACAACCGTATTGGAGTTGTCGGAACTAATATCATTAATAGACTGCAAGGTTCTTAAGTGCATCGCACCCGGAGTAGTTGCCAAGACAGAAGCAGCCTTAGCCATATTTTCGGCTGCAGCGACTTCTCCCTCAGCTTTAATAATAACAGCGCGTTTTTCACGTTCAGCTTCAGCCTGTTTGGCAATAGTTCGTTCCATGTCAGCGGGCAAGGCGATATCTTTTAATTCAACATTAGACACTTTAACACCCCAAGGGTCTGTCATTTCGTCAACAATATTTCGAATCCTATCAGAAATCGCTTCACGTTGTGATAACAATTGATCAAGCTCGACCTCACCAACTACGTTTCGCATTGTTGTCTGAGCCAATTGAGAAACAGCATAATAAAAATTTTCTACCTCCAAAACAGCTTTGTCCGCCTCTGCAACCTTATAGTAGATCACAGCATTAACGCCCACGGAAATGTTATCTTTGGTGATTGCTTTTTGGTCTGGAACATCTACGGCCTTTACACGCATATCAACTTTTGTCATTGACTGGAATATTGGCAAAACAATGCGCCAGCCTGGATTTGTTACTTTACTGAATCTACCCATTGTAAAAAGCAACCCGCGTTGATATTGATTAACTTGGCGCAAGCTAATCAAAAGCACAAAAATGATTATCGCAATTACGTAATACATAAGATTTAAATTATTAATATTTAAAGTTCTAAATTTGCTTTAGTCCAATCATCGGCATAATTGTCCCATTTAAAAATTTCCATTTGATACATCATTCTATCTTCCGAAGTATCGCCCTCGTGCTCCAGCACAGTGGTTCCATGGCGACCAATTTGTCGGCCTCGATCTACTGCCCTGGGCCTTACAGTCCGCACAATTTTCATCTTCCCCAGTGGTGAGTCAAAAATAATGGACTCTTCTACTCCACCATCGTCTAAATCTATTTTTTCTCGTTCAATAATTTCGAATTTGTCTTTAATCTTGGCTACGACATCAAGCCATTTTTCATCATTCATATTTTGATATTATTATTTAATTATAGCAAAAAAATCTGTTTTGTAAATAAAAAGCGAGAAACAGCGCGGCTGCTCTCGCCTTAGGCAGACACCGATTAAGGTCGTCGCCCTAGCACCCTAGGCGGACCGCCCAGAGAAAATGTCTTGTCACCCAGCTCATCTCGAACCAGTTCTTCCAAGCGCATCAAGATGCGCTCAGTCTGATCGCGTGTCAACCGGAAGTGAATAGCTACCTTAGCTATAACCTTAGCCCAACGGTCACGTTCGTCAGGCTTCAAGGTAGCAATATAACGGTAGATTTGCCATCCCTCATCCCAGTCTTTCTGCTTGACCAGAAAGTCACGTACTTTACGTTCGTGCGACCTGTCAATGGCAACGGCAGGCTTATTGGCCCGCCCAAATGTATGCCACAATATTCCGGCCAACACCACAAGGCCACATACGCTCAGCATGATTTCCATGTTTATTTTCTCCCCTGTTGTTGACCTTAAAAATTAACACAAAAAAAGAATTAGAACAAGCCTAATTCTTTTAACTTTATTTGAAGTTACTTTTTTGTAACCAATGCTGCTAAACTAATAGAAAATACCAGCGAATACATTACAAATCCATAGACACAAACAGGAACACCCAACAAATTGGAACACCCACCCACTGGGCAAGACTTCAAAAACAATTCCCCAAAAGATAAATAGCCCGAAAACAATAATCCCGCGATCGAAATCACTAAAATAGATTTAAGTGCATTTTTTAGAGACATATGTTTATTTTATTTCTTTCCTTATTTGGGCCATCATATCCAGATAAAATTCGAGATTATTTAGAGTAACCAATCGTTGAGCAGTAGGGTCATCGTTAACAAACAACTGACGAAGATAAGCGCGGGAATGTTTCCTTAACTCAGGAAACCGACTGTTCTTATTAATCGCCTTTTTATCAAACTGGAACTTCTGTGCTTTAACATTCACAGTCTCGTAGAATTTTGTTTTTGTTGTCAATAAACCCGTTCTCTTTTTCCAAACATATAACCGTCCGTGGCGCGCTTCCCGAGTAGGAATGACACAATCAAACATATCTATGCCACGCTTTACGGCCGCCACTATTTGGTGAGGATAGCCTACTCCCATTAAGTATCTCGGTTTTCCTTTGGGTAGAATTTCATCAACATATTCTAAGGCTGAAATCATTTCTGGCTCTGTTTCGCCCACAGCTAAACCACCGACTGCATAACCATCAAAATCAAGTGGGATTAAATCATCGGCGCTTTGCTTACGCAAATCTTTTTCTAAACCACCCTGCACAATTCCGAAAAGTAGTTGCTTAGTTTTATGCTTCAAAAAATACTTTTTGCAACGTGCCGCCCACTGCGATGTGAGTTGAATAGATTTTTCTAAATACTCCCGCTTCGCTGGTAATTCTACACATTCATCTAAAACCATCACAATGTCAGATCCGATAGCCATCTGGATACGAATAGAATCTTCCGGCGTCATAGCAATTTCACGTCCGTCTAAATGAGATTTAAAAATAACACCCTTTTCATCTAATTTTCTAATCTGTGCTAAAGAAAAAACCTGAAAACCGCCGCTATCCGTGAGAATCGGCTTGTCCCAATTCATAAATTTATGTAAACCACCCAATTTTTTTATTTCCTTTTCACCAGGCCTTAGCATCAGATGATAGGTATTACTGAGAACAATACCCGGATTAAGCTTTTCAATATCTTCAACCGAAATAGCCTTAACCCCAGCCTTAGTGGCAATTGGCATAAAAAAAGGTGTCTCAATAGAACCATGTGGGGTCTTGAGTAAACCACGGCGCGCCTTAGATCTTTTGTCTTGTTTTAAAAGCTTAAACATAGCCCCATAATAACATTCTTATTTATACAAATCAAAAAGCCCGTGGTAGTGACAGGTCGCGACCTGTCACTACCACGGGCGTATTATTTTTAGCGACGAGCAACAACCTGATCCGCACCATTAAAATAAACTACTTTGTTAACTGGAACCATATTTAATTCAGCGACTTTATCATTTAAGGCCCCCATAGCCTGTAACTCTATAACCTGTACCGATAATTTTTCATTCTCCATCTGAAGCACATTAATTTGCTTTTCTAAATCGCGTAAGGCGAATCCCTTTGAAGCAATGGTATTAACCTGCGCCAAATAAGTCACTAAAGAACCGAATAAAACTACTAATAAAACAACCCAGACAACTGTTTTATTGAAACGACACCACTTGGACTTTGGGGCGTTACAGAGATCACTGCTTGTTAAACTGTATTTTGTCATATTATTAGCACTTGTCATGCTGTCCCGGATTTAATCCGGGATAGTTCAGCACCTGCAACTCTCCAGATCCTGAAACAAGTTCAGGATGACATTGTCTGTGTTTTTATTTTTAAACCTTTTTGTTTTATATTTTTTGAGCAACTCTTAATTTTGCTGATCGGCAACGGAAATTTTCCTGAATCTCTCTTTCGCTTGGTATTACCGGTTTTTTTGTTATTATTTTCCAGCCGGCCTTATGTCCACAGCGACAGACAGGAAGCTCTTTAGGACAATGACAGTCAACACTCTCCTGTTTGAAATATTGTTTGACTATTCTATCTTCTAGTGAGTGGAAAGTAATAATTGCTAATCGACCGCCAACCTCTAATATTTTATAGCTACTTTCTAAAATTTTGCGCACATTATTCAATTCATCATTAACCGCAATTCTTAATGCTTGGAAAGTTTTAGTCGCAGGATGTATTTTCCCTCTACGCGGAAGAACCTGAGTAATCACTTCAACCAATTCTACGGTGGTGCTTATTCTTTTATTTTTTCTTGCTTGGCAAACCTGTTTAGCAATGCGCAGAGCTGATCTTTCTTCGCCATATTCACGTAAAATTTTGACTAACTCTACCTGTGGCCACTCATTAATAATCATTTCAGCTGTCAAAGCATTTCCGCCCGGATCAAAGCGCATGTCTAGCGGTTCATTAAGTTGAAAAGAAAACCCACGTCCTGAATTTTGCAATTGATCTGAAGAAAGGCCAAGATCAAGCAGAATTCCACGTACTTTTTCAAACTTTTGAGCATAAAGCACTTTTTCAAGATTAGTATAAGTGTCATTTATTAGAACTAATCTTTCTTTAAAATCATCTAACCTCTCACGCACTCGTTGAATAGCTTCGTTATCCCAATCTAGAGCAAGCACTTTACCGGCTGGTGCTATGGCACGCAACAAGGCTTCGGTGTGTCCGCCCCCACCCACCGTTCCATCAATAAAGTTTTGATTTGGTTGCGGATCCAAGTAATGCATCACCTCGTTCAACATTACCGGCTTATGTTGCGTGTTCATCTTATTACCAGATAAAGATTAATTCTAGAATTTTTACAACTTTTTTTAACATATTACGAGTGAATCCTCGTGACTACACGAAGTAATCTCTTATGTTTTAAACCCCAAGCGCACTTAAATTCTCCGCTATCTCGTTACTATCTTTTTCAGTTTTGATTTTATAGGCATTCCAACTATCTTCATCCCAAATTTCTAAACGGTTATATAAACCAGCTACGATTGCACGCTTCTTCATACCAGCATACTTTTTCAAATAATCGGGAATAATAACACGGCCCTGGCCATCAAGTTTAACATCCATGGCCCCGGCCAACATTAAGCGCGAAAAAGCCCGGGTATTAGCCTGGCTGATTGGTAGCGCTGATAATTTTTCGGCAAGGATAGTCCACTCGGTCTTTGAATAAACAAACAAACAATTATCTAAACCTCGAGTCACAACCGCACCCTTCGCTAAGGCTGAACGAAACTTAGCCGGTATTGCAATACGACCCTTGTTGTCCATGGCATAATTGTATTCACCAATAAACATAATTTTTATGAGGCAGTTTCTTTTCCACTTTTCCCCACTTTTCTTACTTATACCACCATTATACCCCACCAACATCCATGGGTCAACACAGTTATACACAGTTTTATGCAATAAAATTAAACAAAAAATGACAATTTCCAATATAAAAAATTCCCTGCTTTATGTGGCAGAGAATTGTACAAAATATTTATTTTTTGATAGTTATGTTCGGCTCCTTATCGTAATAAGGTAAAATTATTTTTTTTGTTTTTAAATTTTTATTAAGTTTATTCTCTCCCTGACGCCACAAATACTCAATTTTATCTTTTTCTGACCACTCTGTGTCTTTTTTCAAGCAAACACCAATAATGGGGACAGCCAAAGCAAAAGATAAAGCATTGGCAGTTGCGACCCCAATACGTAATGCAGAAAACTCACCCGGTCCCTGATTCACAACTATCCCCTTTGTTTTTTTGATATCAACCAACTTGGCAATGTTCCTCAACAAAAGTTCTGTTTGTTTAAAGGGCTTATTTATAGTTACAACCTTTAAACCATTCTTATCAGCTCGCGCCACGGAAAAAAGATTATTTTTGTCAGTCGAAATTATTAAATACATACTACTCTTGAATTAAAACAGTGCTTCCCACTGGAGCCCAATCGTAAAGCCACTTGGAGTTATCAATTGAAATATTAACACAACCATGACTCATACGATGGCCCCAATTATTATGCCAATAAGCACCATGAAGCGTATATGGACCCTTAAAAAACAAGACCGATGGCACATTAGGCAAATCATAATTATTAGGATTGCCCTCGCTATAAAACCAACTCATACGCACTAACGGACGTTTTTTAAAAACATTAAATCGCCCAACAGGAGTATCAAATCCCTTACGCCCCGAAGATATTAAAAAACTTTTAACCAAACGTCCACGTTCGTAGGCATACAAACGCTGTTCAGACAAATCAACCTTAATAGTTTTACCCGAAGTAGCCAACTCCGAAACATCGCTAACTGTTTGGGGCATAACAACTAAAGTCGCGGCACCATTATTACTAAAATGTCCAATACCTACATTTATCCCACCTCTAAATGATTGATCAAAAGCAAAAAATTTATTATTAATTTGCGGTTCTCCTTTTTGATTAAAAAAACGTACATGCGGGCCGCCGCTAAAACCTGCCGCCGTTACTATATAAGGTTGGCCATCAATTATCTCAGCAGCTACATCTACCCCTCCACGAAAACCAGACTGATAAGCGGCAAACCACCCCACCTGGACACCACCATCATTATAAATCCTGACCTCCGGCTCATTCCCCATACCAGCTCCAAGAATAATTTCTGATCTCTTATCATTATCTAAATCAAACACAGCCACTTTCATTGGCTCAAAAGCATCCACCACGTCAACCTGAAAAGGAGTCCCAATTAAATTGCCTAAATAATCATAAAACTTAACCCAATTTTTGCTTTCGCGCAAAAAACTAACGACTATTTCAGGTTTATTATCACCATTAACATCGCCAACAGCTATTTCTACTCCAGTTCTATTATTTTCATCGTCCACAAAAAACCCCTTATGGAACTTAGGCATACCATAACCATCAAAAATACGAATTTGTGGTCCACCGCCCTCACCTGGGGCTGTAACTATTTCCTCTTTTTTATCGCCATCAAAATCACCAGCAGCCACGTTTATACGCCCCTCATAACCAGTCGGATACGGTTGCCAAGAATTAACAACACTCCCATCAGTACGATAGAGCTTTATTTCTGGCTTATCTTTATAGCCATAACCAATAGCGATTTCACTAATACCATCCCCCCCCAAATCCACTGGGACAAAATCCATCACGCCCTGGAAGGACTGATCAACTATTTTTAACTCATTAATAAGCTGTAATTTTGAATCAAAGGCTCTAACTTGCTTTTCTATCTGCGCAGAGACTGGCTCGGAAAGCATAAAAAACACCAACGACACAAAGCCAAACATTAAGACTAACTTAAAATTAATTTTAAACTTGTACATGGTTTTTTTTCTTCTTAGTTAATTTATCAACAACCACAATATTTCTTTCGTTATTTAATATGCCTTCTAAAAAGCTATCTGCGATATCTTGCCTCAAATGATACTCATTTACATCCATCACGGTATAATTAATATCACGTTCTATTTCTTTTTCAAATTCTTTTAAAGTTTTAAGGACTTTATCCTTTTCAAATTCCCCAACCACCAATAAATCCGTTGGTGCTTTTGGATCCTCAATAAAAGATCCGCTCAGACAAAAGTATTTAATTTCGCCCAGTCTTTTTATCCTTTCAACAAACTTCTTTTCCATCAATATCTTACTTTTCAAAAAAAGGTTCAAAAGATCTTGCTTGAACAAATTTTTTGGATTCAAACGATAATATTTACGGGAATTAATTGTTTTTTTCTCGGTTGTATTTTTGATCAAGGGGGCTTCTTCCAAGATTATCTTTAATTCAACCAAATTAGCTAATTCTCGCCTTACTGAATTTATCAAGGAGTCCGACAATCGGGTTAACTCTCTAACAAAAAATCGCTTTTCTGGATTCTCCAGGAAAAGCTTCATCAATTTAACCCTAGTCTTTGAACCAAATAGTTGTTCAAACATAGTTTATCGCCCAAACTAGCCTCCGGGCCATTTGCCTATTTTAGACACTATTAGTATAATATAGATGCCTTTTACACGTCAACTTATTAAGATCAACGACCACAGACAAAGACAATAGTCAAAGACTTATGGAGACTGAACACGATATTTTGCTCGAAGAAATCTACATACCAGCCAAACACAGCAAAGACAGCTACCTTTGTGAAGATTTTGTAATATATCCAGACGGCAAAGAAAAGCACGGCGGGTATGTATTAGGTATTATAGAAATACGAACAACACCGATAGAAGAAAGCGAAAAAATCATCAAATTAATAATTAACACCATTAAAGAAAAATACTATAACCAAATTAACACATCCCCAGATCCAAGCAAGCTAAATTTGGAAACTGTTTTTGAATATGCGCTACAAAAAGCCAATGATGCGCTGTCTGAATTTATCCAAATTAGTCATATTAACTTCCCCTTAGAAAACCTTAACTACGTTATCGCTGTAGCAAAACCCAACAAACACACAAAAGACATTGATTTTATTTTTGCCCAAAGAGGTTTAATCAGCGTTTCTTTGCTACATAAGACGAAACAAAATAATTATAAAACGATCAACATAATAGAAAACGCCCCCAAATTCCAAGACAATGAAGATTTTGGCTTAAAGTTCTTTGCCTCAACTCTTAATGGAAAAATATATCATCACGACACAATTTATTTGGCTACAGAATTATTTCAGAACTTCATTCCGCCACATAAAGTTAATAAGATACTAACTACCAACGAAATCAACACAGCAGTTGATTACTTTAAAAGCCTGATTAACAACAACGAAAACAACTCCTACTTAACCTATGCGGCAATCTTTATCCGCATGCAAGAAAAAAAATCTCCGACCGAAATACCTCTGTCACAAAAATCTATAGACCAGCTAATGTCTACTACCGAAAAAACTGAAAAATTTCTTACACCAGCTCTCACCCTAAACATACTTGATCATCTAGGCAGAGCTTGGACTAAATTAATACGCAAAAAGGAGCCATCAAAATTACATGGTCTAAAACACGATAAAAAGCTTCGCTTTGGCGTTTTAAAGTATATCTTTAACGCACTAAAAATTTGCATCAGTTATCCCATAAAGGCAGGACTAAATATCTATAGTTTAATAACAAAACATGAAACTAGAGAACAATTTAAAACTAAACTCAAGTCGCTCCACTTAATAAACAAAGGAATATTAATCGCCATCGGCTGTCTGGCAATCGTTTTAGTGTCTAGCATATTTTGGCTCAATCACCGGCAAGAGGTCAAAAAACAAGAACTGGCTTACAACGAGCAAGTTCAAAAAATACAAAATTTCGTTAATGACGCACAGGTAAATTTAATATACAAAAAAGAAAACGACAGCCTTTTGCTAATCAAACAAGCCGAAGATAATCTAGCAGCACTGCCACAGGAAACAAATAATCAAAAAGCCAATTACACAGAACTAGTAAAACAAATAAGTAATATCAAAAATAAATTACTTCATATAGAAAAAGTAGTTCCTCAACTAGTGGCAGAAATCAACTCGGCTGATTCAAGCTTACCTCTCGCGAAAATATGCCGCCTAGGAGACACTTTCTACACAGCCAATAAAACTAATGTTCTATTGGAGGTGACTGGTGCCACTTTAAGTAAAAAAATCACTACCGATAGCGGCGACATCACCGAACTATTTTGCGAAGATAAAACCCTTCTTGCTTTAACAAACCAAAACAAATTATTGGAATATAAGGAGGGTCAACTTCAGCCAGTAGCCATTAATTGGATCAGCGGCATGCAATCTATAGCTGGCTCATTATATGGGGATAGACTCTATGTCGTTGATCCCAATAAAGAACAAATATACAAACATCAAAAAGTTGACGCCAAGTTTAATGATGCTCAAAACTGGATCAAAAACAAAAAAGAGGCAAATTTGCAGACAGCGGTGGGCTTAACAATCGATGGGAACATCTATACGATCAATCAAGATGGGAAGATTTATAAATTCTATAATGGCGAGCTTCAAACACTCAATCAAGCCTTAATAGAACCAGCTATTAGCTCAACGCCACAGATTTATACTAATTTAGACCTTAATAATCTTTACGTATTCGAAAACAAACGCGTCATTATTTTGAATAAAGACGGTGGCTTAGTGACCCAATATTCTTTAGAAAGTCTCAATAGTCCCATAACCGATATCACAGTTTTAGGCAAGGACGAAAAGTTAGTTTTAACTAGTGAAAATAAAATTTACTCCATTAAATTGAAATAGATTTTAAAAAGTAGGTTCCAATGATTATTGGAACCTACTTTTTTGTATTTTATTCTAACTTGAACTCTTTCAATCTTTCCCAGTTCTTTTCGTCTAGAACAACGATATTATCCTCTCCTATAACATAGAAGTAATCATTAATAAACAAACCCCGGCGCGCCCTAACACCACTCACAGCTTTGGTCATTGATAATTTATTATCAGCATAAGAGAATATATACCCACCATCACCACCCGGCATAAAGAAAATTTGATATTTAGCATCTTGTTGAAAAGCATGATGCGTATTCAAGACATCGGACCAATAATCTTTTAATAAATATTTACTTATTTCGGTCGGATTTTGAGGATCACTTACATCAAACAATGAGAGTTTAACGCTTTGATCTTCTCGACCAACTCCAAGTATAATATTTTCCTTCAATGGATGTAAGTAGGATGAGTAGCCTGGAATCTTTAATTCCCCTGCCAAAACAGGAGCTTTAGGCTTGGCTAAGTTTAGTATGTAAAAAGGATCAGTTTCCTTAAAGGTTACCACATACCCCTTATCAGCAATAAACCGTACTGAGTAAATTCGCTCGCCCTTACCCAGCCCAGTCACTGAGCCAATAGTATTCAAAGCACTATCTAAAACATAAACATCACTAATACTTTGATCTGAACTAAAGAAATACGAACCTCGCCCCCCAGAAGTTGTGGCGACGCGTAAATTACCCTCATATTCATCCATCGAGAATTGATTCAACAAGTCCCCAGGTACAAATCCCTGTGCTGAGACTTTTAATCCAGCGATATCAATTTTAACAATGCCCGTTTCCATCATTTCTCGTACATGTTTTTCCATAAATGTCTTCATGCGATTCTCCATTTCATTTTCCATTTTCAAAGAATCATCTTCAGAGAGAGATGCTTGGTAGTTATCCATTATAGTGCCGAGTTCAGTCATTTTAGCTGCATTACTCAACTCATATCCAGCAACTTTTTTTAAGCGAGCCACTAAATCAACCGGAAATAAGTCAGCGTTCTCGTCAAAAAAAGTAACCATGACTTGTAAAATATCAGTAGGAGCTACATAGCTTAAATAAATCGCATTATTGGACATGTATATCTGCGAATCTGACGACGAACCAACTACTGATGTCTTATTTATAACTGCCCCGCTATTTACATCCAAAACAGCAACATTGTAAGTCGTATCAACTGGAGCTGGTTGTATAGGATGATAAATATCTGAACATCCTATGGAAATCTCTGTCCCATTTATAGAATATGGCTTAATGGGACAAGGAGTATAATCCCCCACATATGTTTGAGTTATTAAATAAATTTTATCGCCATAAAGACGCGCTGCCAAATACTCATTACTGCTAGTATAATCCAAACCCCATTTTTCCATTGGCTTCTGCGGATTACTTACATCAAAAGCGCGTACCTTATCATAATCCATTACCACCAAAACATTATCTTTCAATAACAAATTACCATAAAGCTCTATCTTTGCATCAAGCCCCATTTTATCCAGTGGCAGCGCCTTGATTAGTGCAGTTAAAGAAGTATAGTTACCTCCCCAATATGGTGCAATCTTTTCACTAGCCCCTGTTTTGGGCTCTACAATAGGCTTATAAAATGAAGTCGACAAGTATATTTCCTGACCATCGGTTTTTACGATATCTGGTTCGTCAATGCCTTGAACTTGAACATTAGTCCCAGAAAATCTATCCACCGAAACCGAAGCCTCAGAAGCGCCACCCATTTCTGATTTCATCATCGGAGCCGCCAAGCCCGTTGCTTCCGGCATAGCCAAAGCAAAATCATCAACAGCGCCCACATTTTGCCTACGACCAGAGAAGCCATAATAATTAGAGCTTAAATCTGCTGCCTCCGCTAAATAAGCTTTAAATTCAGCTTCATTGGTAAATGGTTTTAATCCCTTTTCAGTAGATTTAACTTTAGGCTTGTCATCAATCTTGCCTGTAATTTGATCGACATTATCAGGTGCAGAACTTTTTTTGCTCTCCTTATAAGCAATATACCCCAACTCTAAACCAAAAATTAGTACCAATACAATTATTAACACAACCTGAAAGGTCTTGCCCCTTTTTTCAGGCCCCGGAACAGGTTGATTGTATTCAACCGGGTTAAAACTTTGCATAGTCATACTTTTATTTTTCCTGTTTGATCACAGGTTTATTTATAACAATAAAATTATAACATTTTTAGACTAAAACAAAAACCCTCCTACGCCTAATCGGCTACGGAGGATTTTTTTAGAAGTAATCTTACTTTAAGTTTACAGTAGCACCTGCTTCAACAAGCTTAGCTTTCATTGCTTCAGCTTCTTCTTTCTTAACATTTTCCTTAATCATCTTTGGGGCTCCGTCAACTAAATCCTTAGCTTCTTTTAAGCCCAAACCTGATAATTCTTTTACTACCTTGATAACTGCAATCTTGTTTTCCCCAGCAGAAGCTAGTTCAACGTTAAACTCAGTCTTTTCTTCAGCAGCTGCAGCAGCTGGAGCAGCGGCCATCATAGCCACAGGAGCAGCAGCGCTAACACCAAATTTTTCTTCTAAGATTTTTACTAATTCTGCCAAGTCAACGACTGACATTTTTTCAATTTCCTCAACTAAATTTTTAAATTTAGCTGGAACTTCTACGACTGTTTTTTCTTCTGACATATTAATGCATAGTAACGAGTAACCAGTAACGAGTAGTCACATTAACAACGAATTACTAGTCTCGATTCACTAATTTATTTATTATCTTTAATTGCATTTAAAACACACACTAAACCGCGTAAATTCCCTTGTAAAACATTGACGAACCCAGAAATAGGAGCCTTCAATGAACCCAACATTTTGGCCAATAATTCAGCCTTGGATGGGATATCGGCAAGTTGTTTAACCTCTTCTAAAGTTAAAATCCTACCCTCTAGAAAACCAGCGCGGAACTCCAAAGCCTCATACTTCTTTGAAAGTTCTTTTAAAGTCTTTGCAGCCACAACTTCATCATCACGACTAATAGCAACAGCAATTCCACCTTCTAAACTTTTAATGTTAGCATCAGTGACTCCTTGCTCTTCTAAAGCACGTTTTAACAAAGTTTTCTTAGTTGCAAAAACCTCAACATTTTGAGCACGACACTTTTCGCGGACCTCTTGTGTCGCTGCAGCTTGCAACCCTTCGTGCTTAAAGATAATTGCTGACTTAGCGCCAGACATCTTCGCGCTTAAGGTTTTTATTGCCGCTTGCTTCTGTTCCTTAGTTTTTGGCATATTATTTAAATATTTATCATACTGTCATTCTGAGACTGCCTGCCGTTAGACAGGCTTGTCGAAGAATGACGTTATTAAAAAAATCTGCGTTTCCGCAGACGAATAAGATTACTAAAAGCATTCTTTATTCCTCGGTAGGATTTTATATCCGCCAAAGGCGGAGACCCACTGTCTACGGATCGATGTTGTAATTATAACAAAAAGTTTCGCTTAGGTCAAGAGCGACATTCCACTTAGCTAATTATTGCCTAAATTTAGACAAATTATCAGTAAAGCTCAACAATTTTCTTCGCCTGCTCACCCCAATTAAACTGCTCCTGGACCCGCCTGTAACCAGCCTCCCCTAAAATTCTTCTTTTTTCCGGGTTTCTAAGTAATTCAGTAATTGAATCAATTAATTCTTTTTCATTGGTAGGGTCTACTAATAGCCCAGTTACATTTTCAAGGACTGCTTCAACTGCCCCACCACTGCGCCCGGCTATAACCGGCTTTTTATAATTGCCTGCTTCCAAAAAAACTATTCCAAATCCTTCAATGTCCCCATCTGCAAGTTCACGACAAGGCATAATAAAGATATCGGCTAAATCATAAAAAGCCGGCAATTCATAATCAGCTACTTTTTCAAAAATAATAACGCTCTCTCGTAATTTATATTCATCGACTATTTTTTCCAAGCGTTCTTTATCGGGTCCACGTCCAACAATCAAATAGACAAGTTGCGGAAAATCTTTCTTGAGCTGTGCTACAGCTTTTATAACCATGTCTTGTCCTTTGCGTTCTATTAAGCGACCGACGGTCAAAAGTATTTGCTTCCCCTTAAGATTATTTTTTGATATTAGATTATTTTTTATTACTTCTGGTATTTTAGTTTTTTCTATATTGGGACATGGAAAAACAATTTTGATCTTTTTATTTAATGACGGATAATATTGCTGAACCAAATTGGCCGTATAATTACTGTTAACCATAATCCAATCTGCATTTTTCAAAATATACTTAGTTGCTCGTTTTTTTCTGTCACTTTTTTGTGTTAAAGAAATATCTAAGCCATGTACAGACACTCCGTATGTAGCATTAAATAACTTTTTAAGCAATACTGCCACTAACCCTGTTGGTAGAATATGCGCAACAATCAAAAATTGAATTTGCTCCGTCTTTATAATACGTCGCGTTTCCCAAAATAAAGGCCACCATTTTGGCCAAAACCACCTATTTTTACTAATTAAGTTTTTACGGTAAATCAAATAATCCTGGCTTACATCAAAATCAATCGAATTAGCACATTCCGGCGCCAAGACAACAATTTCGTCAGCAGGCAAATTCCTACATAAATTAGACCAATAATTAGCCACCCCACCAGTCATGGGCGGAAAATCAAGGGTAACTAAAAGCGTTTTTTTCATAACAACTTAATAATAGAAAGCATTGACCCCTCGCAATCCTTTTTGTCTCTTCGAAATGAATAATACTTATTTGGTTGGCAGCAAGTACAATCAGTCGAAACTATAACATTCTTTTCAGGGATCCCCAAATTTGATAATTGCTCCATTACAACTGCCGACAAATCAATAAACGTATTCCCCTGTTTTATTTTTAATGCGTTTGAATATTGCGCAGAAAATATTTCTATCAAATCAGACTGAACTTCAAAACAACAGCTTTTTATGTGCGGACCTATGAGAATTAAAATGTTTTCCTTTGAACAACCCAATTTCATAGCCGCTGTAACCAAATTTTGAGAAATATTAGAAATCACTCCCCTCCACCCAGCATGCGCCAGTCCAACAACCCGACTTATAGGATCAAACATGAAAATTGGTACACAATCAGCAGTTTCAATCCCCAAAATAACTTCATTTTCTTTTGTTACAAAACCATCAAAACCTAAAAGCCAATCTTTAGCATAAGCACCTCTCCCCAAACTCTCTTTATCGACTGTTAAAATGTTGTTGCCATGAGGCTGGTCGCAGGCAACCAAATTATCGAGAGAAACCTTTAGCTCATTAAAAAAATGTTTTCTATTTTGAATAACCTTAGTCCCGTTGGTACCCCACTTAAAGGACAAATCACCTTCAGCCTTAGTCGAAGTAACTGCTAAAACTGAGTCTTGTAATTTTGGCCAAATCATCTCCATATTATTTTTGCTTTGTTAGCGAAGCCCGCAACTCACGATAATCTTCCATCCTGACGCCCCGAACAGCAATTAAGGAACCTCCATAAACTAAAGCGCCTACAAAAATAACATAAATCAATGACAAGTATGGAACTAAAAAATAAACAACAAGACCCATCAAACCCGCGCTTATAACTGACTTCAACAAAACGCTTAACGCTGAAAACAAGTTATAACGACTGATCTTTTGAGCCACACGCAAACTAATTGCAAACAAGAAAATCTGACATATTAAAAAGGCAATACTTGAACCAATAAAACTAAACTTGGGGATTAATAATAAGTTTAATAATATATTTAACAACATTGTTATGCCTACTAGCTTGGTATTTGTTTTCTGCTTTTCACAACCATTCAACAACGAACCAAGCGGAAAGTTGATAAACACAAAGAACAAACTACCCATTAAGATTTGTAAAGACAACACTGCCGGCAAATATTCCTCACCATAAAACATTAATACAATGGGACGTGCTAGCACCCCGATGCCCACCGCGATAGGAAGCACAATAATTGTCAAAAATCTGACAACGCGATCATAGGTGCGCGCCAACTGTTTTTTGTCATGTACAAACTGATAGCTGAACGCCGGGAATATGGCTGCCGCTATTGCCGCTGGAATGAATTGAAAAGCGAACGGGATTTTCATAGCCACACTATACCAACCGACGGCTTTATCGCCAACCATTTTTGAAAGCATTACTGTATCCAAATAACCATACACTCGACTAAATATCGCTATTAGAGCAAACGGCAACGCAATTTTAAATACAGTTTTAGCATTCTCAACAGAAAAATTACTAAATATCTTAATTTTCAGAGCTCTTTTGCAACTGTAAGCAGAAAAAAATAAACTAAAAGTGCTACCCAGTAAATACGGCAAGAAAAAGTATATTAGAGGTAATTTAAAAAATATTATTGTAAAGCCGCTAAGCAATATGAGTACCTGATTAATAACAACACTAATTGATTCATATTTAAGATTTCTGTACCCCCTAAACACACCCCAGAAAGTAGCCGTTATTTGGTCAATAACCATCATTATTCCAGAAAGATAAACCAGCTGTTGTGTGATCTCTGGATAATTCATCATTCTAATAACTAGCACCACCAGCAAGTAAACTACAACCGAAAATAATAATTTTGTAATTAAAATAGAACCTAAATATTTTTCTCGTTTTTCGGTTGATTTGGCTGTCTCGGTAATTAATACCTGAGTTAAACCCCAGTCGACTAAAACTGCAAAAAGGGTCGTAAAAGACAGTGCAAAGGTATATTTACCCAAATCTTCTACTCCCAGCGTCCTAGCCACAAAAACAAAATAAATAAAAGATAGCACTTTTTGTACCACATAAGAAAGTGTTAAATATGAAGAGTTTTTTGTGACCGAAACGCTTTCCATAGATAATAAGAGTATATCCAAAACAGTACTATTTTACAACCAAAAAATCTGCCTTAGCAGATTTTTTGTATAGATTAACGTTTTGTCCATTGTGGGGCCTTGCGAGCGCCTTTTAAGCCTGGTTTCTTTCTTTCTTTGACCCGTGCGTCTCGAGTTAAGAATCCTGCTTTCTTTAATGGTTTTCTAAAATTTGGATTCAACAGAAGCAAAGCGCGAGAAATGCCATGTCTGACAGCTTCTGCCTGTCCAGCCAAACCTCCGCCCTTAACTTTAACTGTTATTGTTAACTTATCATTTTGTCCAGCCAATTCCAATGGTGATTTTATTTTATCTTGGAGTTCAGCGCTTGGAAAATACATATTAACCTCACGTTCGTTGACTGTAAATTTACCATCGCCTTTTTTATAGACACGAACCTGAGCTACCGCAGACTTACGGCGACCTACTGCGTAGAGATATTCTTGCTTTTTCTTACTGCTTGTTTGTTCGTCATCAACATCAGCAGTGATTGGTTGTTTCTTATCTTCTGCCATATTTAGTCAACAAATTTTAATCTTTTAATCATTTTATCACGCATCTTATTATCCGGAAGCATATGTAAAACTGCATTGCGCAAAAGGAAGGATGGATCTTTAATTAGTTTCTTTTTAGGAGTTGACTCTTGCATTCCTCCAATGAACTTTGAGTGGTGATAATAAATTTTTTCGGTCATTTTCTTTCCCGTAAACTTAACTTTTGCGTAATTCTTAACCTCCACAACAGCCCCGGAATCAACGTGAGGTTGATAATCAACCTTGTTCTTTCCGCGCAATAAGATAGCTATCTGTGAAGCTAAGCGCCCAACAGTTTGTCCTTCTGCATCAATTTTTACAATTTCTCGTATCATATTATACAAATTCAATTATTGCTTGTGGTGCATTGTCACCAGAACGCTTTTCTAATTTTATAATTCTCGTATATCCACCAGGGCGTGTCTTATATTTAGGGCCCAGTTCTACTAAAAGTTTATTTACAGCTTTTTCGCCATAGAAATATCTCAGTAATTGACGACGCGAAGCCAAATCACCTTTTTTGCTAACAGTGACATATTTCTCTACTTTTGAACGCACTGTTTTGGCTCTTACTAGGGTGGTCTTTATTTTTCCGCGTAAAACTAAATTCGTAGCCAAACTTCGCAATAAAGCCTTACGTGGGGCACTTTTCAAACTTAATTTTCCCGTCTTATTTTGGTGTCTCATAAATTTACTTAAGCATCCTTCTCAGTTTCTTGTTCTGTTAACAAAGAAAAATGTTCAATTAATGTTTTTGCGGCTTGGCTAACTGCTTCTTGAGGAGAAATAGTTCCATCAGTTTCAATATCCATAATGAGTTTATCATAGTTGGTAATATCTCCCACACGAGTTGGAACAACCTTATAACCGACCTTACGGACTGGGCTAAATATAGCATCTACCATGATATTTCCGATTTCCAAATCCTCTCCTGAGCGTTCTTCTGTTGGGACATAGCCACGCCCCTGTTGAACGGTTACCTCCAATTCCAACGTAGCTTTATCGCTAGTCAATGTGGCTATTTCTAGATCGCTATTAATAATTTCTACATCACTATTTTTATCAAACTCAGCAGCCGTTACAGTCTTTTTGCCTTTTGCCTTTAAGTGTAGTTTTACTGGTTCATCACTATAAACCTTAATTCGTAAATCCTTTAGATTCAAACAAATAGTCAAGGCATCTTCTTTAACGCTTTCAATCGCCGAAAATTCCTGATCTACACCAGCAATTTTTACTGCAGTAACAGCAGCTCCTGGCAAAGATGATAAAAGAACACGTCTTAAGGCATTACCAATGGTTGTACCATAGCCGAAATAACAAGGTTCGACTGTAAAGGTAGCGACATTGGGTTCATCTCCCTTTTCAAAAGAAATCTTTGAGGGCAATAATAATTTTTCCATAGTTTTTATTATTTATACTGTCTTCGGACCATGGAAGTCCAGCGACAGTTTTATTAATATTATCTTGAATAATATTCAACGATCATCTTTAACTCAAACCCTGGCTTATTCTTTTCTAGATTTGGTTGATCAATAACTGTAGCTGAACAAAGCTTAGGATCAACCACCAACCAGTCAACAGTTTCTCGAGTATTTAATTTTTCCGATAAATCAGCGAAAATCTTTTTACCAGTACTTGTTTCTTTGATTGTTATTTTGTCTTTAACCTTTACTTGATATGAGGGAATACTCACCTTTCGACCATTAACGCTAATGTGTCCATGATTTACTAATTGACGAGCAGCGTCTCGGCTTGGGGCGAGCCCAGCACGATAAACAACATTATCTAATCGCATTTCTAATAATTTAAATAAATTTTCTCCAGTATCACCAGGTCTTTTAATAACTTTATCAAAATAACCTCTAAATTGACTTTCTAAAATGCGGTATGTTTTTCTAGCATTTTGTTTCTCTCGAAGCTGCAAACCATAGCCAGAAAGTCTTCCACCACGCCCCAACTTCGGACCATGCAATCCGGGGACATAATTTCTTTTATTTAAAGCGCATTTTGATGAATTACAACGCTCACCCTTTAAAAAGAGTTTTACGCCTTCACGACGACATTGTTTACATTTTGCATCTAGAGATCTTCCCATACTATAAAAAAGTTATTATATATTATACTCGGCGGGCTTTCTTGCGGCGGCAACCATTGTGTGGGATTGGGGTTGTATCTTTAATAGCCAAGACATTCAATCCGTTAGCATTTAAAGCTCTCACAGCTGATTCACGTCCCATGCCAACACCTGTAACAAAAACGTTAACATCCTTAAGGCCATAGACCTTAGACTTTTCAACAGCATCACGCACAATAATACTAGCGGCATATGGGGTGGCTTTTTTTGCACCCTTAAAACCGTTCATACCAGCGCTTGACCAAGAAAGGACATTACCAGTTTGATCAGTTAAAGTGACAATAGTGTTATTATAAGTGGCTTTAATAAAAGCATTCCCAAGAGTTATCATCTTGATTGTCTTTTTTTTGCGGCCTTTAACTACCTTTTTCTTTGAAGCTGTTTCCTTTGCCTCAGTTGCTGGAGCTTCTGTAATTGGATTGTTAACAACGTCTGTCATATTTATTTACTGAATATTATGTCTTTTGAGCTTTAGTTCTTCCGCTACCCAAAGTCTTACGAACATTACCACGTACAGTGCGACTATTGGTTTTAGTTTTTTGTCCACGGCAAGGTAATCCACGATAATGACGGACACCACGATAGGCCTTAATCTCTTTTAACCGTTTAATATTTGATAAAACCTCTCTTTTTAAGTTACCTTCGACCTTAAAATCCTTTTCAATCATGGCACGCAAAATATTAACTTGATCTTCTGGTAAATCCTTCGCGCGGGTATCGGGATTAATTTTTAAGGTTTTTAAAACTTTTCCGGCAGTGGTTGGTCCAATACCATAGATGTAAGTTAAAGCAATAACTATTCTTTTTTCATTTGGGATATTAATTCCAGCTATTCTTGGCATAAAAATTATCCTTGTCGTTGTTTATGTTTAGGGTTTTTGCAGATAACATGAACAATACGTTTTCTGCGAACGATTTTACAATCTTTACAAATTTTTTTGACTGAAGCCCGAACTTTCATATTTAATATTAGCTTGCTTTGTTATTAACCAAGCAATTTTTAGATTCTTTTATCTTAGAAACGATAGACGATGCGACCGCGGGTTAAATCGTACGGAGTTAATTCTACCTTTACTGAATCACCAGCCAAAATACGAATTTTGTTCATTCGCATTTTTCCAGACAAATGAGCGGTAATTTCGTGCCCATTTTCTAGACTGACTCTGAAAGCAGTGTTTGGAAGCAACTCTTCGACCTTCCCCTTTAACTCGATAACATCTTGTTTACTCATGAAAAAAGTAACTTAATTATATAGTATTTTTAAAATATGTCAACATAGAATCCTCAGTCGACATAAATACGGTATTATTACTAAATTTGTTGAAAAATAAGGTAATTCAACCGTGCATTCAATTGTAAATAATTCCGTTTGTAATTTTAGCCAAATTATGAATTTTTGTCAAATACTGGCCTAAAATCATTAATTTCTTCTTTTAAATATTTTCTCTAATTCTTCAAAAGTAAGGCTAAAAACGCAAGGACGACCATGGACACAGGTGTACTGACTGTCCAACTTTTCTAAATCATCTATTAAAGCCTCCATACCAGAAAAAGACAGTGGATCACCAAACTTGATAGCGCTACGACAGGACATCATTTTGAAAACTCTATCCATAGCCGGCGGAGTTAAATCATCCCCCATGTAATTTTCATCTAAATCAGAAAGGACTTCTAAAACAATCTTTTTCATGTCTTGCCCAACAATGAACTGAGGGACAGATGACAATGCATAGCTTTGTCCACTAAATGAAGTTAATTCAAACCCGAGGCGACTTAAAAGCTCATTATTATTGTTTAAAACTTGTGCTTCTGTAACAGTTAATTCAATCATTTGGGGGATCATCATTTTTTGACTGGCGAGTTTGCCTATCTCCCATTGTTTTTTTATTCTTTCGTATTGTATGCGCTCAGAAGTAGCATGCTGATCATAAATTCTCATACCATCAACTGTTTCCACGACTATATACGAATTTTGAATTTGACCAATTATTTTTCGTACAGTCTGAACATTGCCAGATATAGTCGAAACCTCTTGTTTGGGAAGAGATAACTCGGCTCGTGTTTCGAACCTTTGGCTGAAATTCGTGACGCTTGGCGTTCTATAATTGCTAGGTGGAGTAAAACTAAAGCTGTTTTTAACTGGGCTTGAAACAGATTGCACCGGAATAATTCTTTTGATCGATTCTATCTGGACAGTCTTTGCCAAATCCATTTCGTCCAAAGTTCGTGAAACTGCTTGATAAATAGTGCGATAAATTACTTGTGGCTCCGAAAAGCGCACTTCCAACTTACGCGGATGGACATTAACATCCACACGATCATTATCGATAGCCAAATTTAGAATATAAACAGGATAAAGATCCCGTGGAATTAGTGAACCAAAAGCATCTTTTACTTGCTTGGCTACAATAAACTCGTTGACCGGTCTATTATTAATAAAAAGGTACTGAATTTTACGATTATTACGAGCAATTTGAGGTTTACCGATAAAACCAGTTATCTGAATATCATTTAGTCGGATATTTATTGGTAAGAGGTTGTCCGAAATCTCACGCCCTAAAACATCGCTAATACGTTGCTCCGGACTACTGGCTTGGAATTGATAAACCGGTTTTCCATGATGAACTAATTTCCAATTCAACCTGGGGTAAGCCAGGCAATAATTCAAAAACAAATCTACTATGTGGCCGAACTCAGTTACTGTTGTTTTTAAGTATTTGCGTCGGGCTGGAATATTATAAAAAAGATTTTTAGCACTAATTGTTGTGCCACGACCACAACCGATATCATTAACATTTTGGGAATCATTAACAATTTCTAGTTGCGTGCCTGCTAAGGATTCTTCGTCCTTAGTGATTAAGGAAAATTCACTAACCGCAGCAATACTCGCTAAAGCTTCACCACGAAAGCCTAATGATTGAATGTTAAAAAGATCTTCTTGGGTACTAATTTTACTAGTAGCATGTTGCAAGACACTCTTTAAAGCATCTTCGCGTGACATACCACAACCATTATCAATAATCCGGATTAAATTAAGCCCCCCGTTCTCGATATCAACAATAATGTTCGTGGCGCCCGCATCAATAGAATTTTCCACTAATTCTTTAACCACAGATGCCGGTCGTTCGACAACTTCGCCGGCAGCTATTTGATTGATTAGTTCTGGGGGGAGAAGTTTTATTTTATTCATAAAAGTAACGAATAACCAGTAATTAGTAACGAAATTAACTTCTGATACTTTAGCATACTATTAGACATAACGAAAAGGTCCCAGGTGCTGCGTGCAGCTCCTGGGACCCCGTATGAACCGCGCCCGCGGACAGTGCTCGTTTCCCTTGAAGGGGGCGAGTGGCCAGCGAGAGTGCCCAGACCGGGCGCGGATTGTTGACCTTACCCGGTCGGGAGCCCCTGCGCGATGTTGGCGCGAGGATTCGGGTCTCAACCGACCGGGTGTGTTGTGGTGCGCCGCTGGGAGCCTTGCCTGGAACCTTCCAGGTAGGTGTCCTAACTATGAACGCACCTTATGTGAACCGCGCCTGTAGGTCAGGCCCTGCGTACCTTGAACGGCGTGACGCCGGGTTCAGGGTGCCTTGCAGGCGCGGAATTCATTCTGGGCCAGGACTGGTTGTCGGATCGCGCTCACTTCTTCGTGTAAGCGTCGCGTTGTTGATGACAGACCAGCCCTAGCTTGATGCTAATATAATAGCACATAGTCCTTAGCATGTCAATATTAAGGGATAATAAAATACCGATTTTTGCTAAAATTAGCAAAAATCGGCAAGTCTAAAAAGTTAGTTTTTGAGCTTATCTTTTAGTTCAGCCATCTTCTGCAAGGCTTCCAAGGGAGTCAACGCATCTATGTTCAATTCCCCAATATTTTTAACCACAGCCTTTTCTTTTGATGTCATAGGGAGTGGCAAACTACTTTGGACCGATTTCGAAACACCTTTTATTTCAATCTTCTTATCTAAACTTTGTAATATTTCACGCGCCCGAGCAATTAATTCATCCGGTAATCCAGCCAATCGTGCCACCTCTATTCCATAGCTTTCAGAACTCGCCCCTTTTAATATTTTGTGAAGAAAAACAACCTTCCCCTCTTTTTCACTGACAGCTACACAATAATTTTCGGTTCGTTCCAATTTAGCAATAATTTCGGTCAACTCATGATAATGAGTAGCAAATAATGTCTTGGCGCCTAAATGATTATGAATATATTCTATAATGGACCAAGCAATACTCAAACCATCGGAAGTTGATGTCCCTCGCCCCAACTCATCCAAAATAATGAGTGAATCGTGTGTCGCATTATTTAAAATGTTAGCGGCTTCTTGCATCTCGACCATAAAAGTCGAAACTCCATGCGTTAAATTATCGGAGGCGCCAACTCGCGTAAAAATTCTATCAACTACACATAAATCAGCACTCTCGGCTGGAACAAAGGAACCCATTTGCATCATCAGTGAAATTAAAGCTGTTTGACGCAAAAAACTGGACTTGCCACTCATGTTTGGTCCAGTTAAAAGAATGAATTCATTTTTAATGTGATTCATTTCCAAATCATTTGGCACATAAGGATCTGAAATAAAACGTTCGATAACTGGATGGCGACCATTTTTAATATCAATTATTCCCTCTTCATTAATAATAGGACAGACATAGCCATTTAAACTTGCATTCTCAGCAAAACTTAATAACACGTCCAGTTGAGATAAAGCTTCAGCCGCTTTTTGAATCTCGGCAAATGAACGAGTAACCGTTTCTACTGCTTCTAAAAATATTTGTTGCTCTAATTTAATAATTCTTTCTTCAGAACTTAAAATCTTTTCCTCATATTCCTTTAATTCTGGTGTAGTGAATCGTTCACCGTTAACTAATGTCTGCTTGCGCGTGTAGTCTGCTGGCACCTGGCTAAGATTCGAATTGGTAACCTCAATGTAATAACCAAAAATTTTATTAAACCGCACCTTGAGGGTATTAATCTTTGTTCGTTCGATTTCTTTGGCCTGATACGCTAAGAGCCAATCCTTCCCGCCGCGCGCTATCTGACGTAATTCATCTAATTGTTCATTATAACCATCTTTGATAATCCCTCCCTCAGATAAAAGTGCGGAGGGTTCGTCCATGATAACTGAATCTAAATATCCAACTAAAACATGATGATCCCCGAGCTGAACACCAAGCTCTTTTAATTTTCCTACTTGAGAATCAACCAGCAGTTCTTTAATGACCGGGACTTTATTTAAACTGACCTTTAAGGCACACAAATCCCGTGGGAAGGCTTTATTACAACCAATTCGTCCCAACAAGCGCTCTAAATCAGCAATATCCTTTATCTGCTCTCGAATATCATTGGCGCGGTTAGGCAGGCGAACAAAGTCTTTAATTGCTTCTTGTCTTTCTATAATCTCACTTTTTTTAATAAGCGGAGTTAAGAGCCAGCGCCTTAACATGCGTCCGCCCATATTAGTTAAGGTCCTATCTAAAATTGACAATAAACTGCCCTGGTACTCGTTATTTGTGGTGGCAAAAAGTTCTAAGTTTTTTATAGTAGCTTCATCCAAGGTCATGTGGGCTGAGGTATTGTAAAGGGTAATCTTGGAAATATGTTCTAGTTTTGTTTTTTGAGTATCAATTAAGTAACCTAAAAGCAAGCCAGCAGCTTCAATCCCAATTTTTAAATTTTCAATCCCAAAACTTTGTAAATTCTTTTGTTTAAAATGACTAGTCAATATGCCATACGGCTCATCAAAAGCCGAAAGCGCATAAGCATTCAAATTTCTTAAACCATCAAAAATTTTTTTAAATTTAATATCTTCTATCAAACTTTTATGCGCGATTGTTTCAGCTGGTGCCAAGCGGAATAATTCATTTCTTAAAAGATCTTCATCCCCTGTTTCCAAAACCTTAAACTCGCCCGTGGTTAAATCCGAAACTGCTAACCCCCAAATATTCTTGCTTAATGACAAAGCAACTATGTAATTATTATTTTTTTCTGCTAGTCCTGATTCTTCTAAAGTTGTTCCCGGAGTAATTACGCGAATAACTTCCCTCTTTACTATGCCCGGGAGCGAAGGATCACTTAATTGTTCACAAATAGCAACTCTTTTACCAGCCTTTATTAACTTACTTAAATAATTATTTAAAGCATGATATGGAATTCCGCACATGGGAGTTTCATGATCGGTCCCCTTATGTCTAGCGGTCAAAACGATATTTAATATTCTGGAAGCCTCCTTGGCATCAGCCCCAAATAACTCATAAAAATCACCTAAACGAAAAAGCAACAGCTCATTCTGGTGCTTTTCTTTTATCTCCTTATATTGCTTAAGCATGGGCGTTAATTCGGCCATATATTGTAGGTTCGCAGTTATCTTAACAAAATTTAAGCAAAAAATAAATCGCCCCCCGTAGCCTTGGCGAAGAGGGACGATTTGTTTTTATTCTTTTTTATCTGTAGCGGCAAACATGTCCACAGGATCCTCGGTATTCAATTTTATTTCTGGTTCAGCCGGCTTAGGTGGCTATGGTGCGGGTGTGGGAAAAGGTGTAG
>CAZMEQ010000003.1:0-44871 GCA_964565345.1 uncultured Gammaproteobacteria bacterium | reverse complement strand
TGCCTGCCGGGGGCCCCCGCCCCCGGGCGCCCCGCCGCCCCCCCCCCCACAGGTGTAGCTACTGGTTCTTGTTTAACCTCGTTAGCAGATTCATAAATATCTTTAGGCTCGGCTGGTTTTGGTGGCTCTGGTGCAGCAGACTTAGGAATTTGATGTTCACATTTATTACAATAATCAGGATTTTTTTCTGATGGTTTAACACCGGCTAGTGCTGCTACCTTAGCAAAGATACCATCCAAAGGAGCGCCACAAGCTAGACATTTTTTAGACATATGTTTTTAAATATTTCATCAACTAAAGTGTAGCAAATGGTATAAGACAAGTCTATTGTATTTCCCCTCCGCCCAGACACGCTTGCCCTTTCCAGAAAACTGCATATTGCCCTGGAGTAATGGCTCGTTGTGGCTTTACAAATTTAATTTGATAGCTATTTCCAACTTTTTCAACTACACAATTTGCGGCTTCGGATCGATATCTAATCTGGCCCTTACATTTTAATGGAAATTTTTCTGGTGTCTTAATCCAATGGCCACTTTTTATTTTCACAATATTTGATTGTAAATCTTTTTCACTAGTACTTACCCATAAAATATTTTTCTTCGTATCAAGCTTAACCACATACCACGGCCCGCCACCCAAACCAATTCCCTTTCTTTGCCCCAAGGTATAAGAAGACAATCCCTGGTGCTGGCCTAAAATCTTTTTTGTCGAAAAATCTTGAATATGTCCAGCTTTATAATCATTATACCGCCTCAAAAAGCCAGCTAAATCTCCATCGGGTATAAAACAAACTTCTTGTGACTCCTTTTTATGAGCTACGCTCAAACCATATTTCTCAGCTAATATTCGAACCTGGGGCTTAGTTAAATCCCCAATCGGAAAAATTATTTTCGATAACTGCTTTTGATTTAGCTGATGCAGGAAGTATGTTTGATCTTTTGACAAATCCCTTCCCTTTAAGAGATGAAAAACTCCAAATTTATCCTTCCGAATCCTAGCATAATGTCCTGTTGCCACAAACTGAGCGCCAAGTTTCTCGGCTCTCTTAATAAATTCGCCAAATTTAATTTCGCGATTACATACAACACAGGGGTTTGGCGTTTGTCCCTTTTTGTACCCTTCAATAAACGTATCAACAATATTTTTTTTAAAGGGCAAATCCATGTTCATGGTATAGAAAGGAATATCTAATTTTTGGCAAACTCGGCGCGCATCTTCTTGCGCACCCAAGGAACAGCAAAGATTCTCACGAATTTTACTAGTCTTTTTTTCTTGCCAAAAATGCATAAACACGCCCACGACGTCATAGCCGTGTTCTTTAAGTAATGCTGCGGAGACAGCCGAGTCCACACCACCGGACATTCCAACAACAACTCTCTTTTTTGTCTTATTCCCTTTTATCATCACAAATGTTTATTTGTCTTTTTTCAATGTGACCATCACTTGAGGCACATAGTGATTCTCGTATTCATCAACAACTTCGATACTATTATTTTTCATGAGTTCATTCCACATGAGATCCGACAAAACAGTCCGCATTTCCTTTACATCCAATTTCACATCTTCCAAATCATTAAACTCAGAGGCATATTCCTGGCGCAAACTATTTTCTATTTCTTTTTTACGGGCGCGAATTTTGTTAGCTTCTTCTAATAAATCTAAATATTCTTTTCGTTGATTATAGGCATCCTTGATGGCTTGCATCAAATCCTTCTTCTTTTTTAAAGCTACCTGAATTTCGTTGTGCATTTCTTGAATACGTTTTTGAACATCCGACATAATGAAAATAAAAAGAGCCAGTTAAGCTCTTGCTTATGTAATTAATTATAAATTTTTTTTCAATAAACTATACACCTCTTCGTAGTTTTTGGTAACAGCAGCGCCCATGACTAGGGCTAAAATTTCATGGTTATCTTTCTTGGCCTGCGTTACTAAGCAATAGCCTGCTTCATCTGTCCACCCTGTTTTACTTCCTGTAACGTATAAATCTCTTTCTAAAACCTTCATACTCGTATTTTTTACCCAGTATGAAAGCGGATTATTTTTCGGCTTAACCTCGTACCACTTAGTAGTACTAGCCTTAACTACATCCATATTTTTAAATACAGCACGCGCCACAACAGCTACCTCCTCCGCAGTAGAAACATTACGCTCATCTAGGCCAGTTGGCTCAACCACATAGGTTTTATGCAAACCCAAATTAACGGCTTTTTGGTTCATTCTAGCAACAAATTCCGAAACCGACAAACCAGTAGAGCGCGCAAGGGCAACAGCGGCGTTATTTTTTGAACCAACGAGAGTTGAGTAAAACAAATCTTTAACAGAAAGAACATCTCCCTCTTTAACCCACAAAGAAGCTCCACCAACAAAATCAGATTTCTCCATTTTAATTGTTTTCTCCCATCCCGGATTCAAATCTAGAAATGTTAGTACGGTTAAAAGTTTCGTAAGACTAGCGATGGGTCTCACCTCGTTAGCATTTTTATTAAAAAGGACTGCCCCCGTCATTTTATCTATGACTAAAGCAGACTCAGCCGTCAAGTTATTTTCATCGACAATTTTTTCTTTTGGTGACAAAACCGCCAATTGCACATAAGGGAAATAAATATCCGCTGTAATTCGATTGCGTTCGTTATTAATGCTTGATTTAAGGGCACGCCACTGGCCCTTATACGAATCGTAAAAATAAATTTCGGACTGCTCACTCAAATCAGCCAAATTGAATACAAGCCTAACTGGCTTATGAAGCATCCCCGATTCAATAGTCTTGATATCTAGCAAATAGATTTGACTTTTAGCGACCATATCAGCCGGCAATAAAGCTGTGGGGATGTCTGATTTAATGTTAACGGTTAATTTCTTACTAAACTGCTTTGGGGCCACAGGGACACACAACTCTTTGTCGTTACTACAAACAGTATAACCTCGTTCGAGTGTTTTTGCATTAAAAACAACCGCAACATTGGTCTCGGTCGCGGACGCGCTCAAACACATAAAAAAACTTACTAAGGATATTATTAAACTGCGACGAAACAAGCGCATAAATTAATTCCGCTTATTTATTCCATAAGGATTCGCAGCATAGCAACCTGGTTCAGTAAATGTGCCTGTCCCCTTCTCCAAATGGAATAACACCTCGTAATCATCTGCACCTATGCCCGTAAAAGCATAATTACATTTTTGACTTTTACAGACATTTAAATCCGCGCAGGAAACAGTTGCACCAGAAGGATCATTTAAAGAGGCCAAACCAGTTACATAACGTGGGAGTTGCGAAGTTTCAACTAAAGCGCAAGCACTTACATCGCCCGGCTCGCAATAACTTCTATCGTAACCACCAGCTTCATTTTTAACTACTTGCAAACCATCACGCACTATTTGCATATCGCGGATTCTAGTGAGATCTCTTGTCTCCTTTTGTTTAGAATTTAACGTCACCCCCCAAAACACCAATAGCACACCGATGATACCGACTACGATTAATATTTCTATTAATGAAAAACCTTTTTTTTCTCTCATATATTTTTTATTTTACAGCTTATTGTATATATGGTTCAGCTCCACCAGGACCATACAAATAACAACCAGGATCAGCAAAATTAGCAATTCCATTTTCCAAATAAAACAAAACACCATAATCATCATCAGTTAATTTTTTCCAAGCATAATTACATGGCTTGGAACAATCTTGTAAGCAACTAACACCAGAGACAGGATCCTTAACTTCTTTTATTAAGGGTAGAAATTCTTGTAGCCGCCCTCCTTCGCATTGATTAACGACATCACCCTCTTCACAACCCAAATTTTTAGCATAGCTATCATATTTATTGAGTATCATTTGCATGGCGATGCGTAAATCCTCATTCATATTTTGGATACGCTTAGCGTCACGATCCTTTTCATGTAAATTGCCCAAAGAAATCGCCGCTATAACACAGAGGATTAAAATGACGGCAAAAACGATCATCAATTCGATTAGAGTAAACCCATTTTTAGTTTTCATAAATTTACGAATAAATTATAAGTACATTTTTACATATTACTGCCCAGACTCCCCACTAAACAACAATTTATAACCTTAACCGAACAAATTCTCATTTAAATTATATTATATTCTCCGCAATTATAAAACACCTCATCAAGTGTGGTGTGCCCCTTTAAAGCTTTGATTAATCCGTCTTGGAGCATGTTAATTACTAAATACTTTTCAATAATACTTTCTAGTTTATTTTGGGAGTGACAAGAATTTAACTCTGCACGTAACTTGTCGTTTAGCATTAAACCTTCATGAATAGCCAACTTACCACTATAGCCTGTTTGATCACACCAAGAACAACCGACTGCTTTGGGCGCGTAGAGCTGACCGACCTCAAGGTCTAATCCACGAGGCCTGTATTGCATCGGGACAGAACTCAAGATGTTACTAATTCTACGATTATACTCTATTGGCACAGGTTGCACCTCGGCACAGCGAGCGCAAACACGTCGCACCAACCGTTGTGCTAAAAGCAAATTCAACACGGCCAGCAAATATTCTAATTCTAAATCTAAGGCTAATAATTTTTGCAAACTCTCCCTAACATTTGTGCCACCAACACTGGTTAAAACCGGTGTTCCTGTTAATGCAATCTGCAACACATAGGCCGCACTTTGAGGATCGCTGAGTTCATCGATTACCAAATGATCTAATTGCCAACGCTGTAATTCAGGTAAAACCTTTTTATAGGAAAGACCTATTTCGGGTCTTAATTGAATACGAGAAATTTGAGCCCCCCTACCCTGGACTTCTGCCCCCACACTTAGCACATGTTTTTTTTCTACATCCAAATTATCAACAATACGTCTCATAAAAGTTGTCAGACCAGAATCAGCTCCACCTGACAAGACGATTTTCCCTCTATTTATAGCTAACGCCTGTTCCAGACATTGCTTTAAATAGGTATTTAAACCAAATTCTTCGTAACCTGCTTTTTTCTCGTTTCTGAGCCAACGCAACGACACAATTTCCGCCCCCTCAGCCGCTAGCGATTTGATTGAAAAAAAATTCTCCTGACCTTCGATATTCAGAGATAATTCTCCAGCCAAAAAATTATTTTTTAAACTAAGCGGTAAATGGGCTAAACCTTTTAAATAATTAACCACCGAAAAAAATAACGCCTCGGGTAGTTGCGCTTTTATGTGCAAAAGACCTTCTTTTCGAAATTGCACAGCGACCTTTTTTTCTCTCTTACTAATTAAAACCTCTGAAGCTTGTTCGATTAGAGAATTTTTTAAGATAGATAAAACAATTTTATCTATGGGTAAATTTGCTAAATTTAAAGCTGCCTCTGGGACATTTTCATTTTTTGCTTTGGCGGATTCTGGTATCTGGCTTACTGGCTTTAATAAATAAGAATTAAGCCACTTTTCGTAATCCAATATATTACAAACAGAATAACTTACTTCATAATTTTCTTTTTTAGCCCACGCACGAAGCTTATCCAAAACAACCTTTTCTGGATAAATCAGAGCGATTTTAATAAAACGCTCTTGCACATAAAAACAAATAGCACCGCAATCGCGGGCTAATTCAAATGGCAGTGTTGACAAAACCCAGTCAGGAATGATTTTGTTTAATCGAGTATAATTTATGTTAAAAAATTCTGCCTCTTGTCGAGCCAAATCCTCACTCTTAACAAACCCTCCGCGCACTAGTATTTCAACCAAATTAACACTTTGATGAGCAATAATCTTGCCTACCTCCTCCTGCCTTTTGGTTGTTAAAATGCCGCGACGAGCCAGGAAATTCAGGAACAATTCGCTTGAGTTCATTATTCTTTTTGATCTTCGACTTTAAATGGGTTAGCTGAAACATTTGAGCTTACTGCCTCTATTTCAGATAAATCAAAAGGCACTAGTTGCTTATATAAAACATTATCAACTGTATTTGCTCTAATTTGTTCTAAAGCCAAACGATCAGTTGCAGTAGACTTAACTTCAATATCTTCACTCAACCCCTTAATATCCACTTTGAAATAGAAAAAACTAAGATATAAAAATATCGCCAGAATAATAACCATCAAAAAAATCAGTAAAATCGATGAGTACTTATACTTAACAATAAAATCATTCATATTATAGATGATAAATCTCAAAAGTTAGGGTAAACACATTGACATCTGGAGAGTAGATTAAAGATTTCGGAGCCACAACCCGTAAGCTACTTTCAATATCAGTCAAAAACTTTTTCATGGTAAAATAATCACCACCGCTAAGAACAACTGTGTATGCCTGCGTCCTAAAAGGACCATCCGTTGTCGCCATAAAATCGCTCGTTTTGTTCTCGATTGAATTAAATACCAAATTATACTTTTGGGCTAACTGTTCCAAACGGATCAAAACTTTTGATAAATCCTTTTCTGCTGGCACCATTGTTTCGAATTTGTCTTTCTCTGCTTCGAGGATTGTTATATTGGCTTTCCATTTTTCTAATTCATCTACCAATTGTTGCTGGCTAGAAAAAGAACTTTCGAGCTTGGCAATTTTATTATCAAATCTAAACACAAAAAAATAATAGCCTAAAAGCAAAGCCACCACACCAACCAACAATAATACTACCAATACAGAGCCCCAAAGGCGTCCATAGCCATCGATAAAGTTTTCTTTTTTAATAACTGCGGCATCTTTTATCTGGGTAACGGCCTGCACTTGAGTGTTTTTCATGACTGGAGTTGGCGCTGATGCTGTAGTAATAATTGGATTTTTTGTTTCAAACATATTATTAGTTCCAAAATTCTGAATCTAAATTTAACCGCACAACACCAGTAACCTCCTTGACGTCGGTGTGTTTGTCTATGGCGACACTAGCTTCGGCAACATCCACCACGACAACTCCAGGAATGTTCTCGAATATCTCAACCTGTTGCGCTAGCGTCGTATAATCAGGAGCCAAAATTGTCAAATTAATCATTTCTTCATTAATTATCTGAAAATCCAAATACGAGGCATTTAACAATGTGTTTTTTTCTAGAAGATTAAAAAGTTTAGCCCACGAGACACGTTCTGCCATCACTGCCTGAACGACTAAACCTTTATTGATTAGTGCTTGAGAGCTGTCATAGTACTCGTTATATTCTTTCAGCTTTACATTAAATGAGTTTCTTTTTTCAACAGCCTGATTGTATTGAGGTACCCTACCCGTATAGTACGCCTTGATTCCCAACCACCCCAAACAAAAACTTAAAACTATTAATAAAAAAACTAGAAGTAACCCACGCATTTTATACCAATATTCTGAACTTATAACCCAAACATATTCTGAAGTCGTTGTTTTTGTGTTTAAATAAACTGGCTTTATTTTTTTAAATAATCCTTTTGCTGGATCAAAATATTTAAGCCACATATCTGGCCTAAGTCGAGGCTTTGGTGGGATAGGTGGAGACGGTGGTGGGGGCGGTGGCAGGGGCTTGGGCGGTTCAACTTTTTTTATTACTTTAAACACACCCTTATTTTCATCTGGTTTTACTCCATTACCAAAACTAACTGCAGGACCTGTACTTGACGCTATGCCCGGAGAAACGTTACTCACGCCTTGATTTTCTGGTACATGCATCTTAAAATTAGGCGTCGTTTTTAACGCACTTGCCTTAGCCCGAGCTTCTGCCTCCTTAGACCTTAAGTCATCGGGCAATAAACTAATATCGTTAACTGGCATATTATTCTATGTCTCGCATGGCTAACCCAATGGAGGTAGCCAACCGCGGACCAATTGATTGTAAAATGGGATCCAAATCCTCTGGGTAAATTACACGAGCCCAGGGGTTACCAATAAAAGCTTTGAGATTAAGTTGGTCAGCAAAATACTTGGGTAGATTAAACAAATTAGCAGTCCCTCCAGAAATTATAATTTTTTCGACACGTTTATTAGCATTTTCTGGTTGCTCTAAAAAGAAATTAATCGAATATTGTATTTCATCCACTATAGTTTGTATTGGTCTGCGAATTACATCCGGCAAGGTGTCTCCGACGCCTAGCTCTTGAACATTTCCCTCTAAGTCACGTTTAAACTGTTCGGCCTGTTCAATCTTTATGTTTAATGTTTGAGCAATCGCTTGAGAAATTTGCATACCACCTACCCCAACACTACGATTTAATATCGGAATGGTATTTTCAATTAAACAAATATCTGAATTAACAGCGCCTATATCGACTAAGATCACCAAGGAACGATCCTTACCCACCATAGAACGAGCTAAAGCAAAGGCCTCTGTCTCCAAGCTTATTAACTCCAAATTTGCTTTTTTAAAAACTTGAATATACTTTTGCACAACTTCCTTTGCAGCGGCAGTTAAAAGTACCTGAATGTTACGCAACTTTTCGGCCTGTTCATCTTTTTTGATTAATTCCTCCGGCTTGGTGAGCAACTTCCAGTCCAGAACCATTTCTTCTAAAGGCATAGGCAGAACTTTCTTTGCTTCCCACTCTACTGCTTCGGTTAGTTTTTTGGGATTAGTCAAATCTTTTTTTAATATTTCCGGCAAAGAAATAATAGCGCTAAATACAACAGAATTAGGGAGGGCTGTGATGGCTCTTTTACTTGTAACCTTACTTTGTTCGACGACTCTTTTAATAAGTTCGGCTGTTTTTTCGGGCTCATCAATTAATTTTGTTCCAGATAAAGCCCTTTCCAAGTATCCGTATGTAACTAATTGTGCTCGCCCATTATTGTTTGTTAGCTCAACTAATTTAATACTACTGCCACCAATATCCACACCTAAAAAATTAGCGCTTTTGTCTGAAGAGAATAGACCCATATGTATTTATTTTAATTACTAGAAACAACAACCAAATATCCTTTGTTTGCTTATCTTTGATTTTACATTTATATTATAACATTTTTTGAAACTTCGGTAAAAATTTATCCACTGATAAAAAAAGCCCCCCTCTTCGTGAGAATTAGGGAGGTATGTGAACGTCTGCTAATCGCCGAGAACCACACCGACAATGATGGTCCCGGTCAATATGGTGAAGGACGCAAGAGAGATCGTACCTGGGATCCAGGACACTGGCGGCGGAGCAATGAGCCAACCAATGAAGCCCAAGGAACAACAGGCGCTCGATCCCATAATCAAGAAAAACTCGACACACCTACGATTCATGGTCCTTACCTCTTGGGGCTCTCGCTGTTATGGTCCAGAGCCTCATTGACGAGGCTGTCGGCAAGCTTATTCCGTTCTCGATAGACGTGTTGATATTTTACAGATTTAAATTTATTTTGCAAAATCCAGACCTTCATGTACTTTTTGGCTAAATTCGCGTCACGCACACGGTACTCACCCCTTAACTGTTTTACAACCAACTCACTATCCAAAAAACATTCGATTTCAGTCCCCTTGAGAGTCAGCGCTTTCTCTAAAGCGGCGATGATACCTGCATATTCAGCTTCATTATTTGTTTTCTTTCCTATACACTCACCTTTTTTAAAAATAATTTTATTTTGCGAATCATAAATCACATACCCCAAAGCCGCTGGACCTGGATTTCCGCGAGCGCCACCATCAGAATATATTTTTAGTTTCATAAATACACTTTAATACTGAGATTGTTTCTGACGAAAATAATCAGCTTGGGACAGGTTACATTCTGGAACCAAGACCCCACGATCAGGTAAGTCTTGAGCTATTAGATCCCAAATTTTTTCTAGCTCTTCGACTGACAATTCTTTATCACAACGAAATAAAATATAGTCTGGCTCAATCTTTAATTCAACTTGATAAGGTTGCAATTCAGCAACTAATTTAGGACTTGGCTTATAACTCGCCAAAACTGGTTCTTGCAATCCAATACTTTGCCAATTTAAATCATTATAGCCCGAAACGGTTGTGGGGTACCCCTTCTTTCGCAATAAAATAACAGCCTTACGAACAAATGGTTCAATATCCTCTATGTACACCCCCATACTTAGCTCTTCTGAGGTAGCTTTAGGATTTATTCGTTCCCGTTCTTCTGAGGCTAAATTCATTGTTTCTATAATACTTTCTCTTTGTCTAACATAATAACGATAAAGGTCAATTTGTTCTGGTGTGAGGTTATGAAAAATACGCAACTTTTCTAACTCTTCATCAGTACCAGAAACCAAAATTCTATCCACGACCTCCATATTGGCTAATTCAAGAAGTTCTTGATTGTCCTTGGGGCTATCAAAATGAATTGTCATATTAAACTTTTTTTAAATCCACTATTTTATATTCAATTTCTGTCCGCCCATTCCATTCACTTTTATTTATCTCACAAATTATATCAATTTTATCACCAACTGCAATATTTGAATTCGCGGGCTTACCATTTCCAAACTTCATCATCTTATAAACTTTAGGAGAATTCTGTTTAATCATCAACCGTAAATGTTTTCCGCCGTCACCAACGGAATCAAAAGCCACTACCTGCGCCCCTTTAACTAAAAATAAAGGTTTGGTGTTGTCTTCGCCAAAGGGTTCAAAGCACTCCAATTGATTATAAATGTTTAGATCAAATTCTTCTAAACGCAACTCCGCGTCGATTTCAAGCACAGGCTGTAAATCTAACTCGGCCAATTTAGCCAAAGCGTGAGAGGCCAAAGATTCTTTAAAAATTATTAGATCATCAACGTCACGTAAAGTGAAACCACAAGCTTGACTATGTCCACCAAAGCGCGCAAAAAGATGGCTAATGGTAGTTAATGCCTCAGTAATATTATAACCCTCAACGCTACGGCCAGATCCAACTATTTGGGTTTCAACATTTGTCATAGCAATAACTGGTCTATAATATTCATCGGACAATTTTCCAGCAATAAGACCAATAACACCGGCCGGCCAATTGGGGTTATAAGCAAAAAGAATATGTTTTTGTTCTTGTTGTAAAAGTTGTTCCTTGGCTTCGTTCACTGCTAACTCAGTTACACGCTGACGCGCAACATTATTTTGCTGTAACTCATCCGCTAAAGCCGAAGCTTCAAATTCATCCTCAGTAGTAAGTAATCTAAAAGCCACACTCGCATGATTCATACGTCCAGCGGCATTTAAACGAGGTGCAATCTGATAGCCTATAGAATAGCTATCTATTTTTTTAGTTCGAATAACATCAAATAAATTTTTAAGTCCTGGACGGCGGGTCTTGTTTAAAACTAATAAGCCCCATTTGACCAAAATTCTATTCTCATCAAGTAAAGGCATAACATCCGCAACCACCCCAATGGCCACAATGTCTAATAACCATTTTTTAAATCCCTCAATTCCACCCCATTCAAAAAAAGTAGTCTCTAAATTTTTGATCTTTAGTTTTTGGCTCAATAGAGCCTGGACAACCTTATATGCGACAGCGGCTCCGGATAAATGGCTAAAAGGATAATTATCCTCTTTTATCTTTGGATCTATAATAGCGTAAGCCTCTGGCAAAATTACAGGAGGTTCATGGTGATCGGTTACAATCACATCAACTCCAGCTTCCTGCAAAAAGGAAATCTCTTTTACATTTGTAACTCCACAATCAACGGTAATTACTAACCCAATACCTTCTAATACAAAATTACGAGCTGTTTTCATGTTAATTCCATAACCATCTAATTCTCGATGCGGAATAAAGACAGAAACATTTGCACCTAATATTTGTAACGTTTTGTACATAACAGCAGCGCTCGTTACTCCGTCGGCATCGTAATCTCCATGGATAACAATTTTTTCTTTTTTTTGCAAGGCCCTTTTAATTCTGGCTACAACCCTTAGCATATCTTTAAACAAAAAAGGATCATGCATTTTATCAAAATCAGGATTAAAAAATGACTGAATATCCTGTTGACTTCGCAAACCCCTGTTATATAATAGTTGTGCTATTAATGGATGATAATTGGGCCATTCATTAATAAAACTTGATGGTGCTTCGGGTAAAACCCGCCACTCTTTTTGCATGAAGATTTTTTAGCTATTAATGCCTAGGTAGTGCCCAGGCATCAAGAGCCAAAGATACTAATATTTTAGCCTGCCTATGAAAAAAGCGCAAAGGGTTGTCTGGATAATTCTGGTAGTCATGATTATCTTATCGATGGTCATGTGGACTATGGAATTCATCTTCTTAAACCCACAAAAATAATCCTTATCTAGCGTAAGGATTATTTTTTATTTTAGCAATTTTAGGTGAATTATCTCTTCATCACCGACAAAAACGCCTCCGGTGGAATATAAACTTTGCCCTTCCCCATTTCCATCATTCTTTTCTTGCCTTTTTTCTGTTTGTTGAGTAACTTGGCACGTCTGGTCCAATCGCCACCATATAATTTAGCCGTAACATCTTTGCGCAAAGCCGACAATCTTTCCGCCGCAATAACCTTACCCCCAATCGCAGCCTGGATTTTAATCATAAACTGTTGCTTAGGGATGGTTGTTTTTAAATTTTCTACAATCTTCTTGCCCGCTTTAAAAGCTGAATCCTTGTAAACAATGGACGAAAAAGCCTCAACAACATCATCTGCGATTAAAATATCCATTTTTACTAAATCAGCTTTTTGGTAAGCATGAAACTCATAATTCATGGAAGCATAACCAGAGCTTACTGTTTTTAATTTATCATAAAAATCGACAATGAGCATCGCCAAAGGAATTCGATAATGCAAAATTGTACGTGTCTCATCTAAAAATTCTGTATTTAAATATTCCCCACGACTTTCTTGCACCAAAGTCATAATATTCCCAATATAATCTTTAGGACAAACAATATCCACATTCATAATCGGCTCCTCCATGAAATTAATCTGACTGGGATCCGGGAATTCATTGGGATTCTTAATTATATATTCATGATCAGAAATTATCTGTTCAGTTTTTAAATTTGTTGGCAACTTAGTCCCCCCCTTAAGTGTTATACGATAAGCAACGCTCGGAACAGTTACAACCAAATCCAAATCAAATTCACGACGTAAACGTTCTTGAAAAATTTCTAAATGCAACATGCCCAAAAAGCCGCATCTAAAACCGAAACCAAGCACCGGAGAATTTTCAGGTTCATACACCAAGGCCGCATCATTTAATTTTAATTTACCTATAGCCTCACGCAAATCATTATATTCATTCCCCTCCTCACAAAAAATGCCCGCATAAACCATGGGCTTCACTTCTTTATATCCAGTCAAAGCCGACACCTGATCACGACTTTTCAGTAAAGTTATAGTATCACCAACACGGCACTCTTCAATATTTTTTAAACCGGTCACAATAAAACCTATTTGCCCCACTTCTAATTTATCCAATGAATTCATTTGTGGCTTTAAAACACCGCAATCCAATACTTCGCCCTGGCCCGAAGTTCCTAACATCGTAATTTTGTCTCCTTTACGAACTGAACCATCAACAATTCGGACATAGGCCACCACGCCGCGATACTCGTCATAAAAAGAATCAAAAATAAGAGCGCGCAAAGGTTTATCTACTTCTCCTGTGGGTGGCGGGACAACTTCAATTACTCGATCTAATATTTTTTCAACCCCCAAACCAGTTTTACCTGAACACTGTAAAATTTCATCTGGCTTACAACCAATTAAAGCTACTATTTCGTTAATTGTTTTTTCAACATTAGCGGCCGGCAAATCAATCTTGTTAATGGCTGGGATAATTTCCAAGCCCTGTTCAATCGCCAAATAAAGATTAGCTAAGGTCTGAGCCTGAACTCCCTGGGTCGCATCCACTAATAAAACAGCCCCTTCAACCGCCGCCAAAGATCGAGAAACTTCGTAAGAGAAATCAACGTGACCAGGCGTATCGATCAAATTCAACATATAACCCTTATAACTCATTTGGGCAGGCTGCAACTTTATCGTAATGCCTCGTTCGCGCTCTAAATCCATGGTATCGAGCATTTGATCTTTCATCTTTCTTTTTTCAACAGTTTGAGTCAATTCCAAAAATCGATCAGCCAAGGTTGATTTCCCGTGATCAATGTGGGCAATGATGCAAAAATTTCGTATTTTTTCTCGCATATTATAGGATCAGGATAGCTGATTTTAGCAGAAAAATCAATTGTCGGGAACAAAAAAGGCTCCTGGTAGAGCCGTCGCATCATTTTTTATTAAGTTAAATCTTCCTCAATAATTGCTTCTTTCTCAGGCCTAAACTTTACCAATAGTTTCTTTTTTAAGGAGGCCATAAAGATCATCATTTCATCTATTCTAAACAAATAAGATAAACAGACAAAAATAGCTATCCCAACCAAACCCGAAACAAAACCTTGCGTCGCAACTCCCCAAAAACGATTCATATCTACAATATGACCCAACCCCGTCTTAGCCAATTGAGCCACAACGCTCATTATTAACGCGGCTAGGGTTAGTTTGAATGAAAACATCAGCAAACCATTGCTAAAAATATTTTTAACTTTTATTTTCAAAAAGACAACCAATAAAATTAAATTTACTAATGAGCTGATGGTAAACCCCCAAGCTAAGCCCAAAACACCCCAAAACTGAATAAAATACCAACTAGCAACAACATTTACAATCATACTAATAAAACTAGCCCAAAAAGGATAAACTGTATTATGTCGTGCGTAAAAAACACGAACCAATAATGGCATTAAAGCCTGAGCAAAAACACTCAAACTCATTAACCCCAAAGTATCAGCTGTCAAAATTGTATCTGTCCAATTAAATTTCCCTGCACCTAAAATTACTCGAACGATTTGAATGCGCAAAATAATAAATAAAGCGGAGACAGGAATAACAAACATCAAAATTTGTTTAAAAGTTGTAAGGAACGACTTTTTAAACGCCTCCTCGTCAGCCCGACTAAAAGAACGAGAAAGTACCGGGAAAACAGCCAGAGCATAAGAAACACCAAAGAATCCGACCGGAAAGGCCTGTAAATTATTTGCTAAATTAAAGACAGCCAAACTTCCAGCTGCGATAGTTGAGGCAAAAATTGTAATAACAATTAAATTTATTTGGCCACTCGCTAAGCCCAAAATTCGTGGACCTATCAACTTTAATACAGTTAACAAGTTTTTGTCGCGCGGTTGGAAAATTAATCTAAAATGCCAGCCTAAACGCGTCAAACTTGGGAGTTGTATAAACAGATGCATCAAGGCACCTAAAATTACACCAAAAGCTAAACCATAAAGGCCTGCATATGGAACAAAAAATTTAGCTCCAATTATAATGCCTAAATTATAAAAAACAGGGGCTAGAGAAAAAACTAGAAATTGTTTAAACGATTGCAAAACCCCACCCAAGATACTGCTAATGCCTAATATGAAGGGACTTAAAAATAAAATACGTGTCAGAGCAATAGTCAAAGAAAGTTTTTCGCTGCTAAAACCCGGGGTTACAATGGGTACTAACCAAGGACTAAATACAGCCAATACAGCACCAACAACTATGAGAATCAAGCCAAAAATATTTATAATGTTGCTAACAAACTTCCAAGCCTCATCATTTCGAGTTGGCTCTTGTTCATTTTTTATTAATCCAATAAAAACCGGTATAAATCCAGCCGAAAGAGCACCTAATGCAATAAGACTAATCAAAAGATCCGGAATCCTAAAGGCCGCATAATAAATATCCAATTCACTGCCAGCCCCGAACTGGCTGGCTAAGACACGATCTCGCACAACACCCAAAACGCGACTTAATAAGCCCGCTGCGGCAATAACCACAGCGGCTGATGTAATAGAGCTATATTTTTGTGACAACAATTTAAATATCATGCAATCGACTTAGCGATCATTAATTCCTCGTTTGTGGGTACAACTAAAGATTTCATTTTTAACCCTTTAGTAATCAGGTCGCGAATATTCTTATTCCTTTCACCAATGCCAGCAGTAAACACAAGCGAATCTACGTGACCCAAGGCTAACAGATAGGAGCCAATATACTTTCTAACATCATAAACAAACATTTGCAAAGCTAGTTTGGCTAATCTTTTCTGTTCCAAAGTAAAGTTTAAGGGACTTTTATATCCAGGAATTCTATAACCACTCGCAATCATAATGTCACGCATATCACGCAATCCGCTAACACCAACTAGCCCAGACTCTTTATTGAATAAATTTTGTACTTTTTCTAATGACCAACCCTCTTGAATTAAATGTAACGGTATTTCCGGATCCAAATCCCCAGTACGAGTTGACATCATAATTCCCTCTAAAGGGGTAAAACCCATTGAAGTATCTACCGAAACGCCCTTTTCAATAGCCGTGACACTGCAACCACTCCCCAAATGGCAAATTATTAAATTAGGTTTCTTTTTCTTTAAAATCTTGGCCGCTTCTAACGCCACATAAGAATGCGATATTCCGTGAAAACCATAGCGACGTATTTTATATTTTTTATAAATACTAACTGGAAGGGCGTAAAGATAAACAAAGTCAGGGATAGTAGCGTGAAAAGACGTATCAAAAACTGCATATTCCGGAACATTAGGCATAAGCTTGACACACGCTTCAATCCCTAAAATATTTTTGGGGTTATGCAGGGGTGCTAACTTGTTATATTTTTTAAGTTTATTTAAAACACTTCCTGTAATTAGGGTGGGCTTTGTAAATTCTTCCCCACCATGCACAACTCGATGCCCAACCTTAGCTATATCTTCAAGACTTATGCTATTCTCTTTAAGCAATAAAAAAAGCTGCTTCATAGCAACTTCATGATTAGGCAAATTAACTTCCTTTTTATTCTTTTCTGCTCCAAAATCAAATTCAATAAATGACCCACTAAGACCTATCTTTTCCATTATTCCAGCCGCCACAACTTCGAATCCCTGGTTAAAAATTTTGAATTTTATACTAGAACTCCCAGAATTCAAAACCAATATAAATTTTCTGCTTTTAGCCATAATTACTTTTTGATGATTTTAGCTATTTCTTCGCCTGTAAAACCGGCCGCGTTAGCTTCATCGGTATCAAGATGAATAGCAGCCTCAAAGTTTTCATCAATCCTAACCTCTACTTCGTGAAAGGTTAAAGAACGTGGGCCTTCTATTTCTACACTCACATTTTGACCATTATTTACCCCAAACCCTTGAGCTTGAGTAGGATTTAAATGTATATGCCTTTTAGCAACAATTAAGCCTTCTTTCAAAACCACTTCCCCCTTTGGTCCAACTATTTTAATTGAACCAGAACCAATTATTTTTCCCGATAAACGCAAAGGAGCCGGAGACCCCAAATAAAAACTATCAGTACGTGAAATCTCTACTTGGCTATTGTTTCTACATGGCCCTAAAACCCTAACTTTTTCTATATTCCTCTTAGGACCGACTAAAGTCACAACCTCAGTACTCGCATATTGTCCTGGCTGTGATAAGTCTTTCTCTTTTTTCAGTTCATACCCCTCACCAAATAAAAGTTCTAGATCCCTCTTTGTTAGATGAACGTGACGAGCTGATACTTCCACAAGAATAGACTTCTTCATATAATTACAATTACAATTTTATCTTTAAAAGTCCCTCCTGAGCACCTATTTTGTACAGATTTTGAGTAGCATTCTTTAGCCCAAGCCAAAGTGCTTTTTCAAAATTTAACCACCGTATCCAACCGGCCATAAAACCCGAAGAAAATGAATCACCCGCGCCAACCGTATCCACAATTCGGCGACGGTCAAAACGTGTTGGCAAATTATATTTCTTATTATGTTGGTCAATTGCAATTACCCCCTTATCGCCTTGGGTAATTATCACGTTTTGAGGACCCAATTCTTTTATAAGCGTTAAAAGTATATTTCCTTTTACTCCACGGACTTTTTTATTAAGGTTGTAAAGCAACTCTAAAGACTCATCATTATTTAAAATTAATACATCAATGTATGGTAAAAACTTAGCAGTCATTTTGAAATCCTTTAGTTGCTGTACTCCAGGGTTCCAGGCAATCTGAATGTTTCGCTTAGTTTGTTGTACCACTTTGGCAAATTCCTGTGCCCAATTTTTACTTGATAAAGCCGAAACATAGAACCAACTAGTCCTAAAACTTCTCAGGCTGGGCAGTTGCAAATTACTGCTAGCCCCCTTATAGGTAAAAATCGTATGTTCTTTATCTTTTTTTGCCGAAATAATTATCGAAAATCCTGTTTTTTGCTTTCTATCTACATTAATCAGAGAAGTGTCGATTCGGCATTTTTTTAAATAATGGTACATTTCCTTCCCGACTAAATCATCACCAAGGTTTACAATAGGTGCAACGTCTAGTCCAAAATTCTTTAGCCCCACCGCCACGTTTACGGCCCCACCGCCGTAATTGACATGGACATCCTTGATCGGTATTTTGGTTCCGTATTCCATGGTTAATAGTCTTGACTCAAGAACGCTTTTAGAGCTATTAACGACCGAAACCTGATCCGAATAGAACATAATATCTTTTAAAGCACTACCAATAGTAACGACATCAAATATTTTCATATTTATTTGAGTTTTTATTTTATCACTTTTACGACATTTATATTTTACCATAAAAGCATTCAAATATAAACAAAACACATCCACACAAACCACTAGGCTTGCCCAAAATATAAATAACTGCTATATTAACAAGCTTTATGGTTGTTCAACCCAGGAGGTTCCCATGGCCTTTTTGAATGGCAATCTGATCATTGGCATCACCACCCTCAGCCACGACGAACTGGCGCAGAAACTGATTGCAACCTCACCCAACCAAGATGGCAAGAGACTCGAAATCGTCCTCAAGTTGGAAGAAGAGGCTGACCTCTTCTTGGACCACGAAGCCCTTGCGCCTTGGTTCGAACGGATCGTGAAGGAAGAGTTGGAACGCCAGGGCAAGCCCGCCACCGACCTGAAGTTCGTCGACCAGGGCGGCGGAGTCTTTCAGAGCTGAACAACAAGCACGTTCTCGCGCCATACCGACACCGGTCTGGCGCGCATTTTTTTATAAAAAGAATAAGAGCTGAACCCCTTATTCTTTACTAATAATTCTCATTTTTTGATCTACCAACCTCCTGATGATCCCCCTCCACCAGAACTTCCTCCGCCAAAACCACCACCGCCACCTGAACCACCACCACCGCCAAATCCGCCAAAACCACCCCAAAAGCCCTTTCCACCACCACTCTTCTTTTTGAACCAATCACGTCGTGAAGCCCCCCAATCAAACAATAAACCAATTAATACACCGAATGCGCCAAAAACAATTGATCCCAGGAAGGTAGCAACTAAAAACCAACCAAGAGCAACGCTTAACATCCCCATTACTACCCCGCCCAACCAAAAAGACTTTGATTTACCCAAAGCATAAAAAAGTAAACGCCACAAAGATAACAACAAAAAAATAAATAAAACACCCAATGTGCCAACAACATCATTGTCAGTGGTGCCTGTTGCTCCCTGTGTAACTATCTCTCCCTTAATAGCATCTTCAATCCCCTGGGTCGCCAACATAACACCACGGCTATAATTCCCCTCCTTAAAATAGGGAGTGGCCATGTCATTTATAATTGCTTTTGACTCCAAGTCTGTAAGTGCCCCTTCTAACCCATAACCCACCTCTATGCGCATTTTTCTGTCTTCCAAAGAGACCAAAAATAACACCCCGTTATCTTTGCCCTTTTGGCCAATACCCCAATCTGCAAATAATTCGTTAGCATAATTTTCTACCGTGTCATCAGCCAGATTGCTAACCGTCACTATGGCCACTTCATGTGTTGTTTCTTGTTCCAGTGCCTCCAATTCAACCTCTAAATTATACTCGATTTCATCATCAATGATATTTGCAAAATCATTAACATAGCCAGCCGGAGTTCCGGGCGAAGAATAAGCCCAAACAGATACAGTTGTACTAATTACAACTGCAAGACACACGCTAAATGTGCATATCTGGCGGAACATATAATTTATTTAGTGAGGTCCAAATCCACTGTCGGAGCCTTTTCTGAACCTTCAACAGCTTCGAAAAAATTCTTTACTTCAAAACTAAACATTTTAGCTAAAAGGTTGGAAGGGAAAGTTTTTATACGTACATTATAGACCTTAACAGAATCATTAAATCTTTTTCGCTCAACGCTTATTCTATTTTCTGTACCTTCAAGTTCAACCATTAACGATTGAACAGTTTCGTTCGATTTAAGAACTGGGTAATTTTCCATTATAACCAACAGACGAGCCAGTGCGGATTCAACTTGAGTAGCGGCTCCTGCCTTTTCGTTTACAGTCGTAGCTCCTGCATAACGAGTACGCGCATCAGCGATATCACCAAAAACAGCTTGCTCCTGAGTTAAAACGCCCTTAACACTAGACACTAAATTGGGGATGAGATCGAATCTTCTTTGATATTGCGTTTCTACTTGAGCCCATTGATTATCAACGCTTTCATTTAAATTAACGATTGAATTGTAAAAACCGACAACCCACAAAACAATTATGGCCACCGCCGCTACTAGGGCAATTAGCCAGGCACTCTTTTTATTAACCATAGATTTTATTTATTATTTTTAAACACTATTTATTTAATTTTTCGGATAAATAGCTGATCAGCTGCTCACAATTAACACGCTCCTGTTGCATCGAGTCCCTATCACGCACCGTGACTGTATTATCTTTTTCTATAGTATCAAAATCGACTGTGACACAATAGGGTGTTCCAATTTCATCTTGACGACGATAACGCTTTCCGACATTACCATTATCATCAAATTCGACACGCCACAACTTGCGTAAAGCCTCATAAAGACTATGAGCTTTTTCGACCAATTGTGGTTTATTTTTTAATAAGGGGAAAACCGCAATTTTAACCGGGGCAACTTTAGGAGAAAGGTGTAACACTACGCGCTCTCCTTCAGCATCTTTTTGTTCTTCATAAGCGTCGCAAATTAAAGCAAGTAATGTTCGTGTAACGCCAACGGAGGTTTCAACGATATGCGGGACATAACGCTCTTTTGTTTCTGGATCCAGATAATCTAGCTTTTGTTTACTATGTGTAGCATGCTGAGTTAAATCATAATCACCACGTGCGTGCACACCTTCCAACTCCTTAAAACCAAAAGGAAAATTATACTCGATATCATAGGCCTCTTGAGCATAAAAAACTAAATTTTCGTGCTTATGCCACTTTAGATTTTTCTCCTTAATACCTAAATCTAAATAATACTGCCAACGTTTAGCTCGCCACTGTTCGTAATATTCCATATCCGTTCCTGGTTTTACAAAATACTGCATTTCCATCTGTTCAAATTCACGAGTGCGGAAAATAAATTGACGCGCAGTAATTTCATTTCTAAAGGCTTTTCCAATCTGAGCGATACCAAAAGGCACTTTAACACGTGAACTATCCAAAACATTTTTGAAGTTGATATAAATTCCCTGGCAGGTTTCACCGCGCAAATAAACCGGCTCCTTGGTCCAATCACTTGTAAAATTACCCAAGTTTGATTGCACCAATAAATTAAATTTTACTACATCGGTCCAATTAGACTTACCACAGCTTGGACATTTAATTTTCGACGCATGTTCAGAAAAAAGCTTATTAATTTCTTCTTCACTCATTTTTTCATCAGCAAAAACTTCGATATCCTCTAATAAATGATCTACCCGCGAACGCGTATGACAATTTTTGCATTCAGCTAATGGGTCGGCAAAACCACCTACATGGCCACTTGCTTCCCAAACTCGGGGATGCATAAAAATAGCCGAATCTAATCCCACTATATTTTCGTGCTCTTGAACCATTTTTTGCCACCAAAACTTTTTAATATTATTCGCCAACTCTACCCCATAAGGGCCTAAATCATAGATTGCCGCGAAACCACCATAAATTTCGGAAGACGGAAAAACAAAACCTCGTCGTTTGCACAAACTTACAATCTTGTCCATTTGTTGCTCTTGCGCCATATTTTATACAGTCAATATTTCTTGTTCTTTTTTATCTGACAATTCTTGAAATTGCTTATTCAACTCACCCACTCGCTTGTCCAAATCTTCAACATAATCATAGCGGTCATCCTCGGTAATGTTGCCATCTTTTTCGGCACGGACTATTTCTTCTTTGACTTTTTCGCGGATTGAACGAACTGCGATTTTTGCTTCTTCTAATTTCTCGCCCATCATTTTAACTAGCTTTTTTCGATTTTCTTCTGTCATTTGAGGAACAGTAACACGAACTAAGGTTGAATCTACTTTAATGCCCACCCCCAAGTCAGCATAGGTCAAAGATTTTTCTATCTCTTTAAGTAAGTTTTTATCCCATGGTTCAATTGTTAAAGAGCGCGCCTCTGGTACACCGATAGTCCCTAATTGTTTGATAGGCGTTTTAACTCCATATGATTCCACCAAAATATCCTCAACCATACTAGGATTAGCGCGGCCAGTCCTTAAGTTTGATAATTCTTTTTTAAAATGATCCACAGCACCATCGAAGTCAGCTTGATACTTAGATAAAAATTCATTACTCATATATATTCTGTTTAATAATTATTCTTCTGGTTGATAAACCCCCATGTAAACCTTTGTCCCGTCTGTGGGATGAACAACTAATTCACGTGCAATGCGCGTGGTTGGCATCTTTTTTACTATCCAATTAGTGCCTCCATCCAAGGTTTTATACAAAGCCTTATCGGTAGCATAATAAATATTATTAGCATTTTTTTGATCCACCGCCATGGTATAAATTTGCTCTTCGGCTGGCTTTGTTAGTATGTCTAATCCTTTCCAGGTCAAACCACCGTCCAAACTACGCAACAAGCCATAGCTACTGGCATAAAGAACCAAATCTTTACTTCCAGAAGAAATAACATAATCGTAATATTTATTATTTCCCTTGTAATCCTTCATACCATCATTCAAAGAATTCCATGTTTCTCCCTTATTATCTGTTTTAAACATCCCTGTTTCAGAAACTCCGACAAAAACCTTTCGACTATCAAAGGGATCAACAGAAATTTTTCTGACTCTATTAGCGAAGGTTTTAATTGGCTTCCAACTTTCACCATAATCATCACTCCTGTGTAAAGTGCCATCTGACATACCTACCCAGACCGTTTTAGGTTCAAACCAATCAATATCAACAGCTGAAATATATTTACTGGCATTGTCAGTGAACAAAACTTCGCGCCAGGTTCTAAGACAATCATCACTGCGATAAAGTTTAGTCCCCTTGGCAGCATAACTACGACAATGTGTTTTTGGATCGACCACAAAATCTCGTATAAATGAATTTTCTTCTAAGCCTTTTACTGGAATCCACCCCGCTCCACCATTATACGAATAAAAAAGACCATTTTCTTGCGTCCCCAAAAACATGTAGTTTTCATCGGTTGGATCAAACTTAATAAAATAGGCGTTAACATTGCCAATAGACCCAGGTTTCTCGCCCGGAGTCATTAGTAATGAACGATGTGCCCAAGTTTCAACACGATCGCTAGACAAGAAAACGCCACCAAGATTATTAGTCTCGGTTGCTTGCTTTTTCACTTTGATACAACCCGTTGCGCCCACCATAGTTATTAACATCAAAAGTGTAATTAAGCTTTTTTTGAACATACTTTTATTTTTATTAAATATTTAAAAATAAATTTTCTAAAACTAGGCGAGCACTAACGTTTTGCTTTATTTGAATTTTAGCACTTTCAATATTCTTCATAATTTGAACTATCTCTGCATCGACTTTTTTGCTCAACAAATTCTGCCATGATGCGATGCTGTTTCGAAAGGTTACAAGGTCTAGTTGGCCAGATCGAATCAACAAAACATCCCTGATAATTACTGAAAAAGTGTTTAATTCTTTTAACAGGGCTTCAACTGAAATCTTTTCTTTAAGCATTTTTTCGACAACTTTTAGCTTTTGGATATTACTTGAGTTTAAAAGATTAACCCACCATTCAGTTTGCGCTTGCATTTCATTGACAAGATCCTTATTAGTCAAAAACTTTAGAGCCACTGTCGGCCTCCCCTGCGCTAAACTCGCTACCTCTTTAGCTTGATAGTCAGACAATCCGTGATCGGTAAGATACCGATATATTTCGTGTTTAGTAACTGAAAAAAAGTTTAATTTTTGACAACGGGATTGGATTGTTTCCAAAATAAGCTCTTGCGTTGTGGTGGTTAATATTAAAATCGTTTTGGGACTTGGTTCCTCCAAGGTTTTAAGTAAAGCATTAGCCGCTTCTTTATTTAAAGATTCTGCTTCTTTAATAATAGCGACCTTATATGAATTAGCAAAAGAACGCTTGTTTAACTTTTTCTGCAATTCACGAATCTGGCTGATTGTGATCGCTTGTCTTTTTTCGCCTGTCTTAGAATTGACTTCTCTTTCAATTTGATAAAAATCTGGATAAAGTCCCTTTTCAAACTGTTGGCAACTCATACAATGTCCGCATGGCATTGTTAAAAGTTCTTGATTATCGGACAAATAATTATTTAATTGATTATAAAAACGAAATGAATCACAGATAACTGTTTTAGCCATGAGCTTAGCCAAGGTTGTTTTCCCAATTTTTTCAGGGCCACTAAAAAGATAGGCCTGAGCCAAGCGCCGTTCTTTAACTCCAACCTGTAAGAATTCCTTTATGCGTTCGTGCCCAATCAAGGGCCAAACAAATGCCAACCTATCGGACATATCTAATTATATTTTAGCAAAATTATCTGTCGTTGTTAATATATTCAATGTTTCTTGCGCACACTTATTCCAAGAGAACCCTTGAGCTTGTTTTAAGCCTTTTTCACGCAATGACTCTTGAACAGTTTCGTTCTGCAAAACCTGTCCCAAACGAGATGCTATCTCTTCGACTTTAAAGGGGTCAAACATTAACGCCGCCTCTCCCACCGCTTCGGGTAAACTGGTGGAGTTTGAACACAAAACTGGACATCCGCAGGCCATGGCCTCTATCACCGGTATCCCAAAGCCCTCAAAAAGGGATGGGAAGATAAAGGCTTGGGCTAAATTTAATAACTGCGGCAATTCATCATCTCCCAACCAGCCAGTTAATACTACGTCTTTTTCTAATCCATATTTTTTAATATTCTGCTCCACTCGTTCAAACCCAAAGCCTGGTTTCCCGACTAAAACAAGTTGATGCTTATCGACTGGATTCTTTTTTTTAAACTCGCCGAAAGCTTCTATTAAGCGTGGCGTGTTCTTTTTTTCTTCCAAACGTCCAATAAAAAGTATAAAATCAGAATTGATGTTATATTTTTTTAAAATATTTTGATCGGCTCTTAGAACTCGATACTTAATTTCATCATAACCGTTATGTACTACTTCTATTTTTTGTGGTTCAATTTTGTAAAAATCAACAATATCATCCTTTGAATAATTAGAAACTGTTATAATTTTATCAGCCAATAATTTAATAATTTTAATGGCAAAACGATGATAAAACTTGTCGGCCCAGGGATATAAATCTGGATAATGCTCAAAACCAATATCATGGACCGTAACAACAGCCCGCTTGGGCGCAATGAGTGGCAACGTATGCGCAGCCACAAATAAAACATCCGGTTGATGTTTACCAGCTAACATTTCCCAGGACAAACGCCCCAAAGTCCAGAATCTAGAAAGTGGCCACGCAAGCATGCATTCTTCAAAATTATTTGGACACTTGGCTAAATCTCCCTGCAATGGTTTATCGGTATATAAAAAATAGTGGTTCTCTTTATCGATTTTTTTGAATTCCTCTATCAAATGATATGAGTACCACTCGACTCCAGTTTTATGGGGCTTATTAGCCCGTGAAGCATCAAGACCTATTTTCATAAGGCTTATTTGGTCGCTAAAATAGATCGTTTATACAAATCTAAATTGTCTAAAGTAATTCCTGTTCCCTTAGCCACACACAAAAGCGAATCGTCAGCTACATAAACTGGAACACCAATAGCCCGCGAAACTAGTTGATCGATATTCCGCAGTAAACTACTACCGCCCGACATAATAATCCCCTTGTCAATTACATCAGCTGACAACTCTGGCGGAGTATTATACAAAACTTCTTTGACAGCCTCCACAATACCTTGTAAATCTTTTTGCAAGGCCTCGGTAATATCATTTGAAGAAACTGTAATTGTTTTAGGTAACCCAGTAATCATATCTCGTCCACGCACATCCATAACTGCTGGGCCCTCTGAATACATAGCTGAACCAATTTCAATTTTAATATCTTCAGCAGTGCGTTCACCTATAGCCAAATTGTATTTACGTCGAATATATTCTGAGATTGAAGAATCAAACTTATTACCCCCAATACGTACCGAAGCCGAAGCTACAATACCACCCAATGATATAACCGCAATTTCTGAAGTTCCGCCTCCGATATCAATAATCATGTGTCCTGAAGCGCTCCCAATTGGTATGTTGGCCCCAATGGCAGCGGCTATTGGTTCTTTAATAATATAGGCAGCTTTGGCGCCAGCTGCGATTGTGGCATCAATAACTGCACGGCGTTCTGTTGAAGTAATACCAGCAGGCACTGCCACCATAACTTCAGGCCTGAATAATTTAATACCGCCTAAAGCTTTATTAATAAAATAACGAAGCATAGCTTCGGTAGTTTTATAATCAGCAATTACGCCATCCTTTAAAGGACGACTTGCAATAATAGTGTCAGGGGTGCGGCCGATCATTTCTTTGGCTTCGTCTCCAACGGCCAAAATTTTTCGGTCAGTTACAGAAATAGCCACTACGGATGGTTCGTTTATCACAATACCTTTCTTGGGCAAATGCACAAGCGTATAGGTTGTTCCTAAATCGATACCAATCTTTCTAATAAACATAATACGCTAGAGCCGGCCCTCTTTCTCGGCTTTGTAATCTAATAATTTATCAGCTTTAATTTTTATTTCTTGTTCTAAAAAGAATTTATTTACGCCAGGAATCATGAGCAACCAATCCCGAATAATTGAAACAACTTTTTTAACATGGACTTTAGCGCTTTGCAGTAGTTTCTCAATTGCAGAAGCCGCCTGCTCGCCTTTTTGCTTGAACTCAGCTTTACGATTTTCAGGAAGCTTTGCATACAATTCCTCAAGCCCATCAGATAAAATTTTTTCTACGGCCACCAATTCAGGACTTTTAGTTACGCTTACCGGTGCAACTGGCTGAACAGCTGTTGCTTGTGTTGGTGTCGTTGTGGCAACAGGTACATCTTCAACCGGCGCAATGTTACGCGCATCGCCACCATCAGATTCAATTGATGTTTCAACCTGAGCTCCAGGAGTTACTTCTGTGACATTCTGATCTGGCATGGCTGGCGCTGCTGGCATTTGTTCTGGCGTTAAGCCAGGATTTGCTAATCCCATATTTTTATTTTTTCTCTAGCAAAATAGCCTAGAGTATGTGTTTGTATTTTATGTTTATTTAATACTTTAATCAAGGCTTAAAAATTTCGTTTATATAATATCATATTTAAACTAAATTTACAAAAAACTTCTCTAAATTTAGCTAAAAATATTGACAAAAGCAAGATTATATGCTATAATTGAATGTTAGTAATAACAAGTGAGGTGCACCGTGTTCCAAATCTATCTCGGATACTTCATCGCACTGGTCGTGATGTTCTACGCCCTCTCCCTCATCATCGGACAGAAGCAGCTGGTCCCAAACATCTTGGGCTGGCTCGGCCACCAGCTGGGTGACCTGCTCCGCGCCCTCACGCGCGGGCTGGGCAACCTGGTGGGTGCCGGTCTGCGGGGCTTCTTCGGCGGCATTCAGCGCTTGCTGGTCTGGGCCTGCCGGGAAGCCTACTACCGGCTCCGCTACAACCAACCCGCCCCGCCGCTCCCCCGCCCGCGGCCTCAGCGTCGCAACCAGAGGCGGCCATGACCGCCCTTTGCCCCCCGCCGTTCTCACGAACGGCGGGGCTACTTTTTTATTTAAGCCGTTTAAATATTTCTTTCAACTCTTTGATCGTTTTAAACTGAACTAATTCTTTACGAAAATCAGAAGCTTGAGGAAAACCTCTAAAGTACCAACAAAGATGTTTGCGCATTTCTATAAGACCGTGTTTGCCTTTCATCTTCTCATTATATTTTGCATGTTCTAAAGCAATCTTTTTTATAAACTTGAGATCTGGATTAAAATAATTTTTCTTTTTTAAATATTCTTGAATTTGCTCAAATATCCATGGTTTGCCGTATACGCCACGAGCGATACCAACACCATCAACACCAGTTTTGTCTAACATCTCTTTAACTTTTTCAGGTGAAGTTAAGTTGCCATTGCCCAAAACAATACCCTTGAACGTTTTTTTTACTTGTTTAATGATTTCATAATCAACTTCCCCCACAAATCCTTGTTCGTAACTACGACCATGAATCATGAGCGTAGAAATTGGTAACTCTTTTATCTTGTCAATAAAATCGAAAACTGTAATTTTCTTTTTCCCATCGTTAATGGAAGTTCGAGTTTTAACTGAAATTGGTAATTTAGTATTGGCGCAAGCTTGTTCCAAAAGATCATGAACCAAGGTTAAATTTTTGAGCAAAGTAACACCGCCACCGTGACGCACCACCTTGCGTGCCGGACAGCCAAAGTTAAAATCAATTCCCGAAAAACCAGCTTTCTCAACATATTTCACGGCCTTAGCCACCAACTCGGGACGCTTACCAAACAATTGAAGCACCACTGGTTTTTCGCCTGGTAAACGCTTAAGCATGGCTAAAGTTTTTTTAGCATCATAATACAAAGCATCGATAGAAACCATTTCAGTATAAACAACGTCCGCCCCGTGTTTACGAGATAATAAACGAAAGGCGGAATCAGTTATTCCCGCCATCGGTGCCAAGGCAATAATTGGCTTCTTAATTTTATGCCAAAAATTAGTCATTTTGTATCAATCCGCCTTTTTAAGATGTGCTCCAAACGTTTCGTCTTCGATGATCCACCCCTTTTCTAAAACCTGCTTTCTAAGCTTATCAGCCTCGTCCCACTTTTTAGCTTGTCGGGCCTTTTCCCGCGCCTGAACCAACGCTGTTATTTCTTCTGGAACTACTGTTTGAGCACTTAAATTGTTCAAGCCAAAACCAAGTACTCTATCAAACTCTAGTAAGGTCGAACGCTTATCAAAATCAGGTAAATCGGACTTAAACACGTCCCAAACCACAGCCATAGCTTGTGGCATCGACATATCCTCGTTGATACAACCAACAAACTTATCCAACAACACTTGATTCACCTTCCCGTTTTGTTCACCTAAGTCTAAAAATTTTTCCTTAAGTTTACGCCAACTTTGTCTGACATTATCCAAAGAGTCAAAACTAAAGTTCAACTTGCTACGGTAATGAGCCGATAAACAATAAAACCGGTAAACCAAAGGATCATACCCCTTCTCTTCTAATGTCGACAAAGTAAAAAAGTTGCCTTCTGATTTTGACATACGACTCTCGTTTATCAATAAAAAATCACCGTGCAACCAATAATTCACAAACTTTTTACCAGTTAAAGCTTCGCTTTGAGCAATCTCGTTAGTATGGTGCACTGGGATATGATCAATTCCACCAGCATGGATATCGATAGTTTCACCCAAATACTTCATACTCATGGCTGAACACTCTAAGTGCCAACCCGGAAAGCCCTTGCCCCAAGGCGAATCCCACTCCATCTGTCGCTGTGCTTCTTTAGGAGAAAACTTCCAAACCGCAAAATCGGTAGGATTCTTTTTTTCATTATTAGCCTCGACTCTGGCGCCCTCTTCCTGCCCCTCAATATTTAGACGGGCCAGCTTACCATAATCAGACAACTTTGAGGTGTCAAAATAAAGTCCATCCGAAGTTTTATAAATGTAGCCTTTATTTTCTAATTCTTGAATCAATTTTATTTGCTCGTCTATATGTTCCGTGGCTTTCGCCCAAATAGTCGGCTCAATAATGTTCAACTTTTTAAGATCATTCTTAAAAGCAGTAGTGTAAAATTCAGCAATATCCCAAGCAGACTTAGATTCTAGCCGAGCTGTTTTTTCGACTTTGTCTTCGCCCAAATCTCTGTCCCCCGTCAAATGCCCCACATCAGTAATATTCATAACATGTTTAATTTTAAAAGCATTAAACATTAAAACTCTCTTTAAAATATCTTCAAAGATATAAGTCCTAAGATTGCCAATGTGTGCAAAATCATAAACAGTGGGTCCGCAGGTGTAGAGTGTCACCTCTGACTCTTTTTGTGGTTTAAATTCTTCGATAGTTCGACTTAATGTGTTAAAAAAACGTAACATATCCTATTAATTTAGTTTCCAAGTTTCTTATCTCTTGAACAAAGACTTTATTCTACCCAAAATTCCTTCATTAGGCTGAGGTTGTTGGCCCTTAGTTGATTCCTGACGACGAGCTGTTCCATTTTTTAAATTCTCTTGTTTTCTTTCTCCCTGCGCTCGAGCAATAATAGCCCTTTCTTCATTAACCCCTTTAAGCGCACTAAGATAATCATTCATCTGGTAAGTCAAATCATCAACTTCTTGCCCCAAGTCTTCCCCTAAAATCCCACGTAAATTATAAAGCTCTTTTTTCCATCTCTCAACTTTTAACCTTGCCCCTTCAGTTTGATCCCCCTTATAAGCATCAAAAGCTTCACGCAAAGTGGCCACCCGATCCTGCGCGACGCTTATTGCTGTAGCTTCTTCTTCATTCACCACACGCATTTCTGCTTTTGGTTGATCACGCTTAGCTTCTGGTGGACTGATTGTATCAATGTTTTGAATCAATGCCTCAACTCGTTTTTTGAAAGCATCTTGCTTGCGCCGTTCATTCACATCCTCAGTATATGAAAATTCAATTTCTCTTAACGTGGCCACAATATCAGCTACCTGCTCAGGATCGACCACCTTTAAATTTTTCTCTAAAAAAGCAACTCCGGTTTGAGTCCCTCTCTTCTGAAAAGCTTCCAGCATATCAGTTCCAGGTTCTGCTTTCATGCTTCTGTCATAGACTGCCTGTAAGCTACCTTGCAAAACCTCACCCAGTGCTTGATTAATAGTTCTATTCGGCATTTTACGCAACAAGTCAAAGGCTTCCTCGCTGTCCATAGAGGAAACAACGCCTTTATTTTTTGATAAAAACTCAACGGCCGCATCTGAATCTGCTTCTTGTTTCAAAGATTCAAAATCAGCAATTAACTTTTGACCTGGTTTTTGCGGCTGTCGAGCAAATGCAGCGTCTGGCCTAGGCATATATTTTGATTAATAATAGCTAAAATTAGTATAGCACAACTGTTTAAAATGTCAGTTAATCTAAATCTTGATATTCTTCGAGCAACTTTCGCTGAGACCGGCTCACATCAGTAGGAATTGAAACTTCAATTTCGACATATAAATCACCTCGATCACGTCGCTCAAATTTAGTCATGCCCTTATCACGTAAGCGGAGTTTGGTCCCTGGTTGAGTGCCGGCCGGAATCTTTAAACTAACCTCCCCATCTAACGTCTGAACATCAACTTTATCACCTAAAATCGCTTGCACAAAACTAATTTTTTTCTTAGTCAATAAATCGGCGCCATGTCGTTCAAAATTACGATCTGGGCGGACACTAATACGCAGATAAAGGTCTCCAGTCCGACCGCCCTTGGCTCCAGCCTCCCCTTGTCCAGAATAACGGATAGTAGCGCCATCATCGATTCCGGCCGGAATATTTATTTCCAATTTATCTTTCTTTTTAATCACTCCTTGAGCGCGACATTCATGACAAGGTTCATGAATCTTTTTGCCTTGTCCCTGACAATCAGGACAAACCGCGCTAGTTTGGATATTCCCAATAAATGTTCGTTGAACTCGCACTATATGCCCTTGTCCTTTGCAAGTACCACAAGTCTCTACTTTAGTACCAGGTTCAGCTAAATCGCCCTTACAGCGAGGGCATTTAATTTGTCTATATAATTCAATTTCTTTTTCAACGCCAAAAGCCGCGTCGTGTAAAGAAATTTGCAAATCTATTTGGATATCATTACCGCGAGAATCACGGCTGGATCGTCTGCTACCACCACCGAAACCAAAAATATCACCGAAAATATCACCTAAGTCAATTCCGCCAAAATCTCCGCCAAAGGCGGATCCGCCTCCGGTGGAAAAACCGCCACGAGCTTGCCGCATAAAATCCTCCCAATTCATACCACCACCAAAACCACCTTGCTGGTCAAAGGTTGCACCAAACTGATCATATTGCTGTCGTTTTTCTTTATTCCCTAAAACTTGATAAGCTTCGTTGATCTCTTTAAACTTTGCTTCATCGCCACCTTCTTTATCGGGGTGATGTTTATGGGCAAGTTTTCTAAAAGCCTGCTTAATCTCTTCCTCAGAGGCAGTTTTTTCTATTCCTAAAATTTTATAATAATCCTTCCCCATACTTATACTATTCTTTTGTTTTAAAATAATTAAATTCTTTCAGCTGTCTTTCGATGTCATCGTCACTCATAAAACAAAGTGGTTTATCATCATTTTTTTGCTTTTCTGGAATCGTAAAATCGAAATCTTCGGCCTTAATCGTGTTTATCTTTTTTTGTTTAGCAACCAATTGCAACTCGCGATCTGAAGTGACCAAAGTGTAAAATGACGGAGTTACTGACGTTTCAATCAAACGAATAATTTCGTTGTCCGCGTCCCCAGCATAAACAACTTGAACTCGTGTTGACACAAATTCGGGATTAGCTAAACCATCAAAAACAATTTTAGCTGTTTTATTACATGAATGACAAAATCGTGCTAGAGCCTCAATCATTTGATCGCGAGAATCAAATTTAGTTTGATGTAATAAATTGTAACCGTCAATTATGTATTGCATTTAAACAATGGACCCCGAAGGACAAGTGCGGGGCTTGCCTTCGGGGCAACTTAAAACATTTTTTATTTCTTTTCCTCAAAATCAGCGTCCTGCGTTTTTCCATCTGTACCTGGCTGACCATTATTAGGTTGGTCTGATCCTGGCTGTTGACCAGCAGATGGATTAGCCCCAGGTTGCTGATACATGGCTTGTCCCGCCTTCATGGCGATTTGATTTATTTCTTCCAAAACCTTCTTAATAGCTTCAGTATCTCCACCATCTTTGATTTTTTTGAGTTCTTCGACTTTGTTAGTCAAATCAGTTTTAATATCTGCTGGAATTTTATCGCCCGACTCTTTCATCATTTTTTCGGTGGTGTAAACAATAGTATCAGCCTGATTTTTAATTTCGATAGCTTCACGCTTTTTCTTATCTTCTTCAGCGTGGGCCTCAGCTTCAACTTTCATCTTTTCGACTTCTTCCTTGCTTAAACCCGATGAAGCAGTAATGGTAATCTTTTGCTCCCGGTTGGTTGCTTTATCTTTTGCTTTGACATTTAAAATACCATTAGCATCAATATCAAAACTTACTTCAATTTGAGGGATACCGCGAGGAGCTGGTGGAATACCATCCAGAATAAATCGTCCTAAAGTTTTATTATCTTCGGACATTTGACGTTCTCCCTGCAAAACATGGATTTCTACTGTCCCCTGATTATCGGAGGCGGTTGAAAATGTTTGTGATTTTGATGTAGGGATAGTGGTGTTGCGATCAATAAGCTTAGTCATAACACCGCCCAAAGTTTCAATGCCCAAAGAAAGCGGAGTTACATCCAAAAGCAAAACATCCTTAACATCCCCTTGTAAAACACCAGCTTGAACAGCCGCACCCAAGGCAACAACCTCGTCAGGGTTAACACCAAGGTAGGGTTTTTTACCAAAGAATTCTTCAACCTTTTTTTGGACCAAAGGCATTCTGGTCATACCACCGACTAAAACCACTTCAGCTAAATCAGTAACCTTATAACCAGCATCATCTAAAGCCTTTTGACAAGGCGCTAAAGTTTTTTGAACTAATTCACCAACTAATTCTTCTAATTTGGCGCGTGTTACTTTTTTAACCAGGTGAACCGGATTGCCAGCTGGATCCTGAGCGATAAACGGCTGATTAATTTCAGACTCTTGAGCAGTTGATAATTCAATCTTAACTTTTTCAGCTGCTTCTTTAACACGTTGCAAAGCCATTTGATCTTTGGCCAAATTGATTCCTGTTTCTTGCTTAAATTCTGCAATTAACCAATCAATTATCTTTTTATCAAAATCATCACCACCCAAATAAGTATCTCCATTGGTGGACTTAACCTCCACCGTATCTTCCGCCACATCAAGAATAGAAATATCAAAAGTGCCACCACCCAAATCGTAAACTGCAATCTTTTGACCTTTTTTCTTATCAAAACCATAAGCCAAAGCAGCTGCGGTTGGTTCGTTAATGATACGACGAACTTTTAAACCAGCGATCTCACCGGCGTCCTTAGTTGCCTGGCGTTGAGCATCATCAAAATAGGCTGGAACCGTAATAATAGCTTCTTCTATTTTTTCCCCCAGCTTTTCTTCAGCATCAGCCTTCAACTTCTGCAAAATCATAGCTGATATTTCTTGTGGGGTATAATCTTTATCAGACAGCTTAATCTTGATGCCTTCTCCTGCTTGAACAATTTCGTACGGTAAAGTTTCTTTATCGCGGATAACTTCAACGTCATCGTATCGACGACCAATTAAACGCTTAACAGAAAAAATTGTGTTCTTGGGGTTGGTGACAGCCTGACGCTTGGCGCTTAACCCAACTAAACGTTCACCAGTTTTTGACACAGCCACAATAGAAGGCGTAGTTCTGTTCCCTTCGTTATTCTCTAAAACTTTTGGTTGACCACCCTCCAAAATGGCCATACAACTATTTGTTGTACCCAAATCAATACCTAAAATTTTTGACATACTCAATATTTATTCCTTTTATTACTTATTTTATTAACTAAATTATTAAAATTTTCTTCATTCATTTCCAGTTGTCCTCTTGGGCCATTCAGCTCGATACGAACTGCTGATATGAACCAAAATACTTTTTCATAAGCTACCTTGCTTATTTTTTGTTCTTGATGATTTTAACATCAATCTTTTTCAACTTTTTTTCTGGAGCTTTAGGTACAGCTATTTTTAAGACTCCGTTCTCATAAGTGGCTGCCGCTTTATCCCCCACTACCGGCTTAGGTAATGGAACCTGTCGATAAAAGCTACCAGTACTGATTTCTTTTCGGTAGTAGTTTTTGTCTTCTACCTCTGTCTTTTTCTCCATCTTACCCTGTAAAGTCAAAACATCATTTTCGATGCTGATTTCGACCTTCTCAGGATCAATGCCCGCGAGAGTTGTTTCCACTATAATATCCTTACCTTTTTCATAGATATCAATTGCTGGGATAACCCCCACTGGACTATTCTTACCAAAAAACTTTTCAAAATTTTCAAATGGTTCTAAAAATGGTTGCCATGGTACTAACATATTTTATTTATGACCAGTGACCAGTAACCAGTGACCAGTAAAATATTACTGATTACTTGCTCCGGAGGGCTGGTTATCTTTTAAATGATTAACGATGACTTTTGCAACTTGGATAACTCTTCCATTTAATTTATAGCCAGGTTTAGTTTCTGATAACACAACTTGATCATCTTTGTCCTCAATCGTTTCCGTACCCACGGCTTCATGCTCCAAAATATTAAACTTCTGGCCTTCGGTTAAGACGGATTCAACACCATAATCAGACAAAAGTGTTTCTAACTGTTTTTTAATATGCGAAAAACCAACTACCCAAGCACTATCAACTTCGGATTCTGGAATTGACTTAAAGGCCATTTTAAAATTGTCCAACAAAGGCAACAAGGCTAAAATTAATCCAACATTTGCGCTTTTTATCAATTCAGCTTTTTGTACAGCTGTATCTTTTTGTAAATTTTGATAATCCGCCATGGCGCGTTTCCAACCACTCAAATACTCCTCACACTTATTTTTCAACTCTTCTAACTCTGGATTCGACTTTTTCTTCTTTTCCATATTATTTTATATTTTCAATTACTTCGTTAATAGCCGCGTAAGCCTTTTCGTAATCCATACGCACTGGCCCAAGCACAGCCATTAAACATTTTTCTTTGTTAAATTTGAAGCTTCCGATTACAGAACTACATTTGTTTCCAAAAGGGTTATTTTCACCAATCATTATCTGTAAGGCATCAACATCATCAAATAATTCCTTTAAAACCTTGTCCAGATGATCTATGATCTGAGACATGCTTATAATCATCTTACGGTCGGCGAATTCTGCTTGTGAAAATAAATTCGAAATACCAGTGTAATAAAAATCGTTTTTGGCAAAAGCCACTACCACGGCATTGCCTGTTAAATCTGAAATTCTTTTGGCTAAGTTTTTTATATCCTCAACTAATTCAACTTCATTAATGCTCAAAATTTTCTTACTTTTCTTTATGTCTAAAATTTGTTCGACATAAAATTGGTAAGCCTTTTGTGTGGGAATACGTCCAGCTGAAGTATGTGGTTGCTCTATATAACCAGCCTTTTCTAACGCCACCATTTCGTTGCGGATAGTCGCTGAGCTGACTGAAGTTTTCAACTTATTAGCCAAAAATCCAGACGCTACCGGTTGAGCATCCTTAATATAATAAGTAATTATGGTTTTAAGAAGTTGTTTTTGACGTTCTGTTAGCATACGTTCAATTTCCTCCTTATTATAATACAGCTTTTAGCACTCGTCAAGCCAGAGTGCTAAAACCCCCGTCTCTCTTGAAGAGCGGGGGTAAGAGGTCAAGATCACCTGTAAGTTTGGCACTTAGAACAACAGAATGGGCCGCTGTCGATGCTCCAAGGTCCCCACTCAGACCAGGGCCGCTGGAACATTTCCCAGTTCAAGCGGATTTTCACCACGCGCCAACAGGTAGCACATAAGATAACCTGCAGCATCATGGCCTCCTTAGCGCACTGCGCCATCACGTGTTTTCCCCTTAGTATCTTGTATTAATTTTGATGTTATATTACCAAGTTTTTTTTCTATCATTACTCCAGTTCTTTCATCACGTCCAGATATTTTTATATCTTGAATTAAAATTGGGAACTGCCCGACCTGATTGGCACTAGGCAATAAGGCAACTTCAAAAGCAAAGCCTATATTGCCTGGCTTAACAGGCAACTTACTCACCTTCCAAGAAACAGCTCTGGAATTAGGGTCAAAAACTAATGGATCACCCACCGGCACGTTACTCCGATTACTCCAAGATACATTAATTGGCAGTTCCATAGTCAAGACAACATTTTCGACCGAACTAATATCATTAATCAACTTCGCAAAAATCCAATATTTAGTTGTCTCACCTACCTTGGGTGGCAATGGACCACGCCCAAGCTGGTCTCCAGTCGGAGCATAATACATAGGATAGACTTGCACAGCTAAATTGGAATTTAATCGAATCAAAATAGGCTCATTCTCAATTATTATTTCTCTACTTTCAAACAAATTGCTCGTCCACAGAGTCATTCTTAAATTAAAATCAGAACTACCAGAAACATAAGATTTTGTTTTAATACTAAGATGGACTTCACCTGTTTCTCCAGGCTGAATCAGGGCCAAGCGAGGCCATTCTTTTTCCGTCCAAGTCAGAGACTGACCTCTTACTTGAGGCAGGACGTCGCTCGATTTAGCTGAACTGACCTCCCAATAATCACCAGCTAATTCCACGCCCAAAACAACATTATGCAAGGTAAAACTACCGGTGTTTTTATACTCAAAAGCAAAATCTATCCAATCTCCAGGATTAACCGCAACATTTTCACCAACCTTCTTATTTTCAAAATAAAACTTTTGATCTACAACTTCGTGCTGCCCCTCCCAAATAGCCTGTACCAAATCCCACTGAGGATCCAGCCAATGTAAGCGTAACCCAATATTTTTAATATCAGCAGCACTATTTATCTTATAATTAAATATTATCGTTCTTTCTTCCCCTGGAATTAAATTAATTAGCTCACGTGTTGCTTTATCAATTACTTTAACCTCATCGTCAGAAACAAAATCGAGTTGGAGTTTTTTATATTCTTGATCCTTACTTGTGTTTTTTATTTTAACCGGCAGTGTTAATGTTTGTCCTCGAACCATTGATGCCATAAAGTCTATGCTTTCAAGAACAAGTGGACTTGACTCAATTCTATATTCCAAAATTGAGTTTTTTCTAAATTGCCCCCATAGTCGACCACCCTTTTTATCTGTTTTAAAATAATTAATCGAAGCAAAAACTGCTTGATCTTCTTTGATATTACCAAAAATTTTACCACGGACCACCACTCGGCCATTAGCACCAGGAGATAAATTTCCCAACACTAAAACGTTATTACGGGTATCATAATTTTCTCTATCTACGCCTTCAAGAATAAAATATTTAGGAAAAGTTAAGCTAAGCACGGCCTCCTGTATCTCAAATTTATTACGATTCGCGTACTCAATAATTATTTCTGAAACCTCTCCACTGACGACTTGATTATTACTTACTCTGGCTGAAAGATCTAGTCTGTTAAAGAAATAATGGAAACCTCCGTAAGCCCAAAAGATATTCAAGCCGACGAGAAGCAAAACACCCAGGGCAATAAGTAAATCCATAACTAAGTGTTTTTTATTGAATTTGTAGCGGACGTTCCAACGTCTCTTTAAACGCTGGCCTGGTGCTGCGAATATATTAACAATAACATTTCTTTTTCCGGCTTTGTCCGCAGCTTCAATTATATCTTCTTCGATTTGCTCTAAATCGTCATTAGTTTTCACATCAATAATTTTATCTGGTTTATGCATATTTTTAATCATTCATGGAACATTATTCATTATTCATAACTCATTATTGAAAAGACATCAGAAGAAGTAGCCACAATTTCACTAATTCCATCCTTGTCCATATCTATGACTGCAACTTTTACCCCATTGCGTAATTTACTATCAAATGCGTAAAATTGGGGCCCATCGATTTTTCCTTCTTTATTAAATGCCTTAACTTGTGGGGCACCACCCTTGCCTTGTCCAGTAACAATCTCATCCTTGCCATCACCATCGATATCACCACAAGCGACATTTACACCGCCTCGAAACTTAGCATCATAGGCAAAAAAACCAGGGTTAATTAATCTCCCATCAGCGGCAAAGACGCGGACATGGGGACCACCGGTTACACCAGCACCAGCAATAATCTCCTGTGCACCATCACCTTCTAAATCGCAAACCGTAATATTAACTCCGCCACGGAATTCCTTGGCATAAGCAAAAAAACCTGGATTAATTAAATCTCCCCGATTATTAAAAATACGAACTTGTGGACCACCACCATTTTCAGTTCCAGTGATAATTTCCATGGTACCATTATTATCCAAATCGCCAACAGAGATATTGATCCCTTTATTATATTTATCCGTATATGGATAAAAAGTTTTAACAACCACGCCCTCATCAATAATTCGTACCTTATTTATATCCGCCACCAATATTTCACGCACGCCATCTTTATCAATGTCCTGTTCTACAACCTGATTACTTCCTTGGGCAGCATCTACATAAGCAAAAAAACCAGTTCGTGCAACGTGCCCATACTGATTAAAAACTCGGGCAAAACTACCATTAACATAAGTAGCATCATATATTTTTTCGACCGAGCGCATTAAAATCAACCCGTCTTGCGCCGGCAAACTTACACTAGTCACAAATGAACCATCATTGACTCGGGTGTCTTGCGTACCGTGTAACTTTTCATATTCTCCCCCCAAATCCACTGTGTACGCTTTATCAGTCGAATTCACAAGAACCAAGCCGTTTTCGTAATTACGCCGCCAGACTCCAGCCGTAAATTTTGATCCACTATTATTCAAAATATTGATTGGTTCTCCCACCGGAACGCCCAAAGAAGCCTCGTACTCATCGTACCACCAAACCTCTGCATGCGACATATCGCCATTATCAAATCCGCTATAACCATTAGCCATAAGCGCGCTGGCCAAACCATAACGCATCAAAGAATAATTATCTCGCTTACCTGTATTATTTACGTTAGTATTCAAAACACCAATCGGTGGTTGTGCGCCGTTTTGCGTAATAAATTTATATTTATCTAAAGTTTGAGCCCAACCACGAACCGGAAAAGTTTCATACAAAGTTCCATTAACATATTTATGGTAATATTCGCCCCCATTCCCCATAATAATTTTATCTGGGCCTAACAACTTCCTGGTATTATCTAAAATTTGGACCATCCCAACACGCCATTTATTCGTTAAATCCACATAATGTTCAGCGGTGCCGTCATTGTTAGTATCTGGTTTTAATGAAGCTAGAAAACCAACATCATCCCAGCAATTATCATAAAAAACTCCATCCCAATAACCGGTCGACATAAGTTCATTTTGAACAAAGGCAGGCAAAACATCTGACCAACGCTTACCACCGACAGTTGGGGCATCAGGCGTAATGTTAATCATCGGGTTAGGCCCCCACCAAGCGACTTGCCCACCAGTGTCATTCTTTAACCACCAATTAGGTTCAATTTTATTATAGAATTTTTGACGTAAAGTACCGGTTAAACTACCCGAATCGCCGCGGACCTCTTCGGGCGCTAAGTAAGCCAATAAAATAATGTTAGGATTTAGTTGTTTTAGTTTTGTTAAATGCTGGGGTGAATAAGTTTGGACATCCATATCAATAATTAAAATGTCCCATTTGGCTAATTCAGCCACTTCCTTTTCTTCAATATGCCAACGATAAAAAAGATTAGCCAATTTGGGATAATTATAGTGCTTTAAAATAGCACCGCGCATCATAAAAGGCACCGAGATCAAAGCAAGCAATATAAAAATGTAAATTAAACGTTTCATTAGCCCAACCCCACTTTATTTGATTTAACCAAAGATTCGTAAATACTAAAAATTTTTTTATAATATTTTTCAGAACTGTTTTTTTGTTCTACTGTGCGTCGCGCATTTAGGCCTAATTGTTCGAGCAATTTATTATCATCATAAATTTTGATGATCTTATGACGTAGGTCTCGAATATTACCAGCCTCAAAAAACCAGCCATTATAATTTTCGGTAACCATCTCTTTAAGACCTCCCGAACTAGCGGCTAATACTGGCTTACCCAAAGCCATAGACTCTAACACGCTCATAGGATAGTTTTCGTACCACTGTGACGGGACGACAACAAATCTCGCCTTTCTGATAACCTCAAATAATTCTGACCCAAACAATGGCCCTAAAAGTTCAATATTTTTAATTTGTTTTTTACTAATATATTCAGCTAAATGGTTTTGTTCTGGTCCAGCCCCGATTACTTTTAGTTTTACTTGAGGCACTTTGCGAACTGCCTGAAATAATGTTTTAACACCTTTTTCATGGCTTAAACGACCAAAATAAACAATATAATTACCAGGCGTATATTCTGGCTCAAAGGCAGATACATCTAAACTATTGGGAACTACGGTAATCTCTTTAGGGAATTCCCATTCAGCATACTTATCAGCCAAGAACTTACTGGGCGAAATATAAAAATCTATTTTTTTTGCATACCCCAAAAACCAATTCCAGTAAGCCTCCACTGCACCCAGAAAACTGGCTGCAAAATTATTCCTTAAACATTTTTTAAAAACACATTGGTAATAACGATGTGATTTACAGGATTCATCAATCCGGTTATGTGCATATAAATTATAATCAGGAGCTATAAAATGGTAATCGTGCAAAGTTTGTACTATAGGGATTTGGGCTTCCTTCAATGGCTTTAATATGGAATAAGTCAGTTGATGGTAAACGTTATGGAGATGTGCAATGTCGGGTTTTTCTTCGACAATTAATTTTTGTAAGCGCTTGGCCGATTCTTTATAATAAACAAAACGAAGACCCTTTTTTAACCAACCACTGTTTTCTGAAAAATCAACATAAGGCACAAAAAACTCGCTTTCGGTGCATGGAACATTTTGTTCGTCCTGCATGGAAAAGCAAACTACCGTGTGTCCGTTTTCTTCTAACAATCTTTTGGTGTCAAAATAAACTCTTTCGGCGCCACCTTTTAAATAATGGAATTTATTTATAAGCAATATCTTCATATTAGATTTTTTTTATCAACAAACTAATCCCCGATTTAATCCAAGAAAAAATACTAGGGTCATACATACAACCTAACAAACAATCGTAATTACAATGGTTAGCTATTTTACGAACATCATTATATTTTTTACTGCGCCAGACATCCTTAATAGTTTGTTCACGAATATTTCCAACTTCTCCAAATCGGCACACCGAGACTTCGCCAAAGGGGCCAATGACAAATGAGCGATACCCGATATTACAGTTAGGGCGATTTAATTTTGCGGCAAAGTATTTTGGCATAGCCTGTAAATGTTCCAGAGAATTCAAAATCAAACTAGCGTCTTTTTTCTTTAATTCAATCAACTTACGAACCAGTTTTTCTAACTTAGGAAAATTATGTTCACTAATCCATAACGGATATTTTTCGTGATACTGTGTTTGATTTAAAATTTTTCTGGTATCCCAATTATACGGGTCGTATGGTTGCAGCCAAATTGAAGCCCCAATAGTACGAGCCATTTTAACTACGTCCAAAACTTCATCTAAATTCTTTTCCGAAACAACTAAATTCAACTTTAGCAAAATGTTTTTCGGTCTTATTGTTTTATAGGCGACTAACGCTTTTTTAACGCGCTCAAAAGCCCCCGGCGTACCGCGCAATTCATCGTGCAAGGGGCTAAAGGCATCTAATGACAAAGAGATATGACCACCACCAACTTTTTCGTACGTGCGGATCATGTCTTCGTCTAAAAGCCAGCCGTTGGTCACAAAATGAGTATACATTCCCTTTTTATTAGCGTATTCCAAATACTCACTAAGTTGTTGTTTAAATAACAATGGTTCACCGCCACTAATACCAAAACTTTTTATACCCCAAGCGCTGGCATCGTCAATTACTTTTTTTACCTCTGCACTAGTCAAGTATTTTTTTGTATCTTCTTGTTGCCCACATTTCCATTGATCACACATAGGGCAACGGAAGTTGCACTTATTAGACATCAAATAATATATCCCGTCGGGCTTGGTAAAATTAATACCAGTCAAAAGAGACAAAGAAGTTGCTACTTTATTTTCTACCTTTCCGCTAAAAACTTTAAACAATCTAAAAATATTCATCTTATTTACTTAAATTTAAATATAAATCCTCGTATTGTTTAATAACTTTATTAATATCAAACTTTTCTAAAACCTCCCGTTGTAACTCTAACGCCATTTTAGTCGCCTCGCGCCTATTATTATGCACCCACTCCAAATGCTGAACTAGAGTTTCAATATTTTTTGGCCGAAAAAGCAATCCTGTTTCATCATTATTAATAATCTCGGGAATACCCCCAACATTTGTCGCAATAACAAACTTACCGGCTAAGGCAGCCTCAAGAATAGAAAGGCTTAACCCCTCACTAATAGAGGGCAAAACAAAAACATCAAATTCATCAAAATAAGGTCGAATATCTGTAACAAATCCAGTTATTCTAATTTTGTCATCAATCCCCAAAAATCGGGCCTGAGCAAATAAATCAGCTTCGAGTGGTCCTCCACCCACCAAAATCAAACTCCAATCACGTGTGCGCAAAAAACGACAAGCGCGTATTAACTGCTTTTGACCTTTTTCTTTACTTAAACGACCGACTGTACCAATTCTTAAGCTATCATTCAAAAAAATTTTTGCTTCGGGGTTATAAAACTTATTAACATCCACTCCATTATAAATCACTTGTACTTTTTCGACTGGAATTTTTTCCACAGCAAGCAAATGCTCCTGAGTTGCTTTAGATATTGCAATAATTCGACTAAAGCTCCTGCGTATTTTCCGACCTAAATAATTACGCCACCACCCCTCATTTAAAACATCATGTTTTGTCGAAATAATAACCGGAACTTTGGCCCTTATGGCGGCTTGCCCGCCCCAAAAGTCACCCGCAAACAAATGTGTATGGACTATGTCTGGTTTTTCTTGGACTAAATAATTAGCTACACGACGAACAATGCCAAAATCTAATTTATTGCGCTTATGAAAAAATTTCAATTTAACTCCAGCGTCTTCGAACGCACCAATTAAAGGATTATCGTCTTGAAGGACTACTACGGAAACGGAAAACTTATCCTTATCTATTTTGCGACAAAGATCAAGCAATAACTTTTCGGCACCACCATAATTGAGACGCCCAATGATGTGAATTACTTTTTTCATTTTTGCGCTACGATAAAAATTATTTCATCAACAATCTGAGGCGGATAGGTAAACTCCAAAAAATAAACACCCTTCCACCAAGCATGTACTATTTTTTGCAGGCCGACTCGTATTATGCGTCTCAAACTATTTCTCGGGACACGAAAGGGATATACTTGAAACACCGAAAAACCAGCCACCTGCATTACTTGAGCCAGACTATATTCAGTAAAGCCTTGATAATGTGTAAAATCACCAAACCGAATACGCGGACCTATAAGAGAGGCTAGATTGCCGGTTTTAACTATTAACCTCCCACCAACATTTAAACGTTCATAAATCTTTTTTAAGGTGGCGATTGTTTCATCCTTAGGTAAATGTTCAATAACATCATTCAAATAAATCTGATCAAAATTACCCGAAGTGATTAAAAATTCATCCAAATTATTTATAAGCTGGACCTTTTTTATGCCCTTCTCTTGGCAATACTGAATCGCTTCGGGCGAAATATCAACACCTAAAAAATTATCATAACCAGCCTCACCTAAGAATTGCAGAAAACGCCCCATGCCTGCACCAACCTCTAAAATGCGAGCCTGTTTATTCTCCGGTAAAAATTTTTGGTAATTGTATTGGTACTGCTTAATAAGATAACGAGCGTTTTTTTCATTAAAAGCCGCAAAGCCAGCACTCAAAAATTTATTATACGCTTCTTGCATATTTATTTACGATATAAATTTACACCCGCCACACACACGCCCAACGGCAACCACATCTTGGCTAAAAAGTATGAAGTTGAAAACAGCTGGAAAAACACCACGCCGCTATTCGCGGGCAAGGAATATGCTGGCTTGTCGAAA
>CAZMEQ010000002.1:0-94814 GCA_964565345.1 uncultured Gammaproteobacteria bacterium | reverse complement strand
ATGTTCTTTAGTATATTTTTCAACTTCACGTGGTTGATGGGGGCGTGGTCCAACTAAACTCATGTTCCCAATCCAAACATTAAATAGTTGGGGGAGTTCATCGATGGAGGTCCTTTCAATAAACCTTCCAATTTTAGTGCGTCGTGGATCGTGTAAAACTTTATAGACGGGTCCTTTTCTTTCTGATTGTTTGGCAATTAATTCTTCTTCATATTTTAAGACCGCCTCTTGATCAGTGTATTTGGCAAATTGTTTGCCTGTGCAGTATTTTGTGTAGAATGATCTAAATTTATAGACATTGAATGTCCCCTTACTATGGACTCGTTCATTTTTATAAATAGCTGGGCCCCAATCTTCGAATTTAATTAAAAGAGCCAAAAGAAGCATGAGGGGCGAAAGAATAATAATTAAAATTGAGCTAATCACTAAATCAATAATACGTTTTATGATCTTGTGCCACCCATCTAGTTTTGTTTTGCGAATTTCAATGACCGGAACGCCTGCTAGCATATGGACTTCAACATTTGTTGTACGCGCTTCGAATTGACCGGCTGCATATTTGAAAATTATATTGAATTCATTAGCAAAATCTAACAAGGCGACAGAATTCTTGCGAGAAAGGTTGGAGTCAGTTTGAATAATTTCATCTACTTGATATTTCTTGTGCAGTTCTAAAAGTTCTTCGCGGCTCTTGAACTCTTTTATGTGAGCGACAATTTGATAACCAAGTTCTGGCTGCTTTTTGAAAGTATCTACTATCGCCGCGGTGTTTTCATTTATTCCCACAATAATTATTTTATGTGCCCCCCAGCCATGGCTTAGAGAAAGGTTTTGAAATTTTCGAATTACGGCTCTTTCGACGGTCACAAAAAGCATAGCTAAACCCCAAGCTAAAATAACAATAAAACGAGAGTCAAATAATTCACGAACAAAAAACATGTAAATTATAATAGCCGTCATGCCAGTAGAACAAGCTAAAATAATTTTAGTTATTTCATCAATAATACGTCTGCGTGTAAAAGCATAGAGTCCAGACCATGCAAAAAAGATGAGCCAGATGAAGGCCGCCGCAAAAACATACAGGATATAGCGGTCGAATTCTAGGGCGAAAATTACGGGCCGTATTTCTTGGACGGATTCGTTAAAACGTAAGCTCCAAGCAGCCAGGCCAGCTAAAACTAAAGTAAAAAAATCTAGCGGTATTTTTAAAAAAGTGAAAAAAAGTTCAGCCTTTTTCTTCATAATAAAATTTATTTTTACGATGTAAGTGTAGCATAGACAGGGAGCTAGTTCAATAAATGCTTTTCGTATTTGCGTGGATTGTAATTTAGTTGTTATTGTAAATAAAAAGTCCCAAACAAGTGAGTAAGCCGGATTCTGTTTTGACCGTCATCTATCTGGCCCTGCAATCACTTGCGGGGTCGAGCGGGCTACCATTCTTGCCCTTGCACTCAAGTAAGGATTTGGCCGTTTCATTCCAACCTTGGATATAGTTGGATTCGTCCACCTCCGCACAAGGCTTCGGTGGACGCTTCGTCTCTTGCGAGACTCAGCGTCACTGTTCGCACCTCTATCTCACGATTGACAGGCGTTACCTGCTACCTTCGTCATAAAGACTGAGTGTCCGGACTTTCCTCTCTTCTTCGCTCCTTGCGGAGCTACGAAGAGCGACAGTTCTTCTTGTTTGGGACATCTGTAATATAACAAATTTGTGTCGGTTTGTCAATGTTTTTGCTAAATTTAAATGAATTTTTTAAATAGTAATAAAAATGTTATAATTTAATTGAAAACAAAAACAAAAGTTCAAAATATGAAAAAGTTCTTTCAGGGTATTTATATAAATGCTACTAAGGGCGCGGCAATAAGCTTTGTTGTGTTTGTGGTCGCAGCTTTTATCCTTCCCGAACCAAAACAAAATGACGGGTATGAATTAGTGCTGACCATTAGCACTTTTTTGTTTGCTATTATTGCTGGTTTTTTTATCTCTAGGCTTAATAGTCGGTTCGATTCAATTAGAACAACAATTGGCGAAGGTGATGGTGAATTCCTAACTTTGTACAAAATGGCTCAACTCATAAACCCTCGTTTCGGTAAAAGAATAAAAAGCATTTTGAATGATTTTTATATAGTGGCATATGATTTTGCTCTTTCTGATTATGATAAAACATATAAAGCCAGCAAAAAATACTACATGAAGTTTTGGCAAGAACTCAAGAAATTGAAAAAGTCGGAAAAAGTTGAACCATATTATGGTGAGATTGTGGAGTTAGTAATCGAAAGTGAGAAAAGACGCAATGTGACTTCGGCTTTGGCTGCTGAGAGGTTGACATTGGGGCAATGGGCAGTATTAATAATACTCTCGGTAATTATTGTGTTTTGTATCTTTGCTTTAAAGACAGACGAATTGTATTCGCGTGTACTGGCTATCCTTCTGGCTACTGTTTTAGTCTTGGTTTTATTATTAATGCGCGATTTACAGAATTTAATAATAGGAGAAAGGGAGTTATTAGAAGAGTCTGGGCAAGAAATTTTTGAAGACTTGGGAGAATTAAGATATTACAATGCCAAAAATTTGAAATCTGGTTTGTCTAGTGTTCCTGCACATATTAAAAAATTTCGTGTTGGTTATCATGAACCAGGGGCCGCTGAATTCAAAATAAAAATTATTACGCGCGAATAAAAAATCCCTGTCTACTTCGGCAAGCTCAGTATGACAGGGATTTTTTTATAACCCCAATTTTTGTCTTACCTGCTTTATTTTTTTCTGGGCAATTTCGCGCGCTCTTTTAGCGCCAGTTTCTAGTATGGAATCGAGTTCACTGTCATCTATAGCTTTGAGCTTTTCTTGAATTGGAGAAAGGAAATTTATTAAATGTGCAGTTAGGCTCTTTTTGAAGTCACCGTAGCCCTTACCCACAAAATCTTTTTCAATTTCCTTAATTGGTTTTTCGGCAACTAAACTGTAAAGGGAAAGGAGATTGGAAATGGCGGGGCGGGCTTCGCCGAATTTTATATCGGTGCCAGAATCAGTGACTGCTTTTTTGATTTTCTTTTCAACAAGGTCTGGTGTATCAGTCAAAGCAATATAATTATACTCTGATTTTGCGCTTTTGCTCATTTTCTTTTCTGGATTATCGAGTCCACGCAGTCTGGCGCTGACTGGATTAATGTAAACTCCTGGTTCTTTGAATGTTTCCCCGTAAAGATTGTTGAATTTTTTAGCAATGACTCGCGCTAGCTCAACATGCTGTTTTTGATCTTCGCCCACAGGTACAAAATCAGTATCATAAAGTAGGATATCTGCTGCCATAAGAACTGGATAGGTGAATAGCCCGGCATTAATATTGTTTTTGTGTTGTGCTGATTTGTCTTTGTATTGGGTCATGCGTTCAAGTTCAGCCATGGGCGTAATACAGTTCAATAACCAAGCGAGTTCCGTATGTTCTGGCACTTCTGATTGGCGGAAGATGGTTACTTTTTCTGGATCTAGGCCAACCGCTATGTAAAGCTTGGCTAATTCTTTGATGTTTTTAGTTAATACTTCGGGCTCCTGATAAACAGTTAAAGCGTGGTAATCGACAATACTGAAAAAAGCATCTAAATCTTTTTCTTTTTTAAGAAGTTGAATCCAATTATGAATGGCACCAAAGTAATTACCGAGGTGAATTATGCCTGTTGGTTGAATGCCGCTAAAAATGCGTTTTTTCATATTATATAAGTTAGCCTTTAGATATAGATTATCGTTTCTGTGGAATCAGGTCAAAAGAAAAATTATAGTTCACACTCAGAAGTCATAGCAGTACAAGCTTCGGCGTTTTCCATGCAAGTTATTTTTTCTGGAGACCATCCATTGCATTTCTCATAGCAAGATTGGCGGCCCTCTTCAAAAAGTTGGTGTGAAGCATTAGGTACTAGTGTTAAACACTTATCAATATAATTTTGACAAGCTTTAGTACAGACGTTCTCGGTTTGCTTTGTGACTTCTACTGGTTTGTCTGTAGGATTTTTGGTACAGCCTGAAAAAATAAGAATCATTATACAGGCCAGAATCAGAGCTGTTAACTTTACTGTGCTTTTTTTGTGGTTCATATTAATAGTTTAGTTCTATTAGTATATCAAAAATGGCCTAAAATGGCCACTTTGTATTTGTTTATTTATAGAGAGATCAAGTCTGGATAACGTATTAGTTTGATTCCGTTTATTTTCAAGAAAGGATTCAACTGTTCGATTTTTCTAACATCATACTCCCGCTCTTTATTTAAACTGGAGGGGCAATCGCGGTCATAATATCCAGGATGGAATAAAATCTCATAACTCTCGTTATCATTTAAGTTTTCTAGCGTAGTCCTTAAGGCCACAAAGTCGAGTTTTGTCCCATTTATCACTTTGTTGGTTGTTTCTGTGACCCCATCAAGCTTGTAGCCATGGTTACGACAGGGGAGGTTGTGTTCTAAACAAAACTTTAAAACTTCTGGGTAGGCAGATTCAAGATAGGTATCTTTATGTAGGTCTAGATGACTGGGTTTGGCATCAAAAATTTTTTGAAACTGTTGATATTGTTGTTGTATTTGTGTTTGGAAATCACCGGCTTTAAAGTCTAAGTGAAGTCCAACACTGACTGTTTTGAGTTCTATAAGCTCTTTTAATTGTTCAACTTGTTTAACTTGTTCGGCAGTAATGCGATTAACCAGCGCTGTGGTCGAGGAAATCAAATGTCGCTCAGCCAGGGAAAGAATTTCGCTGTTGAATATTTTACTATAACCAAAATCGTCCGCATTTATAATAAGATATTTCATATTAGGCAAATTGTTCTTTAACTTTCTTGATTACTTCTGGCCAAGTTTTACAGGGGATCACGTTAAGTTTACTTGCCGTGGTGTGGTGATCATAAAGAAAAATTGTGCCAGGATAATCTGCGGGTAGAAAGTCTAGAATAGCGGCATTGTCGTCAATCAGCCCGCTAATTTGAGGATAGAGCCTGGCTAAGGTGGCCGCCTTCCATTTGCTCCCTGCTTCGTGCGGGATTTCTGTTGGTTTACTAATAAGCGGAGCTCGAGGAAAGTTATGCTTATCCAGCCAGCGCTGTGTTCCTGAACGTGTTACTTCTGGTCTAATAGTAATATAGGTAGCAATGGGCACAATTTTTTCAATTTCTCTTAGGGAATCATTGGCACCTTCAATTAGCGGCAGTTCAATTTGTAAGTCATTAGAATGAATTTGCTCATGCGTCCACTGGTAGACGTCTTCTGTTTGCCAATACGGTACATTTTGGACATAGCGATATTTTTCGATCATTTCTGTGATAGTTAAATTTTCTGGATTACCAAATCTTTTTTGCATTTCTGCAACCCAAAAACCGATCGTCCACGAAAGCGTTTCGTCGATGTCGACAGCAAGGCCTTGTTTGGTTAATTTTATATCCATATATTTAAATCTGTATTTATAGACTAGCATCAAAGTGGTGTAAAGGCAATAATAAAAGGTGGTTTTTGCGGCCACCTGTTAGAGATTTGTGGGTCATTTACTAGATTGTAATAAATCTAACGTTCATCGCTTGGAAAAAGCATTGTTCTAATTGTATTTTTGTTTTATCGCAGTTATATATCGTGAGTGCCTGAGTTATGTTTTGGTTTTTATTTTTGTTGTAACCAGGACATATGAGGCTGCTTATACAGGGGTAATTTTTAATAATACACAACGGGAAGTTACTTGTAATTTTTTCTGGTGTCATAAAACGTGAGTTGTAGATTACAAGTCCGTAGTAAATGATTGTTTGTAGATTCTTATAGTTGTTAATTTTTTGGGCCGCGTCTCTAATTTTGTTATTTAAAAAGTTTTTTACATTGATTTTTTGGATTACGCAGTGCCCATCGGTAATTGCTGTACCGCTTTCGGTTAACTCTTTTACTTCGAAAGCAAATAGTCCGTCGACTAAAAAGTCTGGTGAATTTGAAGTTGCTATCTTTTCGATGTTTTTACCGGATTTTTTTACAAAGTCGTAAAAGGATTGCTCGGTTGTATTCATTAACGATACCATAAAAGGAACTATTTAAGCCCCCAAGAAATTCCGAACTCACCACAGTTACGATTAATTGAGTCAAGCGCTTCATCTGCTGTGTATTCTTTCAAATACCATCCTTCGTAGTTAGCTTTGATAATGGCACGGCAGTTTCTTGGTAATCCAGTCTGACCATATATTAGTTTTGTGTTTGGGTCCTCTTCCTGCCCACTAAAGTAGCCAATGAAAACCCCCAATAATAATGAAACAAGGATTGCAATGGTCATTTTCATAATATTTTTATGATGATTAAAACAATTATTAGTATAACAAAAGTGGCTCGCAAAAGCCACTTTTTATGTGAAGATCAATTAAACTTCAATAACCACTGGCAAAACCATCGGACGACGTTTGGTTTTTTTGTATAGGAATTTACCAAGGTTTTCGCGTAGTTTATTTTTGATTTCCATCGGATCAGCGGCATGCTCTGGACCTTTGTCGCGACAGACTGTTTTGACTAGGGTACGCGCTTCTTCAATTAATTCACGGCTTTCTTTCATATAAACAAAGCCACGTGAAATAATATCGGGGCTGCCGATTAATTCTCCGGTCTCGCGTTTAACTGTGGCAATAACCACAAACATACCATCTTCGGCCATTAATTTTCGATCTCTTAAAACAATGCTACTAATATCCCCAACACCCAAACCATCAACCATAATATATTCGGTTGGTACCTTTTCGGATGTTAGTTTGCCAATTGTTTCGCCTTGCGGATTTGGTTTGCTAAATTCAATCACTTGGCCATTATCAGCAATAAAGATATTGTCGCGGGGGATACCAACGCCTTCGGCAATGTCCGCATGCATATTTAACATGTAGTGATTAGCTTCAATTGGTACAAAATATTTAGGTTTAAAGAGTTTAATTATAAGTTTTAAATCTTCAGCTTTGGCATGACCACCAGCATGGATATCCATATTTTGATAATGATAAACTTTTGCGCCTAAGCGATAAAAAGTATCTTTCAAGTTTTGGATGGTGCGTTCATTGCCAGGGATAACAGAAGATGAGAAAACGATAGAATCACCACGTTTAATTTCAACTAAGCGGTGTTCGTTGTTAGCTATGCGCATTAAAACAGCATTTTCCTCGCCTTGCGCGCCAGTGCCGATAACCATTATTTTTTCATCTGGTAAACGTTTGAATTCTGCATCTTCTATAATAGTCCCGGGTTTAATTTTCATATAACCCAAGTTCTGCGCAATTTCGATATTAGTATTCATACTGCGGCCTTCGACTAAAACTTTACGTCCATATTTTTCGGCTAATTGCATCAACTGTTGAACACGGTTGATAAGAGAAGCAAAAGTGCCAACGATAATTCGTCCTTTGGCTTCTTGAAATATTTTTTCGAGGTCACCAGTGATTTCAGTTTCTGATAGCTGATAGCCGGAATGTGGGGCGTCGGTACTATCTGATAATAGAGCTAAAACTCCACGACCACCAATAATCGCAATTTTATTTAGATCAATTGGTTTGTCGTTAATAGGATTAAAGTCGACTTTAAAGTCGCCAGTATGGACAACTGTTCCAACAGGGGTGTTAAAAACAACACCAAAACTATCTGGAATGTTATGGTTTACACGGAAAAACTCCAAGTTAAAATTACCGAGAGATATTTTTTCTTTATCAGGATCTATTTTTTGTATGTTCAACATCGGCAATTTATATTCTTCGTGCCGACGCTTAATTATTTCGGCTGTTAATGGGGCGGTATAAATTGTTGGATTACCGAGTTTTGGGATTAAATGAGATACAGCACCAATGTGGTCGTAGTGACCATGAGTAATTATAACGCCACGAATTTTTTTAATTTTATCCATTAAGTACGTTGTGTCCGGAATAATGTAATCGATGCCAGGCATGTTTTCTTCGGGGAATTGTAGTCCCATGTCGACAATAATAATATCGTCTTCATATTCGAGTACAGTCATGTTTCGGCCGACTTCTTCGAGCCCACCTAAAACCATTAAGCGTAATTTCCCCAATGGTTTGCTGGCCCCAAAGTTCGCCTGAAAAGTTGAACGGACCACGGGTGAGCTAAATGAAGGTCTGGACACAGGTTGTCCATAAGTTGGTCTTTGTGCGTCTGATTTTGTCGTTGTTCTTGATCTGAGCGTACTCACCGGACGGCGAGTGCGAGGCGAAAAAGAACGACGAGCTGGGGCGCGACGTGCGCCCTCGTTTGTTGTTCTTGCAATCATAAATTAATTTGAAGTCAATGTTCCAAACTCAGAAAAAATGAGTTTTTAAACTATTGAAGTTGTTTAAATTTTAAGTTATTAGTTTTGAAGATAGTATAAAAAAGCTATCTTCCCATTCTACTTTTGCCAATCTCGATCAGTTTTTATGTACCAAGAAGTTATTTGATTAAAACGATTTGCGGGGATGATTAAGCGTTCAGAATCAAAACCTTTTATTTTTTTGTTTTGCGGGTAAGTGTATGTCGGACTGAATAAGAAGATAGCTGGGACTGATTCTGCTAAAAGTTTTTGGAATTGGTTATATTGAATCGCCCTTTTAGTTTCATCAGTAGTTTTGCGTGCTTCTTCTAGCAGTTTATCGATGGCGGGGTTATTAAGCGAAGTCAGGTTTAGCCCTGGGTGTGTTTCTTGGTTCGAATGCCAAAAAGGATACGGGTCTGGATCAAAGCCTAAAATTTGTCCATAAAGGAGTATCTCGTAGTCACGATTTTTTATCGTGTCTGCAATTTTAGAAGTTTCAACAATTTTTAAATTAATTTTAGCTCCAATTAATTGCCAGTCTTTTTGTAATTCTTTGGCAATAGCTACGTTTTCTGGCTGATTAACTGTTGTTAGGTTAAATTCTAAATAATTGTCTTTTTTCTTTCGCACTTGATATGGGTATTCTTCTTCTGCAACGATGGCTGCATCTTGGTCCGTTTTTTGAGCAACTTTGTAATCACTTAAGGCCCAGCCAGCTTTTTCTAATTCAGTTTTTGCATACTCTGGATTAAAAGGGAACTTTACAAAATCATCAGTATATCCAAGTGTTCCTTCCAAGACAGGGCTGTCAATACTTTTAGCTTCGGCGTTTAGAATTTGGTTAATAATTTTGTCTTTATTTACTCCATGAGTTAACAGTTTTCTTATCGCCACATCTTTTAAAACAGGGTTATTGCGATAGTTAAAAAAGGCTGCTGTATATTGTGGTAACTGTAGAAGATGAAAGTTTAAATTACGGTTGTTGATTATGCGCCCACGTATTTCTTTGGGCAAGTAACTGATGCCCTCAACATTCTTATTATTAAGTGCCTCGACTGCTTGATCGAAGGTTTGGTTAAATTTGAAGGTTAATTCATCAATGTAACCTTTGGTATCATAGTAGGAATCATTTCTTATTAGATTGAAAGACTTAATATTGCCGTTTTTATTTTTAATCAATGATTTGAATTTATAGGCGTTAGTCCCGACTGGTTTAAGATTGTATTCTGCCAGTGTCATGTTCTCGGGTTGAATATTGCTCCAAATATGTTCTGGCAATATTCCAATAGTTAAGCTTTCTAAAAATGGGGCAAATGGTTCGCTCAAAACAAAACGAACAGTATAGTCGTCAACTTTTTCTATCGATGATCCACGGAATGAAAAGTAAAGCGGTGTTTTTGTCTTTTGATCGTTTATTCTGCTAAAAGTAAATAAAATGTCGTCTGCATTAAAACTTTCTCCATCGTGCCATTTAACATCTTGACGTAGTTGAAACGTATAAACCTTCTGATCGCTGCTAATCTGATAGTCACTCGCTAGGTCTTTGACTAAACCGGCTTCGGTAAATTTTAAAAGTCCAGAATAGATGAGTGCGGCTAAATCTGAGTCTACGTCATTTGACGATGCAAAAAGCGGATTAATATAACGTGGGGTACCTACTAGACCTTCAGTGTAGGTGCCGCCTGCCCTAGGTGTTGGAATAGAATGTGTCCAGTAAACATTAATTAATAAACAAGCGAAGCTGGCAATGATGATGCCAGATAAAATACGTATAATGATGCGTTCAGTTTTGTTTAAATAAGCGGAAATATATTTTAATTGAGCCCAACTGGGCACTCTTTTGTTGGGGGATAAATTTTGTACCAATTTTTCATCGTGAGCCTGAAAATTTTTAAGTTTTCTCTCCTGTAGTTTGTTTTTGATGAAAAATTTAAAAGATTGAAGTTTTACCCCGATGTTTCTGAAAAAAGACACAAAGGAAGATTATTAATAAGTGAAGAGACTTGCTAGAGATAACCCTAGGAAGAAAATAGCAAAAATTATAGTAAGAATGAAAATCTTTTTTTCAAGGCCTCGTTTAGTTCTAAAGACATTGCTTGTTTCGCTGCCACCAAAAACACCAGAAAGGCCACCCTCTTTGTTTTGTAGTAAAATTAGCACAATTAAGACCAAAGCGCTAACTATTTGAATTATTGTAATGATTCGATTCATAATAAAATTTTCTAAATCATTAATAGTATATCAAGAACAAAACTCTTTGTCAATGCTTTATTAGTCCTGTGGGAAGTTTTTCACAGGCATGATTATTTGGTTAGTGTCGTGCGATTGTGTTATAATTTAAATGAAAATATGGAGGATGTTCAACTTCTTAGGAAAAAACCAGCCTGGTACCGGCGTTGGTGGGGTATCTTAATATTAGTATTCATTCTAATCATGTTATTAATGTCTAGTTTTGTTGTTTATAAATTTTCAGTTATTTATAGACAAATGCGTGCCGGGTCTTATCTGCCGGAGAAAACAGAATTTGACATGAAATTGCTAACTGATGTTTTGAGTCCATCCTGGGGTGTGGAGTCGGCTCCTATTACCATAGTCGAATTTGGTGATTTTAACTGTTCTCAAACTTTTTTGAGCGAAGAGGGTGTTAGATATATCAAGGACAAGTATTCAGATAAAATAAAATTTTATTGGAGAAATTATCCGGTAGTTAAAGAAAATTCTGTTGATTTTGCTATTGCTGGTGTTTGTGCAGAACGCCAAGGTAAATTTTGGGAATATCACAATTACATGTTTGATAATCAAGGTGTATTGAGTATTGGAGATTTAGAGCAGGTTATGGTGGAGATTGGGGCAGATTTAAATAATTATCGTAAGTGTCAGAAAAATCCTTTAACACTAGCCCAACTGCGCAAAGATTTTTTTACTGCAGAAGATGGTTTTGTGCGCGGCACGCCCACTTTTTTTATTAATGGTCATAAGGTTGAGGGCGCAATACCCATCGCTAATTGGGATGAAATAATAGCCACATTATTAAAATAATATGAACAAAATAGTTCAAATTAGGTTTCATGGTCGAGGTGGGCAGGGAAGTGTTACTGCCGCTGAACTTTTTGCGGTAGCAGCTTTTTATGATGGTAAGTTTGCACAAGCTTTTCCCAGCTTTGGAGTGGAACGTCGTGGAGCCCCGGTACAAGCTTTTTTGCGAATTTCTGACAAAGAGATTCGATTAAGAGAACAAATTAATCATCCAGATTATTTAATCGTACAAGACCCTACCTTATTACGTGAAAGTGACGAAGTTTTGGCTGGAGCAGAAAAGGCTCTAGGTGTTTTAATTAATACAGATAAAGAAAATTGGCCTGAAATAAAAAATGCAGTTTGTATCCCGGCAACCAAAATAGCACTCGAAAAGATTGGGAAACCTTTTATTAACACTGCTATCTTGGGTGCCTTTGCGGGTATGACAAAATTGGTTTCATTAGCTTCGTTAAAAAAAGCGGTTATGGAAAGATTCCCCGAAGCTCTAGCCAAAACCAATGTTGCGGCACTAGAGGCGGCATTCGATTATATTCAGGTCAAAAAACAATTCGTAAATTAGTATTTGATTTGTAATTCGTAATCTATGAAAATTGATATAACTGCTAACCCAGGTGAAACTAAAAAAGTTAAAACAGGTAATTGGCGTGTTTATGTGCCTGTTATTGATCATGACCGTTGTGTTGCCTGTGGAACTTGTGCTCGAGTTTGTCCTGAGGGGTGTGTTTTCCCTGTTGGCGATAAAGCTTTGCAAGGTAAAGTTTTTTATGAAAAAGATCTAGATTATTGTAAGGGGTGTGGGATTTGTGCGGAGGAATGCCCGGTAAAATGTATTAAAATGGAATTAGAGGAAAAGTAATATGAAAAAATGTATTGAAGGTTCACACGCCGTCGCAGAAATTGTAAAATTGTGTCGTCCCGCAGTGGTTGCAGCTTATCCTATTACACCACAAACACATATTGTGGAAGATTTGGCTAAGTTTAAGGCGGAGGGGCAGGCAAATTATGAGTTTGTTCGAACTGAAAGTGAATTTGCAGCAGCATCTATTGTTTTAGGGGCAAGCGCCTCCGGTGTTCGTACCTATACAGCGTCAAGCGCTCAGGGGCTTTTGTATATGACTGAGGTTCTTTTTACTATTGCAGGTATGCGGTTGCCAGTTGTTTTGACTTGCGCTAATAGAGCAATTTCTGCGCCCATAAATATTTGGAACGATCAGCAAGATGCCATGACTGTGCGTGATAGTGGTTGGATTATGCTTTATGCCGAAAATAATCAGGAGGCCGTAGATATGCATTTGGTTGCTTATAAGGTTGCTGAAAAATTATTAATTCCAGTTATGGTGAATATGGATGGTTTTGTTTTAACCCATACTTTTGAGCCAGTAGAAATTCCGGAGTTAAATTTAGTTAAAAAATATTTACCTGATTATAAACCAGTTAAGGGTCAATTTTTGGATATTGATAATCCACGGAGCTTGGGCAGCTTTGCTACCCCCGCTGATTATATGCCTATTCGGGAAGATTTATCTAAAGATATTCTTGGCGCAAAAACTGTTTTGAAAAAAGAGTTTCAAGATTTTAAAAAGATTTTTGGTCGAGGGAATGGAGACTTGGTTGAGTTTTATGGAGATAAAAAGGCAAAAATACTTTTTGTGGCGATGGGGTCTGTTGTTGGTACTATTAAGGACACTGTTGATGAATTAAACCAAGCCGGCAAAAAGGCTGGGGTCTTAAAAATAAAATGTTTTCGGCCATTCCCCGCGGAAGAACTTTCTAAAAAAATTACTGGAGCTAAATTTGTGGCTGTAATTGATAAATCAATTTCTTTGGGACAAGAAGGAATTTTGGCGACAGAGGTTAAAGCGGTTGCGGGCAAATCTTTTAAGGGTGAAATTAAATCTTATGTTATGGGGTTAGGTGGGCGAGATATAACGAAAGATATGATTAAGGGTATTTATAAGGATGTTCAGACTAAAGGGCAAAAAGCAACTTTTGTAAAATAGTTTTTTATTTATATGCTAAAAAAGATAAATTTTATTATTTTTGTCATTAGTTGCTTTTTGTTGTCAATTTTTGTTTTCTCGCCCAGCCTGGTTATGGCTAGCGACCCACCACCGCCAACAGACGCCATCGATATTCGAGAGCATGTAATTGTGCCTTTTGGAGATTTTAACAGTTTAGGCGATATCAAATACGAAAAATGCACTAATGCTTCGGCTGATCCAAAAACAGGCGCAGTAACTTATTGTTGGAAAATACCATGGTTGGCTAAGTATGTTGGTAACGCCTATCGTTACGGAGTTGTGATTGGTTCTATTTTGGCCGTGATGATGATTATGATTGGTGGTGTGATGTATTTAGTGGGAGGTTTGAATCCAGCTATGATATCAAGGGGAAAGGAATACATTGTGGGGGCAGTGACAGGCCTTATTTTACTTTTAGGCTCCTATGTTTTATTAAATACGATTAATCCGAATCTAATCAATTTGCAGCCAATTGAAGTGGAGTATGTCAAAGAAACTTTGATGGCTCCGGGAATTTGTGAAAATATATTTCAATCAGCTGAGTGGAATGCCAAGCTTGAAGTTGTGAATTATCCAACAGATCCTATGGTAGAAACCTGTGGTAAAGCACCTTTTGACATAAAGTTTAAAGCTGGTCAGGGCGAGGGGGTTGCATTAGCGACAACTTCTTGTGTTGGTATGCGGTGCCCCCCCAAAAAAGCTTGTATAGACGAGGGTGCCGGCTTTATTTGTAAGGATGGTTTTATTTGGGGCGGGCTTACGCTTTATGCTCATGGGTTAGGTGATATATTCGGGACGGAAGCAATCGGCACTTTTTCGGCTGGACCAGCTGGCACAGCAATTGGTTATATTGATTATATCAAGTTATATGAGTCTGATAGTGGGGTGATGAGCACGGATGATAGTATAGGGGAAACAACGTATAAGGGCCCACCGCAAGTTTCTTATGCCATTAAAAAAACAGATCCTAACCAAACATTCACAGAAGAGCTTTATTATTTACAAATGGAGATTAATGATGCTTCTACTGTTGCGCCCACTATAGATGATACATATTATATTGACAAAAAGGGTAATCCCATTGGCGTGCAAGGAGACCTGTGTTGCACTTATGAATGTGACTCGACCAAGCCAGGTTGGGCCAAGGTTACTTCTGGTTGCGATGCTATTACTGGTGATGATTTGACTAATAATACGCCAATTCAGATTGACATTGATACAAACAAAATGTATTGCAAGGGGGTCCCCCTTCAAGAGGCAACAATATCTGAATATGATATATATGATGAATTTGGGAATGTTACTGGTAAGGGTAGAACAACTTATGAGGTAAGTCTTTGTCACGGTGTATTTAAGGGCAAGGGCGAACCAGGTGATTCTTGTACTACTAATACTGATTGTGCTTCGGGGGATTGTGAACGTGAAGGCTCAGACTTAAGGTGCGAATGTAATCAGGATGCTGATTGCAAGCCAACTGAAACTTGCCAGACTAGTTGGGGTGATTGGAATCAGTGTGTTAGTCACAAGCATGTAGGGGCAAAGTGCACAGCTGATTCTGACTGTGTGAAACCGGGTGAATCCTATGCGGCCTGTGAAGGCGGCGAATGCAAATGTAAAACTAATGTTGCCTGTCCCGAAGAAACCGTATGTGTGGCTAGTACAGGAAAGTGTGTTAAGGGAAAAAAGTTACTTGAAATTTGTACCGATAGTGATGAGTGCCTTTCTGGCAGGTGTATGAGTTCTAGTTGGGGGGGGGATACGCCAGAAAAAAGATGTGAGTGTGATGCAAAGGGTGGTACGGGTGGTCTGCTTGACGGTTGTCCCTATGGAAGCACTTGTGTGGGTGTGTCCGAGGGGTGTGGTTGGAACTATTGTGTAGAAAAAAATACTAAAATTGCTGGTGTGGCCGCTGATCCGAACACCCCCAATATGACGAAGCCACAGTTTATTAATAGCCCTGCTAAATCAGGATTAGCGCACTATCAAACCATATCAAGCACTATTTCATGTCAGGAGGGTTCGGCGTGGCAGTCGGGGAAGATATATAATGGCTGCAGCGGCTGTGTTAAACCATAAAATCTATGTCTTACAAAATGCCTTTTAAATATTTACTGAATCCGGGCCACTCCGCTTGCGCTGGCTGTGGCGAACTTTTAGCGATGCGCCATGTTTTACAGGCGGCCGGGGAAAATACGATTATTGCCAATGCGACCGGGTGTAGTGAAGTGACAACCACGCGTTATCCATATTCCTCTTTTAAAGTGCCTTGGATACACGCTAATTTTGAAAATGCCATTTGTTTGGCTGCCGGAGCTTATTATGCCTTGAAGAAACAAGGCAAAGAAAAGCAAGTTAATTTAATTGCTTGGGGGGGGGATGGTGCAACTTTTGATATTGGCATTAATCAAATATCTGGTTCTTGGGAACGACAAGAAAATATTTTATACGTTTGTTTTGATAACGAAGCGTACATGAATACCGGAGTCCAGGCCAGTGGTTCAACTCCAGTTGACGCTAACACTACAACCACGCCACCAGGTGCAGTTTCTAATGGCAATATTTTGAAGAAAAAGGATATGCTAGGTATTGCGCTTGCACATCAATGTTCATACGTGGCGTCGGCAACTGTTGGAAACCCCATGGACATTGAAAATAAAGTTAAAAAAGCGTTAACTCTTGATGGTCCTAAGTATTTGCAAATATTAGTAACCTGTGTGCCTGGTTGGTATACAGAGTCCAAAGATACAATTAAAGTGGCTCGTCTGGCCCAACAGACTGGAATTTATCCAGTAGTTGAATATGTTAATGGTCAATTGGTTAGCGTTGCCAAAACACCCAATCCTCGTCCTAAAGTCGCAGAATATTTAGCATTGCAAGGGCGCTATAAGCATTTATTTAAGCCAGAAGAAAAAACCGAAGAAATAGCGCGTATTCAAGCTGCAGCGGATGCCAATGTGCGTAAGTACAATTTATAAAATTTAGTTGCTGGTGAGCCCTGCGGTAGTAATGAGTCGTACCTGTCACTACCGCAGGTCTTTTTGTTTTAGAAGGTTCCAACTTTAACTATTTACACGATTTAAAAAAATTGCTATAATCGCAGGCAGCATGTTTCATATTTTGGGATCTTATAAATTTAATTGTTTTCTTAATATGTCGAATTTAATTTCGATCAAGGGCGCCAAGGTTAACAACTTAAAAAACATTGATGTTGATATTCCACGCAACAAGTTAGTTGTTATCACTGGGCTTTCCGGTTCAGGTAAATCTTCATTGGCCTTTGATACGATTTATGCCGAAGGTCAACGTCGTTATGTTGAAAGTTTATCGTCTTATGCTCGTCAGTTCTTGGAGGTTAAAGAAAAACCAGATGTAGATAAAATCACGGGACTTTCTCCCTCTATCGCCATTGACCAGCGTTATTCGGCTCAAAATCCACGTTCAACGGTAGGGACGATAACTGAAATTTATGATCTTTTGCGATTACTTTTTAGTCGTATTGGGCGTCCACATTGCCCTAGTTGTGGGTTAGAAGTATCACGCCAATCAGTTGAAGAAATCGTCGATAAAATTTGGAAAATTAATCACAAGGTGAACGTAACCATTTTAGCTCCTGTCATCCGCGATCAAAAAGGCACACATAAAAAAGTTGTTGATGAAATCCGTAAAGCTAATTATTATCAAGTACGGTTTGATGGAATTGTTTATAATATAGAAGAATTAGATCGTCTTTTAATTGATAAACAAAAAAAGCATACTTTAGAAGTTGTCGTCGATAGAATTTTGCTTGATGGTGAAAAAGAAACAAAGGAACAGTTGCGTGATGCAGTGAAGTTAGCCTCTGATTTAGGTAATGGCCTTGTTGTTGCTTTACGTTCTGATCAAAAGGAAGACACCCTGTTTAGCCAATATTATACTTGTCCAAAGTGCGATATTGATCTGCCTGAAATTGAGTTGCGCAGTTTTTCTTTTAATTCTCCTTACGGAGCTTGTCCAGATTGCAGTGGCCTTGGCAATAAACAGGAAGTTGAACCTGAACTTGTTTTGAGTAATCCTCGGTTAACTTTGGCCCAGGGTGCCATAAAACCTTGGACAAAAATATTTTCTAATCAGACTTCAATTTGGCAATTATTGTCTGTGGTAGCTAAAAAACATCGTTTTTCTATAGATGTCCCAGTTGAGAAGCTAAGTAAAAAGGCGTTGCAAACTGTTTTATACGGGACCGGAGATGAAATATATCAGGTGGGTAGTAAAACTATGACTTATGAGGGAGTTATTCCTGGTCTAGAAAAAAAATATAAAGAGACTGATTCGGAATATATCCATAAGGAAATTGAAAAGTACATGCGCATGCGTTTGTGCCTGTCTTGTAATGGTAAACGCTTAAAGAAAGAAAGTTTGGCTGTTACGGTGGCTGGTTTATCAATCATAAAATATACCGAAGCTCCAGTTTCTCGTCTTAAGGAAATCGTGGCAGAATTAGGTCGTGCCGTGAAGCCCGAAAAACGTTTGTCGAGTAAAGATTTTACTTATTTAAAGGAGTCTATTAGTGAAACTGAATATAAAATAGCCGCAGCCATCATTAAGGAAATTCAAAGCCGAGTGGGATTTTTAGAAGATGTGGGCTTGGGTTATTTGTCTTTAGACCGAACAGTAACAACTTTATCTGGCGGAGAAGCTCAGCGTATTCGTTTAGCTACACAGTTGGGTTCAGCGTTGTCTGAAGTCATATATGTGCTAGATGAACCTTCGGTGGGGTTGCATCCTGCTGATAATGAACGTTTAATAAAAACTTTGCAGGAATTACGTGATAAGGGCAACAGTGTTATTGTTGTAGAACATGATGAAGCCATGATGAAAGCAGCTGATCATATTTTGGATATTGGTCCTGGTGCTGGCATTTATGGTGGCGAAGTGGTTGCTTCTGGTACCCTTAGTAGCATTATGAAAAATCCTAAATCTTTGACCGGTAAATATTTGTCCGGTAAAGAAAGAATCGATGTTCTAAAACGCGAAGCGCGTGGTAATGGAAAATGTTTAGAGGTTTTGGGCGCGAAAGCGTTTAATTTAAAAAATATTGATGTCAAAATTCCTCTTAATAAGTTAGTTGCTTTTACTGGCGTTTCTGGCTCGGGAAAGTCTTCGTTAATAACAGATATTTTATCAAAGGCTTTGGCACGACATTTTTATCGTTCCAAAGATTTACCGGCAGAGCATAAAAAAATTAATGGTTTAGAAAACTTAGACAAAGTTATTACAATTGATCAAACGCCAATTGGCAGAACACCTCGGTCTAACCCAGCGACATATACGGGAATATTTACTTATATTCGTGATTTGTTTACGCAAGTTCCAGAGGCCAAAATCAAGGGTTATGATGCTGGCCGTTTTAGCTTTAATGTAAAGGGGGGGCGCTGTGAATCTTGCGGTGGAGATGGGTTGATTAAGATTGAAATGCAATTTTTACCTGACGTTTATGTAGAATGTTCAGAATGTAAGGGAAGACGTTATAATAAACAAACACTAGAAATTCATTATCGCGGGAAAAATATTTCGGATGTTTTAGATTTAACTGTTGCTGAGGCTAAAGATTTTTTTCATGATACCCCCATACTTAAGGAGAAGTTAACGGTATTAGAAGAAGTTGGATTAGGGTATTTAACTTTGGGACAGCCAGCTACCACATTATCTGGTGGTGAAGCGCAGCGTATTAAACTAGCCACTGAGCTTTCTCGTTATGCAACTGGTAAAACATTGTATATTTTAGACGAACCGACCACCGGTTTGCATTTTGATGATATTAAAAGGTTATTGGTGATTTTAACAAAGCTAGTAGACAAGGGGAACTCAGTGTTGATTATTGAACATAATTTGGATGTTATTAAAAACTGCGATTGGGTAATCGATCTGGGGCCACAAGGAGGTGAAAAGGGTGGCAATATTGTCGCCCAAGGTACTCCGCAGGATGTGGCTAAAGTTAAGGAGTCTTTAACAGGACAATTTTTGAAGAAGATTTTGAAATAAAAAACGTACGGGCCGCCTTTTAGGGCGGTAGGGGCAGGTTGAGACCTGTCCCTACAACGCATGAGCGTTGACCGTACGTTTTTTTATTTAACCTCTTTCATTTTTTTGTGACGACTGCGTATAAATCCAATCTTAGCGCGGCGGACACGGAATTTTTTAACAAGTTCAATTTTCTTGATAGAAGGGAGTCTTAATGGAAAAATCTTTTCTACGCCGATACCATCGGATTCTTTGCGCACAGTGATGGTAGCAGTATCTTTGTTGCCGTGTTTACGTTGTAAAACGACACCTTCGTAAATTTGGATACGCTTTTTTTCTTCTCCTTTAGCTGTGATATCAGTAATTTCTTGGTGTACTCGGACAGTAACGCCTGGTACTATTTCTGGGAAATTACGGTCGAGTTTCGCTTCGACTTTTTCTTCCTTAGCTTCTGGAGCTTGTTTTGGTTCGTTGGCCATATAAGTAGGGTCAAATTATGTGTGAATTATCAAGGCTTAGTATATAGCAAAAAGGTTAATTCGTCAAGCCTAGCGGCTGGACTCTATTTGAATCAATTTATAGCAAGCTTCGATTGTTTCTTCTAATTTGCCATAGCGATTAACTAGGATATGCTCATAATAATCCTGCTCCTTGAGTTCGTCGCTGGCGTTTTTTAGCCTTTTTTCGAGATCTTCTTCTGATATTTCGGGGTTACGACCTTTAAGTTGAAGGCGAATTTGGTCTAAACTTTCAGGAACGATGAATATGGTGAGACTGTTTTGGGGGTAGTTTTCTTTTAGGGCTTTGGCACCTATAAGATCGTAGTTAAAAACTAGAATCTTAGATTGAGCCAGTTTTTCGTCTATTTGATGTCTGGGTGTGCCATAATAGGTATCGCGATTTGGTATATAGGTATATTCCAAAAAGTAATTTTCCGAAATTTTTTTTTCAAAATCTTCTTTACTGATAAAGTTATAATCCATCCCATCTTTTTCTTGCCCTCGTGGCGGCCTGGAAGTTGTAGTTATAAATCTTTCTGCTTCGGGTATTTTTGCTAGTATTCCTTTAGTGACAGAACTTTCGCCACTACCGGTTGGTCCAGCAATAACAATTAAATTCTTCATACATTAAGAATCTTTAATATTTTTTCAACACATTCATGATGATTGTGAACGTGATTCTCTTGATGTATTTTTTTTAGAGTCACGCTATTATCACGTAAAAATTTTTCGGCATCACCGGGTCTATTTATTTTACCTTGATCTTTCAACTCGGCAATGAGCTCGATAAGACAGGAAATAAAGGGCCCTGCTTCGATGTTTAGTATTTCTATGATTTGAGCACCATCTACTATTTTTTTGGGCTGGCGAGATCTGGTCATTTTAATTTCATCGATACGTTGTAATGTCTCTTCGAAATTTTTATAGTCAGCACTCCCATCTGGACGTAAGGAGCAAGTAACATCTAAGTAGAACAGTGCTAAAAGTTCTGTGCTATAGGGACTGTCTATGTAGCGTTCTGCAAAAGTGTGCGCCCGAAATTTTTTTATGTCTGGTGCGCTCATAACAAACATGTGTTCTTTGATCATGAAGGATATTTTTTCTTGGCTTTCACGACTTAGTTTTAGGCGCGCGCAGATGCTTTTAGCAATCGCGACTCCTTCTTCGGCGTGTCCATAAAATTTGATTTTTGGTGGGCTCACTGTTTCGTCTATGGTGCGGGTAGCTGGTTTTCCAATATCGTGTAGAATGCAGCCTAAAATAAAGTCACCAGTAATTTTAAGAGAGGGGAAGAGTTCTTTAAATTCTAGATCCTCAATTTTTTCTAACATCATTAGAGTATGAGTCCAGACATCACCTTCGGAGTGAAATTTTTCTGGCTGTGTACACCCCTTTAGTGTTTGGACTTCGGGTAGAATTAGCTGCAAGAGCCCACTCTTATCATAAAGATCCAACGCCTGGACGGGATTGGCGACTAGTGTTTTAAAGAGTTCCTTGGCTAAGGTTTCGTGTGGAACTATATCTTCTTCAATTGTTTGTCTTTTCCCCTCTTCTTTTAGGCTGATTAGTTGTTCTAGAAGTTTTTGTCGTTCTTCTTCAACAATCTCTTGTGCTAAGCGTCTTTGAAGATGCTCGTGTTTTGTAAGAGTTCTCTTTTTAATTAAATTAGGAGCCAATTCGACTAAAGCTGCCCAGGTTTTAGAATCAAATTTAAAATTAAATTGGCAGGCAAAGCGAAGCGCTCGCAAAATTCTAGAAAAATCTTCTGCAAAACGTTTTTCTGGAGCACCAACTGCCCGAATGATCTTATTACTTAAATCTTCTTGGCCTTTAAATGGGTCGATAAGTTGATTATGTTTTATATCCCAGGCTAGGGCATTAATTGTTAGGTCTCGACGAGCCAAATCTTTTTCTAGGGGTAGTTTTTTGTCGACTTGTAACGAAAAATCACGATATCCACCAGTCATTTGCGCTTTTTCAGATCGAGGGAGAGCAATATCTATAAAGCCAGTACTATCTTTGGGCTTGAACTTAATAACACCAAAATCACGTCCAGTTAGGTCACACCATCCAAGCGTATTTAAGGTTACAATTAAATCTTTTATTTCAACATTACGTGCGACAAAATCAAAATCTTTAGAGTTGGGAGCATTGAGCAAAATGTCGCGCACCATGCCACCAACTAAATATAATTCTAGCTCTGGTCTTTCGTGTAAAAGTACTTTAATAAAACCTAGACTGTCTTCTTTTTTGATTCGTTCATTGAAGAGTTTAGATACATTGATTCTTTTTTCTTTAACCTTGGGGGACATTTTATTTTAGTAATTTAAAAGTTTCAGTAAATTCATTCGGGAGTTCAGACTCAAATTTCTGTTCCTCTCCTTTTTGATCAATAAAGGAGAGTTTAGAGGCATGGAGCATGACTCGTGTTGGTTTGAATTTAGGTTTGTATTGTTTAAGTTTATAGAGGTTGTCGCCGACAATGGGATGTTTTAAGGCTAGGAAATGGACACGGATTTGGTTTGTTCGGCCAGTTAAAATATTGACACTAACTAAAGTGTATTTTTGGAATTCTTGGAGGACAGTATATTCTGTAATGGCATATTTACCCAGCCCAGAACCTTTGGGGTGGGCGGCCATTTTCCCGCCTGCAGATTTACGGCTAATTTCGAATTCAATTAAATCCTGGGGTTGTGGTAGGTGACCATAAACAAGGGCGGTGTATTCCTTTTTTACAATGCGATCTTGAAATTGTTTTTTATAATATTCGTAGGCGGTTTGATTTAAGGCAATGAGCATTAAACCAGAAACTTCACGATCTAGGCGATGGACTATTCCGGGGCGGAAAATTTTATCTCGTTTTAAAAGTGATTCGGGGTCAGCTATTTTTTTTACCTCAGGATATTTAGCAACTAACCAGTTAACCAAGGTTTCTGGTTCGTTTTTAGAAGTAGCGTGAACTAGTAGTCCGGATGGTTTTTCGATTATTAAGTAGTCTTTTGATTTTTTTAGGACCTTTACTTTTAGGTTGACTTTTTTTGTGGAGGTATCTTTTTCTGGTGTCTTTGATTCCTTTAGACTAACAGGCGTAATAGAGTTCAACGAAACCTTATCTTTGATATTCAAAAACTGATGAACCTTAGCTTTTTTTCCATTAACTAGAATCTGCTCGTTGGTTATCATTTTTTGTATTTGGCTGCGAGTTTGTTTGGTTTTTTCAACTAAAAATTTATCTAGTCTTACTTTGTGGTATTTTTCATCGACAATAAAGTTTTTCATGATAGTAATGGTTAATTTACATTCAAAGTATATCTAAATTAAGAGTAACTGGCAAAAAATTGCCCCCGCGATCTGGTGTAGATGCGGGGGGCTGGGTCAGCGAACGTCGGTCAGGTGGCGCTGGTAGCGCTCGAGGCCTTCGGGGGTGAAGTAGTCCTCGGGGCGTTCCATGTAGTAGCTACGGTCGTACACGCAGCTGGCGGCCACGAGCAGCACGGTGCCCGGACGGTAGCGCACGGTGTGCCAGATCCCGGCCTTGATGAACACGGCCAGGTGCTTGCCGAGCTCGACGTTGTAGCTCCTCGAGAGCGTGATCTTCTCGCGGTTGCCTGCCTCGTCCCAGAGGTAGACGTTGGCTTCGCCGGCCGCGACCATCATGAGCTCGCTCTCGGTGCCCGTCTTGTGGGCGTGCGAGCCGCTCTTGTCCAGGTCCATGACCAGGTAGACGCGCGGGAAGCTCGTCGGGAAGTCCAGCTCGCGGGGCAGTCGGGCAGCCTCGATGATGGCGTGGGTCGGGCTGACGGGCAGCTCGACGAGGGCGGCTCGACCTCCGAGCATGGTGGTCACGACGCGGCCACAGGGAGTGGTCTGTTCGGGCATGGTGTATCCTCCCCAGAATTCGTGATGCCGTCATGGCATCAAAGGAGTTTAACTTGATAGGGTCTTTTTGTCAATTGGAATAAAAGAAAACTCCCTACCGATCCGCGGAAAGGTAGGGAGCTGCGTAGCAGGTGTGCGGGTCTACTTGGAGAGCCCGCGGAACTGGAGGCGCCGGTCACAACGTTCCTTGACCTCCATCTCGATGAGCGAGTAGGAGAGCTTGGCGCGAGCGGCGGCGAGACGGAGCGCCTGCTCGAGGTTCGGCAGGTTGCTGCTCTGCCCGGCACGAAGCAGGATCTCCTGCAGCGCCAGGGCTTCGACGATGGCGACCTTCAGGTCCTGGCCCGAACCGTTGTTGATGGTGGGCAGGAGCTCGCGCAGGCGTGAGCGGAAGGTGTAGATGGCCATCTGGGGGGCTTCGTACCACCGGCTGTGCTTGTCGAGACACATGACCATGGGGACGCTGGGGCCGGCGCTCATGGGGAGCTCGGCCATGCCGTAGAAGTCGGCGGTGTCTTCGACCAGCACGCACCAGGGCGAGAGAACCTGCACGAACGGCGAGTCGGCCCAGAAGAACATGAGGACTTCATCGTTCTTGCGGTTCGAGATCTCGATGAAGTACGTGCAGTGCGAGGCGCCGCAGGACGGGGTGCTGCGCACATGGAACTGGTTGTCCTCGTAGCAGGTGGTGGCGTACTCGGCAGCTTCGATCGTGGGGCGGGGCTGGGCCTGGAGCTCCCCGGAGAGGCGGAAGATGACGAGGATCAGCGCCGCCACGAGCAGCACGATCTTCAGGAGGTTCTCGAGCGCGACGCGACGGACGATCTTGTTCAGGTCGAACATGATGTGCCCTAAGGCAGTTGGTTGCTTATATGATATCATAAAACACAGGTAATGTCAATAGTTTTTGCCTAAATTTAGGTAAATTTGCGTATAAAAACACCCCTCCGATCAGAGGAAAGGAGGGGGGGTGTAGGGCTACGGACGTGACTTGTGGATCACGTGGTCGATGAGACGCGTCTTGATTCGATTCAGGATTCGCATCTCCAGGAGGCGTTGCTCGTCGAGCGACATCCCGCAGTGCCAGTTCTCGGGCAGGGCGGGCTTGAAGCCCGACAGCTCGAGGTACGCCTTGGCGATGAAGAGCTCGACGATGAGGGCCGTGGTTTCGCGGTCCAGGAGGCAGCTCTGCTTGGCCCGGCAGTCGCGGGTCAATTGGAGGATGTCGGCCTTGCGATCCGAGAAGTAGCGGAAGAGCTCACTCTCGGAATCGTCCTTGAAGCGTCCCTCCTGGTAGCAGATGGACATTGGTACCAGGGGGCCGTCGTGGAAGCTCAGGCCCTCCAGTTCGCGGAAGTCGTTGGTCATGATGATCCAGCAGTTCGGTTCGGTGCTGGATTTGACCGTGGGGTCGACATTCACGAACTGTGCGTGTTGGATCCGCCCGTCGTACGATAGGATGGTGAGCTTGTAGAGCTCTCCGCTGACGGCCGTGGTGCCGTTTTCGTAGAGTTCCACCGCGACCTGGTAGTGGCCGACGAAGTAGGTCTGCGGATAGGCCTGGGGCGTCTTTGTGGCATTGACTTCGGACGTGGTCAGGACGCTCTTGGGCTTGGTCTTCTCGCCCGGAACCATGAAGCAGGTCGGGCAGGAGGGGATTTCCGATGCAGCCTGTACGGAGGGAGAGAGCATGAGTATGGTGGAAATCGACAAGAGGACGATTCCTACTCCCAGCCCGAGGCCGAACTCATTCTTCTTGTGCGCACCATGCAGTGCAATAGCAACGCCCAAGACGCAGGTTGAAGCGGGGTAGTACAGTCCACCAGGAAGGACCCATTCACTTAGCATTCGAGTGTCCGAAATGGTTGATCTTGTCCTCACTCGGGACATTTAATGATAACCTTATCGGTTAATTTTGTCAAAGGATATTGTCAAATTAAATTAGATATGAAAAGATATATTTATATGCAATCGATTCGCATTACCACCTTGGATAATAACAATGACAGCCCTATTTGCGGGTTCTAATTTTGTTAAAATAAAATAATAAAATTAAGCCCCGCCAAAGGGGCTTTTTTGATGGATTTTTACTCCAAAACAGATTTACAGAAACACGTAATTAAGCTATAATTTAACCATTGAACAATAATAATTCTATGGGACAAACATACATTAAAGATCTTAAAGCAAATTTAGACAAAGAAGTTTTGTTAAAGGGTTGGGTTTATAATTTTCGTTCTTCGGGCAAGATTGGTTTCCTTCAATTGCGCGATGGCTCTGGCTTTGCTCAGTGCATCGTTAGTCAACCAGCCGTCGATGCTGAGACATGGAAAGTTATGGAAGAAATGACCTTAGAAAGTACAGTTGAAATTGTGGGTACTGTTTCTAAACACCCCAAATTAGATGAATATGAAGTTCAAGTTAAGTCCTTAAGATTTTTTCAACGCGCTGAAGATTATCCGATTGGTAAAAAAGAACATGGCCCGGATTTCTTACTTGAAAATAGACATTTATGGTTACGCTCACCCAAACAATGGGCAATCCAACGTGTGCGCAACACAGTTATTAATGCGATTTATGAATTTTTGAATAACGAAGGTTTTATTAAAATTGATTCACCAATTTTAACACCCGCTGCTTGCGAAGGAACAACTGAATTATTCGAAATGAAATATTTTGACGAAGGTAAGGCTTATCTTTCACAAAGCGGACAATTATACATCGAAGCAGCGATCGCTTCGTTCGGAAAAGTTTTTGACTTTGGCCCAGTTTTCCGCGCCGAAAAATCAAAAACCAAGAGACATTTAACTGAATTCTGGATGATGGATGCAGAAATGGCTTTTTATGATCATAAAATGAATTTAGAAGTGCAAGAAAATTTAATTGCGCACGTAGCTAAAAAAGTTTTAGAAATTAATCAAAAAGAATTAGACATTTTAGAACGCGATAAAACGGCTTTAGAAAAAATTAAAGCTCCGTTCAATCGTTTAACTTATAAAGAAGCAATAAAAATGTTGCAAGAATTAGGGTCCGATATCAAAGACGGGGAAGATTTAGGTAATGATGACGAGACTTTGATCATGAGCAAGTTTGATAAGCCATTATTTATTGAAAAGTGGCCGGCTGATATCAAGGCCTTCTACATGAAGCGCGAAGGTGATCTAGCTTTATGCGCTGACATGATTGCTCCCGAGGGCCATGGCGAAGTTATTGGTGGATCTGAGCGTGAAGATGATTATGCTACCATGAAAAAGCGTATCGTCGATGATAAGCTGCCCGAAGAGGCGTTCACTTGGTATCTGGAATTGCGCAAATACGGCAGTGTACCTCATTCGGGCTTCGGAATTGGATTGGAACGTTTGGTTGGTTGGATGTGTGGTGTGCAGCATGTCCGCGAAACTATTCCATTCCCACGTATGATTAATAGAATTTATCCTTAAATTAGTAACCAGGGGCCAGTAACCAGTAACCAGTAAAGCTCGTTACTCGTTACTAATTACTCGTTACTTTCTACATATGGAAAGAACATTAAATCGTGAAACTACAGAAAAAATAGGGAAAGAGATAACCATAAAAGGTTGGATTAACGCCCGCCGTAACATGGGCAAGATTGTTTTTTGTGATATGCGCGACCGCAGTGGTTTGGTCCAAGTGGTTATGGTGCCAGCAGAGTTAGATGAAGCGTCAAAAAACGTTTTGCCAGAATTACGACCTGAATATGTTTTAGAAATTCGCGGTATTGTAAATGAACGTGGAGAAAAACAAAAGAATCCTAATCAAGCCACTGGTAATGTGGAAGTTTTGGCAAAGGAAATAAAGATTTTAGCGGCCGCTGAAACCTTACCTTACGATTTAGACGCGGAATTACACATGGATGCATATCTCGACAACATGCCGTTCAACTTAAGAGCTGATAAACAAAGAGCTATTTTCAAAATTCAAGCCGCTTTGGTTCAAGGATTTAGAAAACATTTAACAGCTAATGATTTTACTGAGTTTCAATCACCAAAAATTGTGGCTGGTGCCACTGAGGGCGGTGCTAATGTTTTTACTATCGACTATTTTGGTAACAAAGCGTACTTAGGCCAGAGCCCTCAGTTTTATAAACAAATAATGGTTGGAATTTACGAAAGAGTTTTTACAACTGGGAATGTTTATCGCGCCGAAGAACACGACACCAATCGTCACATTAATGAATATACAAGTTTGGACTTTGAAATGGGTTACATAAACAGCTACAAAGATGTAATGGAAATGGTTTACGGCACTCTGGAGGCCATGATTGCCAGTGTTCGTGAAGCTTGCCCAGAAGAAGTTAAACTTTTGAACGTTCAATTACCAGAATTTGTCCATCCCGTACCACAAATGAAGTTAAAAGAAGCTCAAAAAATTCTTGAAGATGAGTATAATGAAAAAGGCTGTTTAAATGAACCAGATTTAGAACCGCATCAAGAACGACAAATTTGCGAATACGCTAAGAAAAAGTGGAACTCAGATTTTTTAGTCATTACACACTACCCAGTTTCTAAACGACCAATGTATACTTATGAAGATCCAGCCGATCCAGGGTTCACTGGCAGTTTTGATGTCTTGTTCCGTGGTACAGAAATTGTCACTGGTGGCCAGCGTATCAATGAATACGAAAAGTTAGTTAACAACATGATCAAATTCGGCTTAAAACCAGAAGGTTATGCCTATTATTTACAAGCGTTTAAATATGGCATGCCACCTGAAGGTGGAATTGGCATGGGTTTGGAGCGTGTTACTTGGCAATTATTAGGACTTGATAATATCAAGAAGGCCACTCTATTCCCACGCGATCGTACTAGAATTGATGAAACATTAAATAAAGGCTAAAAATATAGTCTTCATAATTTGACGATTATGAGGCTCTCCAATTTACAAAAATATATCTTGCGACAGTGCTTTAATGTCAAAGGATATCGGCTTGATAGGGAGGAACTTTTAGATTTTTATCAGCAAGATGCCAAATCAAAAAAAGAATTGCGAGCGAAGATTATTACTCAAAGCATCGAGAGCCTCATTGATCGTGAATTCTTGGTTGGTTATGGGCTAAGAACTCCGCATAAGTGGTTTATCACCGAAATAAAATTAACCGATAAGGGTTTAAAAATAACAAAAAAATTAGTGGGCGAACAATTGAAGCTTCCGATTAAATAATATGGCTCAATTTAAAAAACAAGACGAGAAGTTGTCTGCGAGTAAATTTGAACAAGTAGCCAAGAGCTTTATTCAGTTGAAAAAACTTGATCGTCCAACAAAGAATTATTGTTTAATTTGCCCTATTGGTTTAATCGGTTCTGGAAAAACCACAATTGTCAAGAAACTAGCACGTCATTTTGGTTTAGTTAGAGGTTCCGCAGATGAGATGCGTGCATATTTGAATAAGCTTGGTTATAATACTGAGCTGGCAGCCGAAGTAATGGAAACCGTCATTAGTAGATTAATAAAGCAAAAAATCGGCGTGGCCATTGACGCTGACTGCGCACGGCCGGAAATTATTAAAGGGTTGTTAGCCAAAAGTAAAAAGTACAGAATTCCACTGGTTTGGATAAAAATAGAGGTGTCAGAGAAAATTATTTTGGCGAGGCTCGCAGTAGATAATAAAAAAAGAAAGTACCGTGGTCCGGAAGCCATCGAAAATTATTTTAAACGAAAACCCTTACATAAAAACATTAATTTGCCTTTCGTTTATACTTTTTACAACGAAACACCAGAAAAACTCAAGAAGCAAATGGTTGAATCCAAACAAAAAATAAAAGAATTTTTAATAAAATGTCGTACGAAGTAAAATCAGAAAAATTTAACGGGCCCTTGGACCTATTATTACAGCTAATAGAAAAGGAAGATTTGAACATTACCGAAATTTCTTTGGCTCAAGTTACTGAACAGTACATTGAGCACCTAAATCAGCTAACCGAGTTAGAGCCGGATGATTTAGCTGATTTTTTGGTTGTAGCCGGTCGTTTGCTCTTGTTAAAATCTCGAGCTTTATTGCCTTATCTAGAGACTGAGGTAGAGGAGGAAAGTTTAGAGTCTCAATTGAAGTTGTATAAGGATTTTCTGGAGGCCTCAAAAAAGATTGAAGCCATGCTTAAAGCAGAACATTTTTCATTTGCACGTACTCGCCCACCGGCTAAAACAGAAATTGAATTTTCCCCGCCGCCTAACGCTAATTTAGAGACATTAAAGAATTCATTCTTGGTAGTGCTCAAAAGGTTGGATCCATTAGTTAAGCTGCCAAAGCAGATGATGGAAAAAACGATTAGCCTTCAACAGAAAATATTAGAGCTTAAAGATTTTATCTCCGCAAAAAAGAATGTAAATTTTCAGCATCTAATCAGTAATGCGCAAAATAGAACAGAAATAATTATTAATTTTTTGGCAATCTTGGAATTACTGAAACAGCGCCATTTAAAAGTTAAGCAACAGGGGACTTTTAATGATATTATTATCGAAAAAATATAGATATGCTTAAAACAAAAGTAGAATCTTTGCTCTTTGTGTCACCCAAGCCTATGACAATAGGGAGTTTGGTAAGTTTCCTCAACAAACAAGGCGAAAAAACAACTTCGGATGAAGTTTTAAGTGTCATCGAAGAATTAAAATTAAAATATAACAATCCAGAAAGCGGACTCCAATTGATTCAGGCAGCGGATTCGGTGCAATTTGTCAGTAATCAAGAAGCCAGTGGTTTGGTTAAACAGTTTTTAAAAGAAGATTTAACAGGCGAGTTAACGCCGGCTTCATTAGAGGCTCTGACAGTTATTGCGTATCGCGGTCCTATTACAAAAACAGAGCTGGAGCAAATTCGCGGGGTAAATTGTAGTCTAATTATTCGGAATTTATTGATCCGCGGTCTTATCAATGTAACCGAAGAAAAAGAGAAGATGCGCGTGGTTTATGAACCAACAGTTGAGTTTTTGAAGTATCTGGGAATTAACTCTGTTACAGAATTGCCTGATTATGAACGACTACATCAAGTTGAAAATTTAGAAAACTATTTAGTGCAAGCCGAAAAAACAAATGCTAATTAATATTTTACTGGTTCTACTATTTTTAAATCCGTTCAGCAGTGCTTATCCTGCTGATCGTGATTTTTTCCATGTGGCTAAAGCAGTTGAGGCAAGTCCACCGAAAAGAATTAACCCGGAAAATGTGGGTGTAGAAATCAGTGCTGAAAAATATGTTGCTCTGGATGTCGCGAGCGGGAAAATATTAATTCAAAAAAATGTTGATTCTGTGCAACCAATTGCTAGCATAACCAAGTTAATGACGGCACTAGTTGTTTTGGATGAAGTGACAAATTGGGACAAGGTAGTAGAAATGACTGCTAGCGATGAAACGGAGGGTGCTTTTGCACATATTTATAGAGGTGAAAAAGTCACTTTCGCTGATTTGTGGCATGCAGCCTTAATAAGTTCAGATAATAATTCTATTATGGCCATGGTTCGGGCTTTAGGGTTTTCACAGGATGAGTTTGTTAAAAAAATGAATGAAAAAGCACGGGCCTTGCAGATGTATAATACAAAGTTTGCTGACCCAACTGGCCTGGCAACGGAAAATTACTCGACTGCATTAGATGTTTCTCGGCTACTATATGCTGCTTTAAATCAAAAAAAGATTCAGGAAACAGTGACAAAGAAAAAGTATTCGTTTGAAATAATAAACAGTGCTAAAAAAAGGACGGTTACTAGCACTGATATTCTGTTAGATAGTTTTTTAAATCAGCCTAAGTATGGTTATACATTGTTTGGAGGCAAAACAGGGTACATTCCAGAAGCTGGTTATTGTCTAACAGTGCAAATTACTAGTAATAATCATCCAGTTTTGATCACTGTACTTAATAGTAGCGATATAGAGGCTCGTTTCCAAGATGTCAAAGTTATTGCAGATTGGGTTTTTAATAATTATGAATGGGAAAATTAACGAAATATGCGGATAGGTATTGATTGCCGAAATTTTTATGACGTTCATGCGAATATCGGCGCTGGAGTCGAACGTTATGTTTATCATTTTGTGAAAACACTTTTAAAACTCGACGAAAGCAATGAATTTGTTCTGTTTTTTCATAGCGACATGAGCCCTGAAACTATACACAAGGTTCGTGCTGGGAATGATCGAGTAAAAATTGTTAAGTTGTTTCGTTCTAGCTCGAAAATTCCGTTATTGGAGAATCATATTCGTTTTAGCATGTTACTAAATACAGCTAAATTGGACTTGGCTATCTTCCCGGCTAATGTTATGCCTTTGTTTTATTTTAAAAAATCGATATTGGTTGTTCATGATTTAGCGATCTATTTGCATCCAGAGTGGTTTCCGGAAAGACAGTGGTTTTCAACTAAAATTTTAGTCCCTCTAAGTTTAAAGAAGGCAAAAACAGTTGTCGCCATATCCCATAACACAAAAGATGATTTAATTTCTTTGTTTAAGGTAGATCCAGAGAAAATTAGAGTAATATATCCTGGCGTTATAGTAAAGGAAAATTATATTGAAGATGAAAATAAGAAGGTTTTAGAGAAGTTTAATATTCTTACCAATTACGTGTTATATTTGGGAACCATAGAACCGAGAAAGAATATTAAAAATTTAATTAAAGCCTTCACAAATTATCTTTTTGAGAATGAAGAGAGTAAAGTTTCGCTAGTATTGGCTGGAATAAAAGGTTGGAAGTTCCAACCGATATTTAAATTTTTAAATGAATCGAATCAGCGTTTTACTCAAGCCCAAATAAAATATATTGGTAAGGTTAGTAATCGCGAACGCAATATTCTGTTAAAAAATTCTAGTGTTTTTGTTTTTCCTTCGCGCTATGAAGGCTTCGGTTTTCCTATATTAGAGGCGATGGCTTTGCGAGTTCCTGTGATTACAGGAAATAACTCATCTTTAAAAGAGATCGCTGGGACAGGGGAAGCTATTTTGGTTGATCCTGAAGATCCTGGCGAGATTAAGTCAGCGTTAAAAACTATTTTACAAGACAAGCTTGTCCGGCAGGGCTTGGTGCAAAAGGGTGAAGCTCGCTCTGAGCAGTTTAAATGGGAAACAACAATAAAAAAATTTCAAATCTTACTAAAATAAATCCGCCCTTGAGGCGGATTTATTTATGGATCTATTTTTATTATTGTCAGTTCTGGCGGATTAAAGAGGCGCGCTCTGGTGCCAGATTCTCCTAAACCAGCGGAAATATATAAGTAATTCTCGTCAAACTTGAAAAGTCCGTGATCGTAATTCCGTCCCAGAATAGTGGGGACTCCCATAAGCGCTCCAATCCAAGGTAAACGTATTTGTCCCGCGTGTGTGTGACCAGAAAGAATTAAATCAAAGCCATCATGATCCTTGTCCAGAATAACGTCTGGGTTATGAGCCAATAAGAGATTAGTTTTTTGTGCATCAATATTGGATCTTACTTTTTTAAGGTCTGCTTTGCCGGTCCAAATATCTTCGATTCCGCTAATGGTTATTTTCTCACCCTTATGGTCATACTCAATGGTTAGATTGTCTAATAAAGTAATGCCCCAGTCATTAAAATTTTGGCGTAATAATCTTGTTTGATCAAGCCGTTTTGGATCCCCATATTTACCAGCATTGTATTCATGATTACCAGTAATGGCATAGATTTTATACTCATGAGCTAAAGATTTAAAAGGATATAAATATTTTGCTTCATGTTCTTTGCCAAAGAGCATATCTCCACCCAAGAAAATTAAGTCAGGGTTAATTCGTTCTATGTTTTTAATGATTTTTTTTACATAGTCATCTTTTTTGTACGGGCCTACATGGAGATCGCTTAAAAAAACGATGGTTAGTTTTTCTTCTGATGCTGTTTTACCAATGTTAATTTCAATTGTTTTAACCTTTATTCTTCTTGGTTCAATGAAGCTGCCATAAAAGATAACAACCGCTATTATACCTAAACAAATAGCCAAAACAATGCGAAATATTTTCGTTTTGACTTTTTTGTTTTCAGGTATAAAAAAAGAACGTATGATAACATACATCCAATAAGCACTAAGTAATAAGACCAAAACTATAACAAAGTCGAAAATAAAACGCATAGTATTATGGCTTGCCATTCGAAGCACAGCCCATGCTTCGCTTTGCACGCTACGCAGGGCATTCTTCGCTGTGCGAAGAATGGTACCAGGGGGCGGAATCGAACCGCCGACCTAGGGGTTATGATTCCCTCGCTCTAACCATCTGAGCTACCCTGGTGCGGTATATATAAACTTTTTAAATTTGGTAGCGGGAGCAGGACTCGAACCTGCGACCTCCAGGTTATGGGCCTGGCGAGCTGCCAACTGCTCTATCCCGCGTTAATGTGGCAATCGATCGTGACTTCATTATAGGCTAAAATTACAATTTCTGCAAGCCTTGCAATTGACGGACAACAGGTTATTGGCTATTATATTAAGTTCTAGTAAGAGAGCAGTTCCCTGAAGGAGGTTTTCATGGGACACAAAACAGTTATTGGGACCTTGCAGTCCGCTGTCAAAGCACTCGAGAAAAAGCTCGAGGTCTTGGAGAAGACGGAGGCCAAGGCCCGTGCAGCCTGGACTAGGTTGCACCATCAGTACGTCGATGCTTCGGAAGCTCTGGCCGATCTGGTGCGACATGGCACCAAGCGTGAAGCCGGTCTAAAGGGCATCATTAAGGCCTTTCGGGACAAATCGCGCGAATTGACCAGGAAGCGTGACGAGGCACGTGACGCCGTGCGTGCGGCACAGGAAGAACTGGCGCAGAAGCAGCGCGAGCTCGATCGTGTCATGGCCGAAGAGCGGGCACGTTGCCAGGCCACGGACGAAGTGGTGACCCAGGTCTTTGCGCTGAACAGCGCAGTAGTCCTGGCCAGCATCGCGCGCGAGGGCTACGTGACGGCCCACGTCTTCTCGCATCTGCTAGATGCCAAGGGCAACCTGCGTTCGCAGGTGACCTTCACCAGCACCGACGGACTGAAGCGGGTCATGGCCCGGGTGAACACGATCACCATCGTGGATCGGACCCTGGCCGAGCGCGCGCTCGAGCTCATCGAGGCGTTCAAGGCGCGGGTGCGCCCTGATCCCACCATCACGGATGCCACGACCAACATGCTCTTCGAGCTGACTGACCAGCTTCTGGTACAGCGTACGGCCTTCAAGGTCGGTCCGGATCTGTATCGGTTCTTGCGGCTGGATCTGGATCGGTCGGTCTTCCCCGAGCTTGTCGAGGCGCAGAACCTGCTGAAGCAGAGCATCCGATCCGAGAAGACGGAACAGTACATCCGTCTCTGGGAAAGGACGAACCTCACGGGCAAGTGGAAGCCCGTGCGTCAGGCCTGACTCATGTGCGACCAAAGGAACACTCCTGCGGTCGCTATTTTTTTAAAAGAAAAAATACCAGATGGTGGGCGAGGAGAGAGTCGAACTCTCATGAGTTTCCCCACACGATTTTGAGTCGTGCGCGTCTACCAACTTCGCCACTCGCCCGTCACCTGATATTTTCCTTAAATTAACAGAACTATGGGCCATTATAAAGCAAAAATTTTAAGTTGTCAAAGGACTTCGTTTATAGTATAATTTACTAAGAATTTAAATTTTTATGGCTAAGATAATAACTGTTGTTAATCAGAAGGGCGGAGTAGGAAAAACAACTACAGCCGTTAATTTGGCCGCTTATTTGGCGCATCTTGGTAAATATGTCTTATTGGTTGATTTGGATCCGCAGGCTAATGCGAGTTCTGGTTTGGGCTTGGATTATCAAAACATTTCTAAGGGTATTTATGAAGCCTTGTCCGGTTCTTGTTTAATGCGAGAGGTTCTTCAACCAACAGGCCATGTTGGTTTTCGTATTGCACCCGCCACACCGGGCTTAGCCGGAGCAACGGTTGAATTAGTGGGTCTTGATAGACGTGAATTTCGTTTGTACGATACTTTATTAGAAGTAAGAGGTGATTATGATGTTATTATTATTGATTGCCCGCCGTCTTTGGGATTACTAACTGTTAATGGCTTGGTTGCGGCTGATATGGTTTTAATTCCGGTACAAGCTGAATATTATGCATTAGAGGGTTTGGGACAATTGATGAATACTATTTCTTTAATACAAGAAAACATCAAACCAGAATTAGAAATTTTAGGAGCTTTGATTACCATGTACGATAAACGGTTGCGTTTGTCTGATCAGGTGTTGCAAGAACTCTATAAACATTTTCCTGATAAAATTTTTAGAACTGTTATTCCGCGTAACGTGCGCCTAACAGAAGCTCCCAGTCATGGCAAATCTATTTTGCATTATGACCCAGCTTCTAAGGGGGCAAAAGCTTATGAAAAATTAGCGCGCGAATTGTTAGAAATATTATAAAAATAAAAATATAGTTATGGCCAAGATCACTGGTCTCGGTAAAGGGCTGGATTCGTTAATTCCAAGAAAAGTTTTAAAAGATACTATTTCGGAACCACATCGAGAGTTTTTGTTAAATGATACCAAAAATCAAATACTTCAAGTCCCGGTTGATAGAATTTCGGCTAACCCGCAACAGCCTCGAACAGTTTTTGATCACGAAGACCTGGAGTCTCTAATTGAATCCATACGAGTACATGGGATTATTCAACCTTTGGTAGTGACAAAAACAGGCGAAGGATATGAATTAATTGCTGGGGAAAGACGTTTGCGCGCCTCAAAAATTTTGGGTCTAGCCACTGTTCCGGTTATCGTTCGCGAAGCCGGTGAACAAGAAAAATTAGAATTAGCATTAATTGAAAATATTCAGCGCCGAAATTTAAATCCTATTGAAAAAGCCATTGCTTATCAAAAGTTAATTGACGAATATAATTTATCGCAAGAAGAAGCCGCTGAAAAGCTTGGTGTGAGCCGTTCTTCTTTGGCTAATACTCTACGTTTTTTAGAATTGTCAGCCGAGATTCAACGTTCTTTGGCCAGAGAAGAAATATCTGAGGGACATGCTAAAATAATTGCTGGTTTAAAATCAGAAAAAGAACAGCTAGACTTTTTAAAAAAAATAGTGCAATATAATTTTACCGTGCGTGAGGCTGAGCAGGCGCGTGCTCCCAAAGGAACTCGAAGGGTAGGGGCAACAAAAGCGCGGGATTATGAAGTTGAAGAAAAAGAAAACTTGTTGAGAGAAAAGCTAAATACAAAAGTAAGAATAAGTAAAAAGGGCGGGCAGGGGGAAATAGCAATAGAATTTTATTCAGAGGAGGAATTGTTGTCGATTATTAATCAAATTTTAAACTAGTATGAAAAAAGTATTTGTTGGTTTAGTTATTCTGATGTTAGTTTTTTCTTTTTCTGCTTGTACTAAAAAAGAAAATAGTGGCTTTGCTATGAATAGTTCGGAGGTGGCCAGGCAAGTTTATTCTTGGAAGTTGTATACAAACCCCGCCTATCGTTATGAATTACGTTTTCCAAACAATTGGTTAGTTTATGATTCTGGTGAGGACGGTAAGCAAGCGGCCTTTTATCCAGAAGAGCGTGGAGTAGAGGTTCAAAAGAATAATGAAACTTATTACGGGTCTTTGGTCATTTTGGCTCATTCTAATTGGCAAACAAAATATACATTGGAGGATTTTTACAGACAAGCAACTGAGAATTTATTTTTAGGAAATTATCAGCAAGAAAAAGTTTTTGTGGGTGGTATTGAAGGTGTTTGGTTCAAAGATGTCAGAAACAGAAACTTTGAAAAGCCAGAAGTTTTAGTTGATTTAGTGGCGCTTGATTTAGGTGACAGAATATTGGAAATAGAAATTCATGAAAAACAATATTGGGATGATATTAAAACAATTTTGAATAGTATGACCTTTTATCCCAACGCCTCCCCTTCTGACATGAAATAAAATTACAAAAAATGACGCCCCGCTGCAGTTGCTGCAGTGGGGCGTTTTTTAACCCTCGTTGTGAATGTACACATGATTCCCCGGGGTTGGAGAGGAAATCATGAGTGTCCCGTCCTGCTTGGGGCGGAACCGGTAGGGGGTGGAAAACTCCGTCCAGCCCTTCTGCCCCTTGACCCAGACGCGGATCGGGGCGTCCAGCCGGTAGATCTTGATGGGATCACCGGCCTTGACCTCGAACACCGCAGTCGGCTGGTTGGCCGACAGGGTGGCCTCGAAGGGGTGGGTACTGACTTCCCGCGGGTAAGTCGCGTCGTGATGGGCGAACCCATTATTCACGACGCGGGTCTGCGGGTCTGCCTTGCCCGATTCCACGACCGGGATGACGACCCAGAACCAGACTCCGTAGGCGAGCGCGGCCCAGAGAGCGACCGTGATTGCCGCCGGGATGGCCGTGTCGCCCCAGAAGTCTCTGCGGGCGGTGGTGGGGCAGGTGGGGCGAGTGCCAGCCGCGGGTGCGGCCGGGGTTGCGGGGGTGGCAGAGGTCGATCGACGAACGAAGAACCAGGGGATGATCCCCAGGCCCACCGCCGCGCCCACCTTCCAGTACCACGCCCAGTTGAACATGCTGTCCGCGAGGATGAGCCCCGCGAACACAAGGGCAGAGGACAGGAAGATGGTGACGGTTCGGTTCATGGATGACCTCCGGTGAAAGCGCTGAGCGCGCGGCCGATTCCGGACAGAACATCGGTCGGCACCAGCATGATTTTGGCACTCGAGCTTGCGGCCATCTCGCGATAGACCTGGAGCTGTTCCAGGTTCATGAGTTGCCGCACCTGCTCTTCGGGCGGCAGGGCCACGAGGCGGTAAGCCTCGAGCACCTTGCCGATGCGGACGACTTCTTTGTCGCCCTGCAGCTTTGCCGTCTCGACTTCGATGCCAGCCACCTCACGGGCGGTATTGGCGTTGATGACCGCCAGACGGCGGGCATTCTCGGCCTCGGCCACCTTGGTGGGTAGTGCGGCCAGTGCCGCCACACGTGCGGCGATGGACTTGCCCAGTTCACCTTCCGGTTCGAACGGGGCATTCCTCTGGAGCGACACCACCTTGACGGGCAGGCCCTCGGTCCAGAACTCCTGCTGTAGTGCGTGCGCGATCTCATCCAGCTTGTCCTGCGGGAAGTTGATGGCCTCTTCCAGTTCCAGCGTGCGGCTGATCTGGGAGAAGGCTCCTTGCAGGCTGTCCTTCAGGGCCTCTTCCATGCTGGGGAAGTCGACCTTGCCGTCGGCCAGGAATCCCACGAACTGGAAGAACTTACGCAGTTGCATCAGTTTCGAGAAGCCGGCGGGAAGTGATGTGCCAGGTGAGTGGAGGCGGATTTCGCTGCTGGTCCAGAAGTAGAAATGGTAGCAGAGCGAAACCTCCTTCGTGTTGATCTTCCCGATGCCTGCCCCACCGTTGGGGTCGGGCATTCTGCACGACAGGGTACACTGCGGCATGTTGTACCGCTGCACCTCGGTCGTGATGACCCCCATCACCTGGGTGACGGGGTAGAAGATCAATTCCCAGGGCGGGTTGAGGATGTCGGTCGGCGACTTCCCCCAGTCGCCGACGACGGTCAGGTTGGGCGACTCGGTGACGACCAGGCACTTCTTCAGCACCATGGTCACCAGGGCGGCCATCGCGATCACGGACAGACCGATGATACCGATGAGGGTCAGAGACATGGGAACCTCCTTGCGAGCGTTGTTGTAGAGAACTTTTTGTCGTTTTTACGACCTTACATTATAGCACAAAATATAAAAAAGTCAACCCCGTTGGCAGTGAGGTTGACCTAAATTTAGCTAAATTTTACTTTATTGACCGAATAAAGCCAGGACCTGAGAGACAAGAACGTATGATCCAAAGACAATGGCCAGACCAATGGCGGACCAAATCATATAATTTTTCCCTTTAGTCACATAATCAGTTCTGCCGGCGGAAATTAGCCAAAGAGTACCGCCATACATAAAGGTTAATAGCGCAATAGTCCCGGCAAAGCCAATAATATATTTAATAATTCTACCTACTACTACATTCGGGTCGTCTACTCGTAAGAAATTAGGCAGCTCAAATTCTGATTGGGCTTTAACGATTCCACCGCTAGCATCAACCGTGGGTGGTGCGTTGCCTTTACATTTACCTGATTCGCAAATACCTGATATACAAACGTCTCCATCAGCGTTACAGACAGCACCTTCTTTTTCGCGAACCTTACAAAACTTTGCAGTATTAGTATCCATACAATAATTTCCTTCAGGACAGTCGCTGTGTTTAGTACAAGTTTTTCGACATTCGGATTTCCCTAAGAATGGGATACACTCGCCCTCAGAACAATTTCCTTGTCCTGAGCCAGTACAAGCCATGCCATAGGTGGCTCGAGCCACACAAGTTGTACCTTCTCCTATCATACAGTTGGGTTGTGTTTCGCAACCAGTTGGATCGCCACTTAGTGCGGCGCAATCATCAGAGAGGGCATCGCTACAAACGCTATTGTAGCAAAAACCGGCAGCGCATTGAAAGTCTCCAGCACAGGCTTGACCCTTTGGAACACCAGCAACACAAGCAGTCCCGTTACAATATTGTCCTTTGGGACATGGATTTGGGGTACAAGAGGTCGCGGCCGGGGCTGATGCACAGCCTTTTTCTAGAGGTCCAGATGCTCCACCCGTGCAACCTTGCGGAGTAGAAGTTAAAATTGTTCGCTTTTGTTTATTGGGTTCAGCGGTTATTCCAGCAGGTGCTTTGCCACATTCGCTCCATGGTGAATAGGTCCAGGCAGTACAAGTTAGAGTGCATGTTTGTTGAAAGGGACCGGGTGGATCGCCGACGCAGTTAGCGGGATTACGGGACACGAGTGTTCTAGTTTTTTTACCAGCTACACAGGAACTCCAGGCTGAGTAGGTAAAAGATTCTGGAGTACAATCGACTATACCAGCCCCGCAGGCTTGGGTCAGAGTTGGATTTACAACATTACATCCAGTGGGTTGTTTTGAAGCTTCGTTAATCGTACGTGTTTTTTGTCCATCTACACAGGCGCCCCATTCACTGTATTCGAAGGTATTGCAATTTGGTATTACAAGACAATCTTGTTGTAAGGGTTCAGCAGGACTGTTTATTTGGTCACAACCATCTGGTTGTGGGTTAAATTTTGTGCGATTTTGTTTTTGCCCGGCAGTGCAAGTGGCGGGCGACCAAGGTGAGTAGGTCCAGGTGCAAGTTGTGCCAGGCCCACAAGCTCTTATGAGCGGTTCCGAGGTGCCACCAGTACACCCCAAAGGCATTGGGTTTGACTTGGTTCTGGCTTGTTCGCCTGCGACACAGGGGGACCAAGCTGAATAGGTCCAGGTTTTACATTCAGGACTATTGCAAAAACCAGTTCCAACTCCCCCAGCTGTTGGCTTTTGGCAATTTTTGTATAAACATTCATCATCATTGGTACACATTTTACCGTTAGCTTTTTTGGGGAAACAGGCTTTGGGTTGTGATGTTAGGTCGCAATATTCAGTCGATGAACATTGTGAGTTGGAGGTGCAATTATCTGGAGCAGAAAGTTTGCATTCATCTTGCCCATCCCAGCCGGGGTTGTCTAATTTTTGGAAACAATATGATTCCTGGTAACATTGGTTTCTAACAACTATGGCGGCAGCGGGGTTGAATGTTTCTAATTCTGAGAATGTGTCACACTTGCCACCTGAAGCATCTGGGCAGGGTTGTTGTGTTGCTTTTGAATTTAGACAGGCCATGTAATTACCAACACAGCATATGATCATGCTGTTCCCCTGGCTGTTTGTTATGGTTGCCTGGTAGTAAGTTGTGGCCCAGTATTTATTATCTGTGGCAAAAGTGTCCTGGACATTGCCTGTCAGGACAAAAAATAAAGACAGAACAAACGTTAAAAGCAGTGGCATTAATAAACCTTTGTGTTTCATAAATTTTATTTTGAAAATATTGGTAAAAAAGATTTCCAACTTTTATTTTTGTAGTTTTCTATGTGTTGCCTGGCTGTTCTGGTTTTTACAAAGCTCAGCCAATCGGGGTTGGGACCTTTACGATTTTTATCTGTGATTATTTGGACTACATCACCGTTTCGAATCCTATAGTTTAAAGAGACTATTTCATTATTAATACGCGCCTGGGAACATTTATCGCCAATGTCGGTATGAATGTGGTAGGCAAAATCTACCGGGGTGGCTCCGTCGGGCAAATCAATGACATCGCCCTGGGGTGTAAAAACAAAAATTCTATTTTGAAAAACATCAATTTTGGCTCCTTCTAAAAATTTATCATTGTCGTTTATGTTTTTTAGCCAATTGGCCAAATCCTGAACCCAGGCCAATTCCTGTTGGCTTTTTTTGCCTTCTTTATAATTCCAATGTGCGGCAATACCATACTCCGCTTGCTCGTGCATTTCTTTAGTTCTAATTTGTATTTCGACAATTTCTTGTTCATCGCCAAAAACAGCAGTGTGTAAAGATTGGTAGCCGTTTGGTTTTGGTTGAGCAATATAGTCTTTAATCCTCCCTCGTATAGGCCGCCAAATATTGTGCACGGCTCCCAATACAGTGTAGCAGTCAGCGACATTTTCAACAATCACGCGAATAGCCACTAAGTCATATATTTGTTTGGGATCCGCATTGTATTTTAAATATTTACGGTAGTAACTATAGTAATGTTTTGTTCTCCCATATACGTCGGAATATTTAACGTTGTCTTGTTCTAGTCGGTTTTTAATTTTCCGGATCATGCTGTTAAGAGTCTTCTTTTTGAGGGGGTAATTTTTTTTGATGACTTGTTCGATGTTTATAAAATCCTCTGGATAAGCATATTTAAATGCAGCATCTTCTAGTTGGGCTTGAAGTTCTCCAATTCCCAGTCGATTGGCTATTGGAGAATATATTTCTAAAGTTTCTAGGGCTATTCGCTTTTGTTTTGGTTCGGGTAGGGCATAAAGTGTTTTAAGGTTGTGCAAGCGGTCGGCAAATTTTATCAAAATGACACGAATATCTTGAGCCATGGCCACAAACATTTTACGCAAATTTTCTATGTAGCGATCCATACCACGATACTTGATTTTTCCGAGTTTGGTAATGCCTTCAACCATTTTGGCAATATCAGAGCCGAAAATTTTTCTTATTTCATCTAAAGTTTTGGTGGTGTCTTCGGGCACATCATGCAATAAACCTGCAATAATAATGGGAATGGGTAGTTTTAGCTCAGCTAAAGTTTTTGCTGTTAACAAAGAGTGTTGAATATAATCTTCTCCGCTAGCTCTTTTTTGGCCGCGATGTGCTTCTTCGGCAAAATTATAAGCACGCTCCACCAATGAAGTATCGGCAGTGGAATCGTTTTTTTGAATTTCATCAATTAAGTGTCGTAAGCTAATCATTTTGGGAAGTGATATTGTTATTATATCAAAGTCTAAAGGAACGTTCTACTGGGAACTTGTCCAAATATTCCTGAATGTGTTTTTTGGCATTATTTGATTGCACAAAATTTAACCATTCAGGTTTTGGCCCTGCTTGATCGCGATTCAGAGTTATTTCGACTACATCGTTGGTGGAAAGTTGGGCATTAAGAGGCGCCGCCACATCATTAATAGTGGCTCCAGAGCATTTATTGCCTACTTCTGAGTGTATGGCATAGGCGAAATCAACCGGTGTTGATTTCGCGGGCAAGGCAATAACGTCTCCCTTTGGTGTATAAACATAAATGCGGTCTTGGAGAATTCTGGATGAAAAAGCGGCTAAAAATTCTTCATCGTCTTTAAAACTTTGTTGTTGAATAAGCAGTTCTTGCATCCAGTTTGGTGTTTTTGTTTTAGGATTTTTGTAAAACCAGTGAGCCGCAATACCAAAATTCGCTAGGTCATCCATTTCTTTGGTCCTTATTTGAAATTCGGTGGGTCTCCCATTAACGCCAAAAACAGTTGTGTGCAGACTGCGATAATTATTGCTTTTAGGCGCCGCAATATAATCTTTTATGCGTCGTTTTTTTGGTCGCCAGTTTTGATGAATAAGGCCGAGCATTCTATAACAGTCGTCGATTTCAGAGACAATAATGCGTAAAGCAAAAACATCACAAATTTCGCTGAAGGCTTTTTTCTTGTTCTTCATTTTTTGGTAGATACTGTAGTAGTGTTTAAAGCGTCCTTCGACTTGGCATTTGATGTTTTTGGCTTTAGCTTCTTTTTCAATTAGGGTTATCATTTTTTGAATGTGCCTTTGTCTATTTTTTTGCTCGTCTGGATTAAAACGCTGGTTAATTTTTTTGTATTCTTCGGGCTGTAAAATCTTGAAGGATAAATCCTCAAGCCTCCAACGCAACTCCCAGATACCTAAAACATTTGCCAATGGGGCTAAAATTTCCATCGATTCAGTCGCCACAGCATGAAGTTTTTCGGCGGTATAGTTTACGCCATAGCTTTCCATGCGATCAATGTTTGAACACATTTTTATAATTATCACACGTAGGTCCTGCGCCATAGCTACGACCATCTCGCGTAAGTGTGCAATATACTGACTACTATTGGCAGTCTTGATAACACGGATATTTAAAAATTTGGTTACAAGAGTTCCAACTTCCTCGCCAAAAAGTTTAGCCAATTCTTCTACTTTTGTATCAGAATGAATTGGAAGTTCGTGGAGCATGGCCGCGCAAATGGCCGGGAAATTTATTTTAATTGTGGCTAGTCTCAAGGCTGTCCGATAGCTATGATCGAGTTGGGAGACTTCGGTTAAGCGTTGCTTGGCTAGTATGTAGCAATAAGTAAAATTAGCGACGTTATCGTTTACGGTTTGGAGTATTTTGGTAGTAAAGTTTGGTGTTTTTTCTGCTAAATCAAAAAGCATGGTCGCACAAACAAATTCTGTTCTAGCGCCCTGGAGCGCGGCTTCGTAAGCTCTATTGATAGCTGCATTATAGACTCTATTTCGTTCTATAAAAGACAGCTCTTTGGTGCCGTCTTTTAATAAAGCGTATGTTTTTTCTAGAAAAATAAAAGTTGATTCTGGTTGTTTTTGGGTAATTATTTCGCTAATTTTCGCATAGGTCATATAATTGTATTTAACCACAATCGCTCTAAAATGCAAGTTATTTTTGGCTTTCTATTGACAGCAAGAGAAAAATTTGCTATACTGATGTTGTTGATGATAGGTGAAACTTCAATTGAAAACTCCTGGGCTCTATGGTCTAGGAGTTTTCGTTTTATTTAAAGATTATTATGAATAAGCTGCTTTGTCGTACTGAGGCTCTCGAAGTATGGCAAGGCGGCTTTGTTGTTTTATTGAAAATATTTCGCTATACTGTCGCTGTAGGGTATCTGTGATTACCCTATCATCAACAATGTTATTGGGGTTTCTATCCAGATCCCTACACTAAAAAAGTCCCGATTTTTTCGGGGCTTTTTTTTATTTATTCGCGGAACACTCTTTATTACTGCAAACGGTTTTACCTTCGGCCGCATAGACCATAAGAGATTGGCAGTTTGGACATTTTTCGCCCGTTGGTTTGCTCCATAAAGTGAATTTACAGTCAGGGTATTTATTGCAAGCAAAAAATATTTTTCCTCCACGAGCGCGCTTACTGACTATTTCTCCGGTTTCGCATTGGGGACAATGCACGCCAGTGCCATAGTCTTTCTTCTTGATATATTTGCATTTGGGATAATTAGAGCAACCAACAAAAGGACCAAAGCGTCCGGTTTTTTCTACTAGTGGGGAGCCACAGTCAGGGCATTTTTCCTCTAATACTTTTTCTGGAGCTTTAGCTTCAATTTTACCATTATCATCAATGGATTTAGTGTTTTTGCATTCAGGGTATTTAGTACAAGCCAAGAATTTACCATGACGACTTACTTTAATTACCATTGGAGAGCCACATTTGTCGCAAATTTCAGAAGTTTTTTCTTCGGTTAAGCCTTTTTTAGTTAATTCGGCTGTTTTCTCATCTAGATTTTTTTTGAAAGGTCCATAAAAGCTAGCAATAACAGGTTGCCATTCTTTTTTTCCTGCTTCGATTTGGTCAAATTGATTTTCCATTTCGGCTGTAAAGTCATAATCAACTATGTCTTTAAAATGTTCGACTAAAATATCGTTTACCAAACAGCCTATCTCTGTAGGTTTTAAGGCTTTGGCTTCTTTTTCAACATAACCACGTTCAATTATAGTCGCGATGGTTGGGGCATAAGTTGAAGGTCGACCAATACCATATTCCTCTAAAACTTTAACTAGCGAAGCTTCGGTGTAGCGGGCCGGTGGTTGAGTAAAGTGTTGTTCGGGTTTTAGATTTTCAGCCTTAACAGAATCCTTTTCTACTAAGGTGGGTAAAATTGTTTCTTTAGTGCCTGTAGGATAAACCTTCAAAAAGCCGGGGAAGTTAATGGTTTGTCCAGTGGTTCGAAAAGTATATACGTTGTTGTTATCATTTATATCTAGCGCTGTGGCATCAATTACAGCGGGTGTCATTTGTGTGGCTAAAGTGCGTTCCCAGATTAATTTATAAAGTTTGTATTGATTTGCTTCTAAATAAGGCTTGACTAACTCAGGCGTTTTAAAAACATCGGTTGGTCTGATTGCCTCGTGTGCTTCTTGCGCCCCCTTGCTATTAGTTTTATAGCGGACTGCTTTGCTGGGTAAATATTCTGAACCAAATTGTTTGGTGATGAATTCTCTGGCTGGGTTTAAATAGGAGTCGGATAAATTTAAAGAGTCAGTTCTCATGTAGGTGATAAGACCGACAGATTCTTGATCAACCTTAATACCTTCATATAATTCTTGAGCTAACTTCATGGTTTGTTTGGCCGAAAAATTTAGTTGATTATTAGCTGCTTGTTGTAAGGTTGAAGTCGTAAACGGGACTGGCGGTTTTTTTTGACTAGTTTTTTTTGTGATTTTAGCAATATAAAAATTAGCATCAGTTAATTCTTTTAATATGTTCTCACTTTGTTCTTGATTTTTTAGACCGAGCTTCCCGAGTGATTTACCCTTTATAGCAAAAAGAGTTGCTGGAAACTTGTTAGATTCTTCTTTAAAGAAAACACCAGCAATAGTCCAATACTCAGTTTGTTTAAATGCGTCACGTTCGCGTTCTTTTTCGACAACCAAACGGACAGCTACGCTTTGAACGCGCCCAGCTGATAATCCGCGAGCCACTTTTTTCCATAAGAACGGCGAAAGTTGATAGCCCACTAAACGGTCTAGCACACGGCGTGCTTGCTGAGCATCGACCAAATTGAGGTTTAAATCCATGGGTTTAGCGAGGGCTTCTTCAATCGCTTTTTTGGTAATTTCATGAAAAGCAATGCGGGTATATTTAGTTGGTTTTAAAATGTTTTTTAAGTGCCAAGCAATGGCCTCACCTTCACGGTCTTGGTCGGTAGCCAAAATAATTTCATCTGCTTTACTAGCGAGCTCTTTTAGCTTGGTAACTTGCTTTTTCGCTTTGACTGGGATGACATAGCTTGGCTTAAAATTGTCTTCTACGTCAACGCCAAGTTTAGATGTAGGCAAGTCGCTAACATGGCCAAAAGAAGACTCGACCTTATAGTCGCGGCTTAAAAATTTAGAAATAGTTTTTGCCTTAGTAGGACTTTCTACAATAACAAGATGCTTCATAAAGATATTGATTTCTGACTTAATATGCCAGACGACATTTTTTTTGTCAAATTTTTATTTTATTTTAATCAATAATTTTTTATTAAACAAAGTTTGTTCTTTTTTCGAGTTGTTCAACTTCATCGTGCCAGTAACCGCGTAAATCACCACACAAAAAGAAGGAGCCCGTTATAATAATAATGTCTTCTGGCTTGGCGATTTTAAGAGCTTGCTTTAATGCCGCCTCGGGGTTTAGATACAGGGCCCCGAGTTTCTTTTTGGGACAATGTTTTTTTATTTCTAAGGGAGGAGTGACTTTGCGGAAGGTTGTGGTAAAACGAGTTAATAAAATTTTATCGACCGATTTAAAGAGGGGTCCGAGTATGGCTCGGCTATCTTTTTGACTGGTTAAAGCGCAAATGGCGATTATTTTAGCTTTAGGGGCTTGTTCTCTTTTAAATTGATTTAACTTGTTAATAAAAAAGTTCATCTTATCAATGTTGTGCGCACCGTCTAGAATGACAAAAGGTTTTTTTTGGACAACTTCAAAACGGGCTGGAAGTTTTTTTTGTTTGAGGCCTTGCGTAATATGCTTCTCTGAAACATTTAAATGTTCGGCCATGGCTATGGCTAAGGCGGCATTGGGATCATTCTGGTTTTGCAGAATGGTTAAGTCAGCTTTTTTCTTATCAGCTTCATCTTGAATTACTTTCAGCGCGCTGGGTCTTTCAGTTGCCGTAAACACAACTCCCTTGGGACGAATAATGCCTGCTTTTTCGTACGCTATTTCTTCGTAGGTATTTCCCAAAATGTGGGTATGATCTAGACCAATATTTGTTATGGTAGAAAGAATAGTTTTTTGTACAGCATTAGTAGCGTCATGTCGGCCTCCGCAGCCAACTTCAAGTACAACATAGTCGCACTTTTGTTCTTTGAAATAAAGAAGTGATAAAAGAAACCAAACTTCAAAATGGCTTGGGGTGTCCAAGGTTTTATAACAGCGTTCGATAATTGGTTTCATTTTTTCGACCAAGGAACAAAATTCATCCGTTGAAATAAACTTATTGTTGATTTGAATTTTTTCTGTGGGGACAGAAACATGGGGCGAAAAATATGCGCCAACCTTATAACCTGCTTTTTGCAAAATATTATATATATGGTTGGCAGTGCTGCCCTTGCCACTAGTTCCGGTGATGTGAATTATTTTTAATTTTTGATCCGGGTGTCCAGCTAATTTTAATAAGTGTTGCATGCGTTTAAACTGCGGTCGTGGATCTTTGTGACCAGCAAAAAAGTCTTTTTCTTTTAAATTTCCCAATGATTCTAAATAATTTAGAGCAGTTAAAAAAGCTCGATATTTTGTGAGTTGCATATATTAAATGTTATTTGAATAATACAGGTTTCCGTTATTTTTTATTCTGTTGGAAAGCTCCATCTGAATTAGCAATGAATTAATTGTGGCGGTTGGGATGTTACAATTTTGAGCGATTTCATTAATATGTTTTTTGCCACCGGATAAGAAGTTAACTATTATTTGTTCCTCAGGAGATAGCTGAAACATCGGTTTTGTTTTTTCGACTTTTTGTACCTGGGTTAGATTCAATTCTTCTAAAACATCGTTAATAGAAGAAACAAGTTTTGCTCCTTGTTGGATTAATTTATTTGTACCATACGAGGTGGGGCTGTTAATTGGTCCTGGGATGGCAAAAACTTCGCGATTTTGCTCTAGTGCAAAGTGAGCTGTAATTAGTGCTCCGGATTTTTCTTTGGCTTCGGTCACAAGCGTACCAAGAGATAATCCAGAAATCAAGCGATTACGTGCTGGAAAGTGATATTTTTGTACTTTTGTGCCAGGCGCATATTCAGAAATAATTAAGCCATTATTTTTTATTATTTGTTGAGCTAAAAAAAAGTTTTGTCGCGGATATATGTTATCATTATCAACTCCGGCACCAAGCACGGCCAGGGTAGAAAATTTGTTTTGAACGCAAGTGTTATGAACGAGCGCATCTATACCAAGGGCCAGTCCACTAATCGGAATTAACTGGTGGTCTAGGGCCTCTTGCGTTATTTTTTCGCTGACGATTTTTCCATAAGAAGAAAATTTTCTTGTGCCCACTATGGCCAATAAATTTTGTTTCAGGATATCTATGTTGCCACGACAAAAAAGAAGAAGTGGCGGACAAGCAATTTGTTTTAATAAAGGCGGGAATTCTGCCGAGTCGTAGGTTATAACCTGGATGTCATTTTTTTTGATTTCCGCGAGAGCTTTCTCGGGGTATATAGTATTTTTTTGCTGAATAATTTCTTGAATTGTGGATTGGGGAAGGTCGGCGGTAAGCAATTCTTTTACAGAAGCATGCCAAAAGTGAGCTAAGGACTGGAACTTTTTTCTAAAAAAAAGAAACTGTTTGTGCCGTAGATTTTTGATCTTGGCAAAAGCAAGCCAATATTTCAGTTCTTCATTATTCTCCATGATAGTAAGGATAGGGCAGAGAAGATCAGTTTTCAATTTTAGGTGAATATTTATCTAAATTTAGTCTAAAGAAAGCTGAAATAGGCTGTGTTATACTTTGCTTTCTTGACAGAGAGAGGTGAATGCCTTAAAGTTGTGTGAAATATTGCTGGTTATCAGCGCTTTCATGCTTATCAGTTAGCAAAAACGATCAGTGGCCCCTCCTCTACTGTCGGAGTATTCTTTCTGGTAAGCATTAAAGCGTTGGGATATAACAAAAAAAGACGGCTGCAGGCCGACTTTTTTTATATAATTTTTTTTATTTCTTCTAGAATTTTCTTTTTAACCTCTTTTAATTTTATTTTTTCTATAAGATTAAATTTATTTAACACATAATCGGCACCTTGGCCTTGTTTTTGTTTATCAGGCTTGGCGATGCCTATACGGATGCGATTGAATTCCTGTGAGCCCAGTTTTTCGATAATGGAAAGGACCCCATTGTGGCCAGCGCCAGAGCGATTGAATTGGATTTTATAATTACCGCAGAGTAAATCTAATTCATCGTGAAAGATGTAAATGTCTTTATTGGCTATTTTAAAATAACCCGCTAGCGCTTGAACCGTTTCGCCGGAGTTGTTCATAAAGGTTAGCGGTTTTACCAGCATTACTTTGTCTCCATTAATAATCCCAACCGTGAGCTCAGCTTTAAATTTTTTGTTAATGCCCCAAGCATCAAAGTTTTCTTTTTTAAGCCATTCTGAATATAAAAAATCAATCATGGCGAAGCCAATGTTGTGGCGTGTGTTGTCGTAATTTTTACCTGGGTTTCCCAGGCCAACAAGAAGTTTCATGCGTTTTTATTTTGATCTCTTATTCTTAAAGGTTGGATCAATTTTTCGAACATCCTGAATTTCTTCTAATTTTATTTTTATTCCGCAACCGGACAATTTGTATTTTTCACGAATTTGGTTTTGAATAAAGCGACGATACGAGAAATGAATGTTCTTTATGTTTTTGGCGGAAAGTAAAAATGTTTGTGGATTTGTTCTTATTTGTTCGAGTGTATAAATTTTGGGGAGTAGTGCTCCCATGGCTACTTTTGGTGTTTGCTTGCGTAAGATTTTTTTAAGCAGTTCGTCTAAAGATGCTTGAGGAATAATTAAGTTTTGATTTTGATAAATTTCGGTTACTATTTTTACTAAACGATCAACTTTAAAGCCGGTTTTAGCTGAAACGAAAATTACCGGCGCCCAGGTTAGGTAAGCAAAATGCTTATGCAAAAATTCAATATATTTTTTGTCGCTATGAGTATCTTTTTCGGGAATCAAATCCCATTTGTTAATAACAAAGATGAGCGATTTGTTGTTCTCTAAGATTTCTCCGGCCAAGCTTTTATCTTGTACTGTAACCTCGCTGGCTCCATCTAAAACTAACAAAACTAAATCGCTACGACGAATCATTTCATAACTTTGTTCGATGCTTTGTTCTTTTAATTTATCGTTTATTTTCCGTTGTTTTATTATCCCTGCAGTATCAATAAAGGTCAGATTGTAGGTTTGCCCTTTGTCGTCGTTATGTTCAACGGTTATGTCTTGGCTGTCGCGCGTGGTGTGGGGGATAGAAGAAACAATGGCGCGATCTTCACCCGCTATTTTATTTATCAGGGAGGATTTTCCCACATTTGGTTTGCCTACAATGGCAATTTTTATTTCATTGGTATATTCATCAATGTGTTGTTCTTTAGTTTTTGCGCTATTAAAATTTTTCATTATAGCGTCAAGCAAATCGCCCACGCCGGCACCTGATTTAGAAGAAATAATAAAAAGGTCTTTAAAGCCTAAGCGATAAAATGTATTAGTTTCTGCTAATTGTTTTTGGGAGTCTACTTTATTAACTACAACATAGACTTTTTTTTTCATTCTTTTCAGTTTTTGAGCATATTCCTTGTCTTGTGGTAGTAGCCCATCACGAATATCTACAACAAGTAATACAATGTCAGCTTTTTTAGCCATGGCCTCTGCCTTTTTTACTGATTGTTTGTCTATTTCTTCTTCCAACGAAACATCTAATCCCGCGGTGTCGCAGACTTGAATATTTTTATTTTGCCAATTACAAATGCCCACGCGTTGGTCGCGCGTGGTCCCGGGAATAGAAGAAACCAAAGCTTTTTTGTCTCCGACTAAGCGGTTAAAAAGTGTTGATTTTCCCACGTTGGTCCGGCCTACGAGAGTGATGAGGGGATAATTTTCGATTATGCGTCGCATAGTTAATTTGCTCTAGAATCTGAATTCTCTCCTAATATTATAAAGAAGTCAAGGTCGGGTGCCGCCATGTTTTTTATCCAGTCAGGCACGGTGTTTTTGATTACAGTTGTTTGATATTTTTTTTCAAGCTCAGTAATTTGGTCCGGCAATTCGCGTCCGCTTAGCTTATATATTTCGGTAGCTGCATAGTCTTGACTCGGAGCGTTGCCAACTTGTAGTACCCGATACCCACTAAGTTTCAGCTCTTGCGCATGGCGCGATCCCAGCCCTGTTATTGTTGTTCCATTTTTAATTTCAACATTAATTGCTGTGTGCGTTAAGGTTTGACCTGGCTCTGAAATAGTAAAAATGTTGTGTGCTAATTCTTGGATTTGTCCAAAATCGTTGCCTCGCGGTTGGAGGACATAGGCCGAGTTTACAAAGTTGGGATACAGATAACCACCAGGGCTATCGTCTAAGACGCGATTTATAATTTCGTCTGTGTTGATATCTTTCATTAGTTGCGCCAGTTTTACAACCTCCCACGGTTCTAAATCAGTTCTAAGGTGCTCGGCTAAATCACGCGAGAGATTGCTGATTTTGCGCGGACTAAGAAGCACCTCTTTTGATAAAACGCGTTGTTTAAAGGCTTGCAAAATCTTTTGTTGACGTTTGCTGCGTGCAAAATCAGAACCTTCACCATTGTTCCCATGGCGTGAGCGGGCATATTTTAAAGCAGCATCACCATCCATGGTTTGCCAGCCCTGTTCAAAGGAGATAATTTGATATTTATAATCATTAGTGGGGTATTGATAATCAACAAAACTTTTATCAACTTCAACTTTTATTCCGTCAACAGTGTCAATCATTTGTTCAAAACCAGAGAAGTCAACCCGGACATAATAATGTATGGGTAAACCAAAGATATTTTTGACTACTTCTTTGGAAAGATTAGCGCCATTACCAGAACTTTGTTTTTCTCCAAAGGAGTTGGCGCTATTTATTTTCCACCAGCCATAGCCAGGGATTTCAACCAATAAATCTCGGGGGATAGAAATCATTGCCACGCGCTTAGTTGAAGGTTTTATACTTACGAGAATTAGGGTGTCGGTTAGATATGGGCCATCATGTTCGGCTCCACCCATGCCTAAGAGCAAAATATTGATGCGATCTTCAGCCTCACCTTGGAGGCGACTGCCATCACCAGCCAAGATATTGAGTTGTTTAAAAATGTTTATTTTTCCGGAAAAAACATCTGTAATGCTGTTGTTAGTTATAAGTACCTCGTAAGAAAAAGCAACAAAAGCAATTATTAAAATCGTAAAAAGATAGAGAATAAATCGGCTGATGCGGAAGACTTTTTTGCCGCGTGGCTGGCGATTATCATCACGAGATAGTAGGTTGATACGGGGTGGTTCGAAGCCTGAATTCGAGAAGATATTTTTTTTCATAATAAAAAATTTTTGCGTAAAAATATTTTACTTAGATATTATAGTTGATTAACTCTAAGTTTACAAGAAAGTGGTTTGCTTATTCCGCCCTGGAGTGGTATAATGACCCTTGCTAGTAAAAAAGAACAAATTTTATTGTTCTTTGTATTATAAATTTACCTTTTAATTACATGAATGAATATAATAATTACGACGAAGAAGACTTAAGTTTCGGCCAAAAAGTTATTCAGTTTATTTGGGACCTTTTAAAAGTTGTCACAATCTCATTGGCTATAATTATCCCGGTACGATATTTTGTTATCCAGCCCTTTTATGTTAAAGGGGCGTCGATGGAGCCAAGTTTTTATGATCATGAATATTTAATCGTTGATGAAATATCCTATCGATTTGGGGAGCCGGAACGCGGTGATATTATTGTTTTTAGGTATCCTAAAGTACCATCACAATATTTTATTAAAAGAGTAGTTGGTCTGCCTGGTGAAAAAGTTGAAATAAAAGACAAAAAAGTTTACATATATCCCAAAGAAGGGAAAAAGTTTATTCTAGATGAAAACGCTTATTTGCCGGACATAGAAACAACTGGCAACAATGTTTGGACATTGGGTCCAGATGAGTATTATGTACTGGGCGATAATAGGGGGGAAAGTCTGGACTCCCGAAGTTTTGGCCCAGTTTTTAAAGATTTGATAATTGGACGAGTTTGGTTGCGAGGTTGGCCAGTTTGGCGTGCCAAAATATTTTCTGGCGTTAAATACGAAGCTACTCCTTTTGTTACCGAAGATAAGCAATAGCAAAAAAATGATTATTTATATATAAGAAACAAGTTTTGATAAGCCCGTCTATGGGCAGGGATAAAATTTGTAAAACATAAAAATATGCCACGACGCAAAAAAGAGGATCAACCACAGGAGGATATCCGTTCGATGAAAACTCCACCCCTAATTATGGGGATGAAGGATGTTTTGCCAACAGACGCCCGTTACTGGGAATTTGTTGAGAGAACAGTGGTCAAGCTTATTGATGATTATAGTTTTAAAAGAATTGAAACTCCGGTCATCGAGAAGTATGAACTTTTTAATCACACCTTATTTAAACAAAACGGTTTAGCTGATAAAGAACTCTTTAGTTTTATTGATCGTGGTGAAAAATTGGCTTTGCGTCCAGAAGCAACAACTTCAATCGCCCGCGCTTTTGTGGCGCACAACATGGTTAATCAAACCATGCCATTAAAAGTTTATTATTGGGGGCCCATGTTCAGACAGGGCAGAGTGGAAGAAAATACCTTTAGACAATTCACCCAGGTTGGTTTCGAAATTATTGGTGACGCTACGGCAGCCATAGATGCTGAATTGATAATTCTAGGGCATTATTTGTTAAAGAATTTAATGCTTGAGTCCGAGATCCGTTTGAATAGTTTGGGGTGCGCTGTTTGTCGTCCGGAATACAAAAAAACATTAGCCGGCTTTTTAAAGTCAAAACGTGCTGCTGTTTGTGCTGATTGCCGCAAGAGCGCCGGGCGCGATCCAATGCGTTTCTTCTCTTGCGATAATGCAAAGTGTTTAAAGTTGCGCGAAGAAATGCCCCAGACCATTGATTGGCTGTGCGATGAATGTCGTAGTCATTTATTTAAAGTGTTGGAATATCTCGATGAATTAAAAATCCCCTATCGTTTGGATCCTTTCTTGTTGCGCACCTTTGATTATTATTCAAAAACTGTTTTTGAAATTACAACTAAGTCTGACGATGAAAAAACGCCTCCGGTGGTTTTGGCTGGTGGCGGACGTTATGATTATTTAATTGAAATGGTTGGTGGCGACCGAACTCCAGCAGCTGGTTTTGCTTTTGGCTTAGAGCGATTAGTTAACCAGATGAAAAACAGTAAAGTGGAACTTCCAGCTGGACCAGATTTAGATGTTTTTGTTACACAGCTAAGTGAACAGGCTCGGCAAAAAGCTTTTGCTATTTATGAAAAAATTAGACACGAAGACTTCACTGTCCGAGCTAATTTCTCTAAGAGCAGTTTAAAAGCACAACTAGAATTAGCCAAAAAGGCAAATGCTAAATTAGTTCTAATATTTGGGCAAAAGGAGATAGTCGAAGGTACTGTGCTCTTGCGTGATTTGGAGAGTGGTATTCAAGAGGTAATTAATCAAAACCGTATTATTCCCGAGATAAAAAAGAGATTGAAAAAATAGTGTTTGCTGTCTTGACTTTTGTTTAAATTTAGTTTAAAGTTGAGCAGTTAGAAAAATAAACTTTAAGGAGTTGTTTTAACATGGCAATTGAAGTAAAGCGCAAAAAAGGAGAGACATTCGAATCTTTTTTAAGACGTTTTAATAAACGCTTGATTCAAAGCAAGGTTATTTTGGAGTTTAAGGGACGCGCACATGAACAAAAAAAACATAGCCGCAATAAACAGAATTTATTAGCGGTAGAACGAAAAAAATATCGCGAAAAATTAGAATTCATGAAAAAGACTGGTCGTTTAGTTGAAGATAAGAAGAAAACAAAACGACGTTAATCCCCAAGTTATTTTGGGATTATTGATAAATGTTGTATAATTTGAATGAAAGTTATGGCGATAATCAAGGACATTGATTCTGACTTTTTAATGGCCATGAAAGCAAAAAATGAGCCAACTTTAGGCGTGTTACGCATGTTGCGTTCGTCTTTTATGTATAAGGCGATTGAAATGGGGAAAAAGGTTTTAGAAGAAAACGAAGCCGTGGCGGTGTTAAAGTCAGAAATAAAAAAAAGGCAAGATTCAATTGAAGTATATAAACAAGGGAATCGTGCTGACTTGGCTGATAAAGAAGTAATTGAAATTGAAATACTTAATAAGTATTTACCAGCACAAATGTCTGAGGCTGAAGTTTTGGCTAAAGCCACAGAAGTTGTTGCTAGTTTGAGTGATGAAGAAAAAGGGAATTTTGGTTTGGTTATGAAAAAGGTCATGGCCGAGTTACAGGGGGGTGCAGATGGCAAGGTTATAAGTCAGGTTGTAAAAACCCTGTTGCAAAAATAAAAACATAATTTGCCATAATCCGCTTAGGCGGTAAAAACATGCTTGTCAAAAAAAATCAAAATCAGTTTATTTTTTGGATAACTGCCAGTTGTTTGTTGTTTATGTTGGCAGTTATTTTATTTATGCCAGTTTTAAGTTCACCGGTTCAGGCCGCGGCCGATGATGCTATGGAGGGGTTGGACACAGTTGGGACTCAAGCTGGTTTGGTAAAGAGCGATATCCGTTTAACCATAGGGAAAATTATTAAGGTTTTCCTTGGTATCTTGGGGATCGTTTTCTTTGTTATTATCCTCTACGCTGGCTATGTTTATATGACTTCTGGAGGCGATCCGACCAAGGTGCAAACGGCCAAACAGTGGATGACTAATGCGACCATTGGTTTAATCATCATTTTTGCGGCCTATTCGATTGTTTCCTTTATTTTAAATGCCCTACTAAATAAGGATACCGGTACTTATACTATTACTTCTACTATTCCCAAGGGTTTGGGTTATAGTCTTTCGGGTAATGCTTTTGGTGAAATTCTGTCGGGGCATTCACCATATCCGGAGCAAACCGGCGTACCACGCAATACCATGGTCGTGGTTACATTTAAAATGCCAATTGAAGAAAAATCTTTTATTGATATGGACTCAAGTTCGGCTTATACAGGTTGTCCAGAAGCGATTACTAAATGTACCAATGATGACTGTCCAGCCGATTCGTCTGTTTGTGGTCCAATTAATAAGAATACGTTTAAGTTATATCGTTGCGATAAAATGCCTGATTGGCCAGATGGAACTCCACCCTCGGATTGTTTAAACGCACAAATTAGTGACCCAGAGAACTTTGAAGACATTGTTCCTGGTTTTGTTTTAATAACAGAGGATAGACGTTCCGTTGTTTTTAATCCCTATGGTAATGGGGTTGGCTCGTCTAATTATTTGGGAAGTTCAGAAGAAAACGTAACTTACGTGGTTCATATGTTGAGTGGAGCCAATGGCATAAAGCGTTTATCTCCGGCAGGGATGTCTGTTTTTAGCAACCCTCGGGATTATTATTGGCGCTTCACTACCAGTACAGCCGTTGATCTGACACCGCCGAAAATAGTCTCCGTTATTCCTGTTAATCAAGCTGGAATTGATGATAAAGTAACAGATAGTAGCTTGTGTACTCCTGGTGTGGACGCCGATTGCGCTGTGCCAAAAGTTTTCCGTAATCAAATAGTGGTTGTTAATTTTAATGAGCCAGTTTTACCTTTATTGGGCGGAACAGACCAAACAGCTTGTAATGCGACAAGCGATGTGAACGAGGCGCAGTTAAAATTAGCCGCAGGTGAAAAAGTGGGGACTTGTACTACTTCGTATGTCCCTGGTAAATGGTTAACCGGGATTAATCAATACCGAACAATTCAATTTATATCTTCAATGGAGTGTGAGGGGGTAGAAGAAAACAGTTGCGGAGAAAAAGCTTTTTGTTTACCAGCTGATAAGATTTTAGAAGGATTGGTTAAGTCTGCCGAAATTGATGAAGAGGCTGAAATCGCTTTACTGGGAACTGGTATTGCTGATTTAGCGGGTAATGCGCTTGATGGTAATAATGATGGAAAGGCGGATGGTCAGCCCGATGATAATTATGATGACTGGTCTTTTGGTGTGGGAAGTGCCATAGATTTAACTCCACCAGCTATTGTTGAATTAATACCTAAAAATGTTTCAGAAAATGTTGAGATTGATGTTCCTATTAGAGCTATTTTTAATGAAGGGTTAGATCCAGCTACGGTTGATACCGAAGTCTATCTTTATGGTCAAAATTACAGCAGTTGGTTTGATCCGAATTTAGAAATTCCGGCCCCACCAAGTACGTTAATGAATACGATAAATATGGCTCATGGTCTTTTTGCCAAGGTACCAGAGCCGGCTCCGGGAGAACCTCTTCCAGATGGTCCAGTTTATATGCCTGTTATTAAGGCGCAAGTCCGTGATATGCGCCAAAATTGTTTTACGCCGAGCCGAAATTTAGATGCTCAAAAAACATCAACTGTTCAGAATGAAAGCAATTTAGACTGCACTGATACGGATGGTGATGATATTACAGCTGAAACTTATGGTGTTTCCTGTTGTCCATCGGAGGGTGATTATAAGCCGACTCGGATAAATCCAGCCAGCCCCGAAGATCTAAATGAATGTGTTTTGAGCAATATCGAAAGATAAAAATAATTTTTTATAATGTCTAAAAAGTTTTTTCGTAATTTAATTTTTGTTGTCGCTTTCTTTATTGTTTTGAGTTTTTGTTTTTCGCTTGGTGCCTCTGTCTTAGCTAACGATGATATTACTGCTGGGTTAGATACTGTTGCGGGTGCATCGGGCGCTGGCTTACAAAAGGCGGATTTAAAAGTTGTTATTGGAAAGATTATAAAAGTAATTTTAGGTTTTTTGGGAGTTATTGCTCTTTGTTTAACCCTTTATGGGGGCTATTTATACATGACTTCGGGTGGTGAAGCAGACAAGGTTGATAAAGCTAAAAAATACTTAATCAATGCGGCCATTGGTTTAGCCATTATCTTATTATCATATGCGATAGTTTCATTTGTCATAAGTAAGTTACAAGGGGCAGTGACCGATGACACATATTATTATGCTTGTTCTGATGGTAAAGACAATGATAAAGATGGCACAATTGATTTTCCCGGAGATGCCGGTTGTACTTCGGCCACCCATTATACAGAATATTCTGGTCTTGATATTTATGGCGAGGCGTATTTGAGGGTAAAGGCAATAGTTCCCGTGGGCCAACAAAAAATTATCAATGTTCATCCGCGAATTTCTTTTAACCAGGCGGTTGTTTCTACTCCTGAAATATTAAAAAACAATATTATAATATCTGGCAGTGCAGAAACGGTCGATCAAAATATAACAGTTAAGCCAGTTAAGGTCACGGAGGTGCTAGGTAATGGAGCCCAAATTTTAGCGCAAATAAAAGAAGATGATGGAACAATTAACCCTAATTGGGTAATATGTAGCGCTACGTATTTGGGTGAAACCCCGATGTTGGTTGAATACGATGTGAGTGGAATTACGACAGAAAAATCAGGTAAATTAAAATTCGAAAGTTCATCTTCCGGCGATCAGGCCACCATGGATATTTTTTGCGGTAAAACAGAAGCAGACTTAGTTAAAATAAAAGAAAATTGGTTGCCGCCTAATGGTAATAATGAAATCGATTTAGATGCTGCGTGTTTGGGCGGAGATAAGATTTATATTAAATGGGCACGTACTGGCACTAACTGTTTAAAGTTTGATTACATGTGGTTAGATATAGTCGAGTCTGTACCTAGTACAGTCGACGGCACTTTTGTAGTCAAAAATAGTGGGCGGTTAGTGGAATTTGTTCCAGCTGGAGTGTGTGACCAGGCTGACTCTTCTAAATATGCCTTAAAAAAAGATACTGAATATACCATTACCATAAAGGCGGGGGCCACTGGTTTAACGTCAGCTGATGGCGATCCTTTAATTTGTAATGCCACTGACAGTGTTTGTACGGCAAAGTTTACTACTGGGGATGTATGCGATGTTACTCCACCCAAAGTATATTTTAATGCTCTTAATAAGAGCATGTGTAAATTCCCTGAGGAAAGCATAGATTCAAGGGACATTCCTTTTGGAGCCGAAGATGACGCTGGGTTGGCACTTATTTCTTTATATGTTGATCACGTAACTGGGCAGGAAGATGCAATAGGAGAAGTTTCTTTGCCTTCAACACCTCTTATATATTCAGGTTCGTTGCCATGGGAAGTTAACGTTTTGGATGCTGGCGGAAAACAAAAGTATGCTTTAGGTGAACATTGGTTAATGCTAGAAGCGAATGATGTTGATGGTAATAGCAGTAATAAGAAAACAAACGTTTATTTAAGACCAGATTTTTGTTGCGACGACGCTGGCGAAATAATTTGTGGTGATCCCGCTTGTGGGGCATGTGATGAGGGCCCTTGTACGCAGGATTCAGATTGTGCCAATGGTTATTGTGAAATTAAAGAAGGTGAAACAACAGGTGTTTGTAAGTCTTTGCCGATAATTTATAACGCGAATCCGAAAGAGGGCATTGACGGTAATTTTGTGACTATATATGGGAATGGATTTTCTTCTTATGATATTAATGAAAGTCGAGTTTTGTTTAGTGAGGGTGTTGAGGCAGGACAAAAATACACTCTACCTGCAGAACTAGGTTGTGACTCTGCTGGTGCTTGGACTAATAATCAAATTATAGTCAAAGTCCCGGAAGGTGTAGGAACAGGTCCAATTAAGGTTGTTACGAAAAATAAAGATAACGAAGGCAATAATAGATTCGATGATACCGAAGATGATGACGAAGGTTGGCAGGGAGATTTTGTGCGCAACCCAATTTTACGTTATCCAGGGTTGTGCGCTCCTTTGGTGCCTTCGGACGGTGTCGCCGGGACTTTGGTTCAGTTGTCGGGTGAAAAATTTGGTAATCCTCCAGATGGGCAGTTAAAAGCAGAAGACGATGCTGTTTATTTTGGTGATACAGAAGCAGCTGTTACTATTTTATGGTCTGATACAAAGATAGAGGGGGCTCGTGTCCCACAAATAGATAAAGGTATTTACGATGTTGTTGTTGGTAAGGGGGAGCGTTGTTCCAAAGTTAAAGACGGTTGTGAATCTGGCGCTGAATCTTGTATTGAAAGTTGTGAGCAAGGCTCTCCAGGGTGTAGTTGTTTTAATGTTTTGAGTAATCCTGTTTCTTTTACGGTAAGAAACCCAGGAGCACTACCTACGATCACTGAAATTACGCCAAAAACATGCAAAAAGGCTGATGACAGTTGTTGTATCGTGGGGTCACCAGATTGTACTTGTGTAGAAAGTGCTCCGGTAAAACAAATGATCAGTATTGCTGGCAGTAATTTTGGCGACGCCCAGGGTCAAGTAATTTTAAAACTTTTGGAGGACAATGGCGAGGGTGGATTTGTAGAGGCAACTGATGAGGATGGAAATCCTTTGCCTGCTTTTATTGCTGATTTTGCTTGTGGTGCTGGAAGCTGGTCTGATACCGAGATTATAGTTAAGGTGCCCGAAGCAAATAAGTTACAGGGCGATCAGGCCATGAGTTTAAGTCCTGGTAATTATTGGGTCCAGGTTATTACAAGCCAGAGTTTACCAAGTAATAACCGTTTCTTTGTGGTAAACACTAATGCTCCGGGTCCGGGTTTGTGCGGTTTATCTCCAAGCAATGGACCGGCTGCTACAGAATTTACAGTCACAGGTGAAAATTTTGGCACTAAAGATTTATATAATTTAACTTTTGTAAAAGATAAGGACAACCGTATTCCGGTTAATGAAGCGGGGGATATTGTTTGGGGCGCTGAAACTATAGAAAAGGCACGCGTTCCGGCCGAGGCAATTACGGGCGGTGTTCGTTTGGAGGGAGGAGATTGTTCAGTTGCAAGCAATGCTATTGAATTTAAGGTTGGTGCTTGTAAAAATGACGAATCTTGTAAGGCCGATCAATTTTGTTGTTCTAATGGAGTTTGTACAAACAAAGGAACGAAAACAACCAAAGAAGATGTTTGTGGCTCTACTATTGTAACCCATGAGTCTGAGTATGCTTGGGTTATGAGTACTGGAGTAATCCCTAAAATTCCAGCTGTTATTGAACGAAATTGTTTTGTGACTGATTTTGCTACTGATGCTGGTTATAGACAATCGCCTTCGCCTAAAAAAGAGGATAAATTAGCTTGTCCTAATGGGTTGATTTCAGCAACCTTTAACATGTTAATTAACGAAGCAAGCTTGAATGGCAATGTTATTATTCGACGTTGTCTTGCTTCGGATAGCGAGACTCCTTGTGACTTTACTGCTTGTACCGCACCTAATTGTCTTTCCAGTCAATTATCTAATATCGCTCCCAGTGATGTCGGTACTCAGCCGGCCAGTATTGTTTGTACAAAGTTGGGCGCTAAGTGTGAGCCTGGAACAGAGGGGTGTGTTTGTGCCGCTTCTAATGAAAACATGACTTCATTTTCTTTGTTTGCCAGCTATGCTGGTGGTGGCGCTCCTGGAACTAATGCCTATCCAAATATAATTCAAAAATCAGGCAATAAGTATAATTTATTTGCAAATTCTTGGTATCAAGTAGAAATAGTTGGCGGCCCAGGTGGTGTGGCGGCAAATAGTTTTGCACCAGGTGTTCCAGGTAAAACTATGACGCAAAGCTATGTTTGGAATTTTAAAACTAAAGCCACTGACTGTGTCCCTGATAATTTTTTAATGACGCCTTCTAAAGGTAAAATAACTTCAGTACAACAAATTCAAAAATACTGGGTTACTGGCATGTACCAGTGTCAAGAAATAAGTTTAATTGATAAGCCGTGGGTTTGGACAGTTCCAGATGCAGCAGATGCGCAAAAAGCCGAGGCTAAGGGTTATGCCTGCTTAGTTGAGCCGATTCCTGGTGCTTTGCCATATTGTACAGCTGCAACCGAAAGACGTAATGACATTGGCGTTTATGCTACACGTACGGATAAGTTGGTTTGCCAACCTGGCGGTTGTTCTCAATTTAGTGAGGGGTGTGAATGTAATGCGACTATTGATTTAGAAACAACCGAAAGTAATTTAGTCCAGATATTGGCTAACGCCGTGGTGCCAGCTGATAGCTTATTATACGAGAAGGGAGCTGATTTAGAAATTAATTTTAGTGAACCACGTGTTACAAGTTATTATCCAAAGTGTAAAGAAGCCTGTATTAACGCTCAAATGGGGGTTAACTTTAACACCAAGATGAAGGAGTCTGTGGTGGAAAATCAAAACAATGTAAAAGTTTATAGTTGTGATACTGAAGAGTGTACCGTAATTTCTGCTTTGCCTGGTGTTACCTTGAATTTAAATTATTTGTATGCGCCGGCTGCTGGCGTTTCTTTCGGTCAAAATTTGTTAACAATCGATTTGGTAAATAACATGAATTTGTTGCCTAATCGTTACCACCGCGTTGTAATTTCTGGAGATATGGAAAGTATTAGTGGGGTAAAATTAATTGACTTAAATTATCACCATGATCCAACGGGTGTTATCCCCGGGGCAGCATTTAATAGTTTTAGCTGGGTCTTTAAAACAAAAAATGATCCTAACCAGTGCGTCATTAACTCAGTTGGCGTAACTCCTGGTGGTTATGTGGCTGGCGTTCCAGGCGAGACCATAAATTACGCAGTGCAACCAGCCAGTGCCCCAGACAAGTGTTCGCCCAATGGCCAATTATTAAACCCACTCAACTATGACTGGGACTGGTCTACAAATGACCCCGATAATGGCGCAACTGATGGAGCCCCACTCGCGACCATAACTAATAATGTTTATAATACTCAGGTTTCTACAACTTGTAATAGTAATTGTTTGTTGAAAGGAAGTGTAAAATATAGAGCTGTTTGCGGTGATGGAACAATTTCAACTGGCGAAGAGTGTGAGCCACCAATCGCCAATTGTAACATTGAAACTTGTCTCTGGGATAATTTTGCGGCTTGCACGCCCGCTGAATTGTCTGGAAGTTCAGCTTGCTGTGGCAATGGTGTTAAAAATGGTAACGAAGAGTGTGATTTGGGTGCAGAATATTTAGATAAAGATAAAGAGGCATGTGACCCAACCACAGCAGAGCCCGAAGATAATTGTGTCTTGGTATCTAAGAGTAAAGCTTGTTCAGCTGGTTGTTTGAACACTGGTACAGCCGATGGCTATACTTGTGGGAATAAAGTCCCAGAACCAGGGGAAGACGTTGATGATGGCAACAATAAAGCCGGTGATGGGGTAAACAATAAATGTTTAAATGAGGGCGCTCAGGTTAAATTTGTAGCTGGTCTTCCTATTTGCGGTAATGGGACTGTCGATGCTGGCGAGGAATGCGATTCAGCCAATCCTTTATGTAATGAAAAATGTTTGATAACTGGTTTTCCATCTTGCGTTAATCCGGGCGAAAATAATTGCTGTGGCAATAGCATTGTTGAGGACTTAACGGGTGCGGGTTTAAGTATGGAGGAATGTGAAAAAACGGCCTGTTTCAAAGAGGTAACATGTCCAACGCAGGTTCAGAATATGGCTAAGTGTGATTCGGGGGATTCTGGTTGTACTAAAGTGGGGAACCAATGCTTTTGCGCCGAAGTAACAGCTTGTCCTGCCGGTGGCAAAATGCAACAAGCTTGTGCTGTGGGTGAAGCAGGTTGTGTTTGCGAATTTCCAGCTTGGTGTACCAATAAATGTACTAACATAGGTTCAGATAGTGAATATGGTTCTTTGTGTGGTAATGGCCTTAAGGAATTAGGAGAAGACAGTGGTTGTGAGGCTTTGGGGACAGGTACTAAGGGGAGCCCATATCAACAAGCAACTATTAATACCGAAAAAAATACCTTCAATGTTTATAGCGTTTTATTAAGATTAACGCCAGATATTGATTCTAAAAATCCTGACAAACCACCAGTGACTTATAGTTTGACTAAAAAAATTATTGCTCAAACTTTAGAAACTATTCAAGGTCAGCCACAAACTAAGACTGGGGACACGGACATTGCTTTGCGTGTTCCTAAATCAGTGTATGACGAGGCCGTAACTGCTTCTTGTTCCGCTGAAACCGAGTTGTTTGGAGGGAGTTCGTATTCGGTGCCATCGAACGGTGCTCAGGATGTTTGTCGTAATTCAATTATAGTTTTATATTCAACGGTAAAGGGAGAGATAAAGGGCGGCGACAGTTGTATTTGTACCGATGGAGGCGAACAGCTCATGCCAGACGGAAAGGCAGATATGAGCAAGTGCGACGGGGCAACAAAGGTTGTTGGCTGCGAACGCAAGAGTGGCATGTTGTTTTACTATGATGCTGAAGTTTGCGCCAATGGGGAATTATCATCTGGGGAAATCGACGAGTTTGTATCTAATTCTAGTAAAAACTGGTTCGTTAAAACATATAACAAGGTTATTGAATTTGTTAGAAATTTACTTTTCAAGATAGGTCTAGCTGGTCCATTAAAACATTGCCGTGGTCCAGAAATGACAAGCGATATAAAGGTGACTGGTAATGGGACCGAAATGAGGGGGATCCCGGCGGAACTTCTTTTGCCTAATACAACCTATAAAATTTTATTCAGAAATTTAAAGAATAAATGTAATGTTGGTTTTACTGATTTACCTAAAAAAATCACATTCACCACTGGATCTGAGCTCTGCCGTTTAGATAATGTGGCTGTAACTCCTGGTGATTTGTTTGTTATGCAGTCAAAGCAAGAGTTTAACTATTATGCTTATCCACGTAGTGGCGCACAAAATATTTTCCCTGTCCCAGGTGTTTATAGTTGGAATTGGGCTTGGGAATCAACAGACACAGCCCTTGCTACAATAAATCCAAATGCTTATGCTGCCGTTATTACAACTCAAACTAAAAATGGTCAGGGACAAATTAAAGCTACGGCAACAATCACCGAAGATTCTGTCGCTCAACTGTGCACTGATGAAGATACTGGTGCTCCATGTGTTGCTGGTGGGGCAACATGTGTTTGCGCAAAAGACCAAGGGAATTTTAATCAGATAGGTGCAAAGTTTACGGGCTTTGGTAATATAAAAGTCTTTATTTGCGACAACCCGTGGTTTGGCGATGTTTATAATAGTTATGGACGGGCTATCCCGGCTGAGTATCAATATGTCGACGGGCAACCCACTCGTAAAAAATTTGACTTACGACTTGAAACAACCAACAATGGCCAATTAAAACCAAGCTATTTAGTTGAAAAAGAATTCAATGCTGGTTTATTCTATTGTCGTGATTTTGGTGAAGATAAAATTTTAAGCGACGATTTACCTCTTGTTGGTTTGATGTCTGGTGAGTTCACGGAGATTGATCCTAAACCACGCTTTGGTGTTTATTTTGATCGTAATTATGATTATGTCGTGTCTGGCGCTAATGATAACTTAGACTTCTTAAATAGAGACGGCGCTAGCGAAACAGCCAAAGAATCTTGGACCATTTCAGCTTGGGTTTATAACGATGATTTACCACAAGACAGATATGTCCGTCTATTTTATAAAAATTTATCAACAGATATAGCCTCTGTCCCAAATCAAGATCATGTTCAGTTGGGTGTGCGTCGTTGGTGTGCTACGCCGGTTGATCCAGTTTGTTGGTTTGAGGTGTTAAACGGCTCTAAACAGCCGTCTGCCTGTAACTGTACTGACGAAAATATTAAGCGATCAGTTGTCTTTAAGATTAAATATGGCAATAACATTATTTATCGCGGTATTCGCGATGCTGCTGGTTTATTAAATAATGGTTTTAATCAGATAGTTTTGTCTTATAATAAGGATTCTAAATCCGCCATTTTATCGATTAACGGAAAAGCAGATGTTTCAGAGCAAGAAACAGCGTCTATGTTTGTTTGGCCACGGGATAATTTAGATTGTAAAACAGCTGGTGGAACAATTTGCGATAGTGGAACTCCGGGTTGCGTTTGTACTAGCGAAAAGCTAGATGTGATAGCCACCCCTAGCATGTACGACAAACTCTATGTTGGTGGCTTAGGCAAAACAACCGTTCCTTTAGTCTCTTTTGGTGGTTATGTTGATGATTTTAGAGTTTTCCATGGGGAAAAAACACCAAGTGCTATAAAGACTGACGAAGAAACAGGTCTCGCCGTTGCTTGGACCTTTAATACTGATACTAATTCCAACAACGGTATTGGCGCCTTCAAGTGTACAGCTGATTATTCGGCTGAATATTGTACTCCGGTTTCTTGTGTTAAGAATCAACCAGGTTGTACTTGTGTAAATATAACTTCACAATGTTTGCCAGATGGCGGAAGTTTCAAATTTAAACACCACAATATAACAGATATCGCCAAACAAAAAGGCATTTTCTATGGCGATAATTCAGGTTGGCAAGAATTGAATGTCGACGTCGAAAATCAATGTAGCAATGGTGTTGACGATGATGGCAACGGGTTAATTGATACTAAAGATCATAAATGCACCTCGGCAAATGATGGGTGGGAAAGCCCCGCTTTGTTTGCCCAATATTTCTTTGTCCGCAAGGATGATATGGACTATCCGAGTACTAACGACATGGTGCCAGACGCAATCTCATTGCGCATATACGAAAATCCAGAAGCGTTGCCACCGAGTTTGTGGTATAAGCGGTACGCACCAAATCCAGCGGCTTCTGTGCCCGAAACTAAATCCGATTGTTTGTATGACAGCTTTGGTGAATTTTGTTATGCCGGGACTCAAGATGGACGAACAATTTATGTTTCAGCCGCGAATGTTAATGGTAACAATGTTTACAACAACATTTATCTTCTAAGTTATTCACAAAATTCTAATCCGGCCACACAAAACATCTTTGGGCAAATGGTTGAGTTCTTAAAATTCAACATGAATGTTTTGAATGCTGAAAATGTTAACAAACTTAAGGTAATTAGAGATACAAAGCGTTTACAAGATTTTGTGTTGATGCACGAATATCTAAAAGTTTATAAAGCCCAAAATAACGGTTATGTGCCACAACTTGAATCTGGAACTCTCCAACGACACTTCTCCAACAGCGTTTGGGATTCCTGGAAAAATGAGTTGTCCAAGGCTATTGGTTTCGACATGCCGGTAGATCCAATTAATGCTTTGTATAATGTCCCACCACAGCCACAGTGCTTCTTGAGTGGAACCACAACGGCCTGCCAGGAGCAAGAAACTAATTGTATTTGTGATAATATTTCAAAGCCAGTTTTATGCGGTACCGATGTTTATTCTAATCCGTTGGCCTGTGGTTCGGACGAACAATGTGCTATTCCGGGGATGTCCTGTGTTGAATGTTCTAATGTTTATGATAATAGAGCTTGTTATAACAGTTCTACTCAAACATTCGATTCATTGTATGGATATTATTCCATATTGGATAAGACTGATAAAGATTATGGGAAGAATTTAACCTATACTTACGAAGTAAATGATCTTGATTATACTAAATACCGGTTACGCGTTTATTACGAACAACCACAGTTAAATTATAAATATGTTCCACTCATAGAAACTTCAAATGTGGGTTGGGATGCTATAAAGCAGGATCCAGAAGAAATTCCAGAGACTCCAGGTGACGCTCCCGAGTGTATGGATGGAATTGATAATGATAAAAATGGCAAAATCGACTATCCAAATGATGAAGGTTGCTCGAGTTCTAGCGACGAAACAGAAGATTACCCTTATCACTGTAAAGATGGACTTGATAATGACGGTGATGGGCGTTGTGATTGGGATGGTTGTTGTATTAATGGTATTGGGAAAACAAAACAACAGTGCTTGGCCGATAAAGCCGCTGGTCAGCCAGTAAATTGGTTAGAAAAAGATTATAGCTGCCAAGAGAATGGTGTACAAAAGTCGACACACAAGTCAGAGGTTTATCCAGCTCAATGTAATGACGGACAGGATAACGACGGCGATGGCGACATTGATTACTGTAAACTAGATGGTTCAAATGAGGCAACTTGTGACAAAGCTTGTTCAAGTGAGTATGATGATAAAGAAACTAAAAAAGTTCTTTTTGCCTTTTTTGTTGATACGAGCGGCAGTATGAGATGGCAAGATCATGATCCAGAAATGGCTCATCAAGATTTAATTCTTTCAATTGTTAATGGAATAGATACTCCGGCTGGTTGTATTCCTGGTGCCCCAGGTTGCACACATATTGATGGAATCCGTGACGTTATGGGCAATAATGCCTATTTCGTCTTGGGGACATCAAAAACTAGTCCGACGGAAGATGCCAGAAGGGCATATTTTCCTGCCGGTCAGGCTGACCATTTCTTGGGTTGGTTGGATTGTGCAAATGGTTGGGAGAACTGCGTTAAAACGCAAGACATAGCAACATGTAACGCAACTTATAATTGTGGTGGGGCGGGAAGATGTGTGTATAATTATTGTACACAAGCCAACCAATGTTCTTCTAACGTTTGTTCTTCGGGAACTTGTAGTGGTGCTGCCCCAGTGTGTAGTTCACCTTACATCTATGATGGGAATGCGTATATGGCCTTGAGAATAGATAATGTTTTTATGGATGCATTAAATGTGTATGATACTAAGATGACAAAAGCAGGAGCGTCTGTCGATTATGATCAAACTGTTTACATTGTTATCACTGATGCTGATGATACCTATAATCCCGAAAGTAGAGCGGCGACAATTACAGCTGCTAATGCAAGAGGAATACCGATACACTTTATTTATATTAAAACAGGCGCGTTAGGAGTCAGTAATTTTAACTTTTGGTATCGTTACCATGGCCTGTGTGCTGGACAGGCGTGTACGGCGAATACTGATTGCGCTTCTTGTGTAAGTTCAACAAGTTGTTCTAATGCTTGTGTTAATAATGTTTGTATTGCGCCAACCACGGAACCTTCTGTTTGTATAAATGATATAAATCATCAAGGAATTTGGATGCAGGGGAGTACAGCAGAACTAGAAACAAAGCTCAAGAATTTAATGTCTAAGTTCACTACGCTTCCACCGCCTCCACCACCAGATGAAGATGAGTTAAATTACTAATATGCCTACCGATAACCAAATCGAAGATATTTTTCAAGCAGTCGACAAAGCACCCAAGAATGTGCCGGGTAATTTAATGTACAATAATCCAGCGCTAGGAACGATTCCAACGAATTCTACTCCACCTAGCAGTAACAAAAAAATATTTATCGGCCTTGGTTTGTTTTTAATGGTAGCCATATTGTGTGGAGTAATTTTTATTATGATTAAACAGTTTGGGCTATTCCAAAAACAAGAAGTTGTGCCCGACATAATAACTCAAATTGAGGTGGAAGAAGCCGTGGTGGTTCCAGAACAAGAGGTTTTTGTCGCTCCACGCATCGAGACTGTTGATGATTATGATAATGATGGTTTGCCTCGGGAAGAGGAAATTATCTTACAAACTAACCCCAACAAGAGCGATACAGATAATGATGGTTTATCTGATTATGACGAAGTTAAGAATTTTTTAACCGATCCACTTGCTTCTGATTCAGACGGTGATGGTTTTTTAGATGGAGAAGAAGTGAAGGCTGGTTATAACCCACGTGGGGCGGGGAAGTTGCTTAATTTCGAAGAGGCTTTGCAACAATTAAATACAAATCAATAACCTTATATCTTATGTTTGATGATGTAAATACACAATCAGCACCACCAGTACAACCAACCCCAGCGCCCCAGACTACTCCCAATGTGGCGCCACCCGCACCAACTGCGCCAACAGCCACGTCTGGGTCAGAAGAAATTCATACTATGCCGATGGACTATTATACTGGCGGGAAAACAGCTAATATCCCCAAAGGGCCACAACCAGCAGTGATGCAGTCAGCCGCACCAACGGCGCCGGCCTATCAAACTTCAGGTGCGCCAGCTGGCAAAAAAAAGATCATGAACATCGCCATTATTGTGGTCTTAGTTTTGGTCGTTGGTATTTCGGCTTACTTGTTATATGCCAGCTATCAAGCACCAGCCAATAATCAAAACGTTAATGTTGAAGACCAGGTGGCCGTAGTTGAAGAACAGCCTGTTGTCGAAGAGCCTGCCACAGAGGAGGCAGCTCAGCCGGACGAGAACACCCCACCACCAGTTGACATTCCCACGGAACAACCAGCAGTCGAAGAAAAAATTAATTTTGATCCAAGTAAATTAAGTGATGTTTCATTATCTTTAATGGCCAGCCTAGATAAAGATAAAGATGGGCTAACTGATGCCGAGGAGGCATTGATCGGTACGGATCCAAACATGAATGACACAGACAAAGATACTTACCGCGATGGCGATGAGATGAAAAATTTTTACAGCCCAATTAAGGCCGGTAGTACTAGAATAAACGAAGAGGGTTTTGCAAAAGCATACGAGAATACTAGCTATGGTTATAAATTGTTATATCCCTCAACTTGGTTAGCTAGTCCTTTAAAAGAAAATGATCCCAAAGAGGTTATGTTTACCTCAAAGGGCAATGAGTTCGTAAACATTTTTGTAGATACAAAACCAGCCGAACAAACATTGGATGCTTGGTATTTAGAAAGAGCACCAAGCATTAGCGCAACTCAGCTAAAGAAATACCAAAACTATAAGAAAAACGCTGTAATTGAAAGCCCTGATGGTTTTACTGCCTATGTTGCTAATGGAACTAGAGTCTATATTATTAATTATAATATCGGATTGAATGAAGAAGCCAATTACCCTGGTCTTTTTGCTATGATGGTAAATAGCTTTGAGTTTGGTGTTATAGAGCCAGTTGCCACTGCTCCAGCCGTCAATTTTGCGGGTATTATGGAGTCTTTGGGGGTTCCTGTTTTGGTTGATAATAAAAAGGTTGTTACAGAATTCCCCTGTGGTAATACAGCCTGCTTCTATGATTCTTTTGAAACTTGTGAACCAGTAATTGGGATTTTTAAGCTCGCTGACAATCTTACATACGAAATCAGTGTCGGAGGTAGGGAGGGAGGTAATTGCGTTTATTCTGCCCGTTTTACCAAACATCCAGAGGCAGCCTGGGCTGGAAAAATTATGAAGTGCACTTATAATCCAGAACAGAATTTTGAAACCGCTATAAGTCGAACAGATACCTGTACCGGAGAATTAGCTCAGCTAATCCGCCCTTAGTCGCGAGCCTATGGTATCGGTCGAAATTAATAATTTAACGGCAATTCGTGTTCCGCAAAAAAAGATAAGCGCTATTTTAAATCTGGCCCAAAAAACAATACTCCAAAAAGGTCATAAGCAGGTCTCATTAGCTTTTGTAGTGCCAGCGAGTATCAAAAGAATGAATGATATGTATCGGCATAAGGCTGCTGTTACAGACGTGCTTTCTTTTGAAGATAACACACAAGATGCTCTGCTAGGTGAGATAATTATTTGTTCTCTGCGGGCGCAAAAACAAGCTAGAGAATTAAAACACAGTTTAGAAAAAGAGATCTTGCGTCTTGTGCTCCATGGTTATCTCCATTTATCTGGTTATGATCACATCAAAAATACAGAAGCAGTTATAATGGAGAGACTCGAAGAAAAAATCCTAAATAAATTTTATGCTTAAGTTGAATAGATTATTTAGAAGTTTTGAACATGCGCTTTCTGGGCTCAAAATGTTGATAAAGAAAGAGCAAAATTTTAAACTGCATCTTTTGGCAGCGTTTTTTGTTTTATTTTTTAGTTTTTATTTTAATATTAGGGCTTGGCAATGGGCGATTATTATTATGATGATCGCACTAATTTTTATTTTAGAAATGTTGAATACTGTTTTTGAAAGATTAGTCGATTTATTCAAGCCACGATTGCATCCTTACGTGGGCGAAATAAAAGACATCCTGTCAGGAATGGTTTTGGTGGCTGCTTTGTCGGCTGTTGTTTTGGGTTTAATTATTTTTTTGCCCTATTTACAACTGAACTCATAATTTGTGCAAAAGGATAAAAAAAGACCTTAAATAAGGCCTTTTTGCATTATCACTAGTAATAGTTGGAGTCTAGAACTTTTTATACTATAATTAAATAAGAGAAAGTGTTAACAATGCGCTGTTGTTGACCAATTGTATTGTTCAGAAAATTGTATGGCAGAAAACATCATCGCTGGCCTTGATATCGGTTCGTCCAACATCCGAATTGTAGTCGGTCAGCTAAGTAAAAATAATAATAGTGATAACGAGCAATTAAATGTGATCGGTGTCATTGAAGTTCCGGCTCTAGGGATGAATAAGGGCTCGGTTGTTAGCATTGAGGACACTGTCTCGAGCATTTCGGCCGGACTAGAAAAAGTAGAGCGGATGATCGGTCTGCCCATTGAAAATGTTTGGGTTGGATTGGGCGGTGTGCACATCAATTCGCAAGAAAGCAATGGTGTCATTGCCATCGCCAGAACAAATGGCGAAATACAAGAGAATGATGTCGGTCGTGTGATAGAGGCGGCCCGAGCCGTAGCAGCGCCAGTAAATTACGAGGTTTTACACGTTATCCCAAAATCGTTTTCAATTGATAATCAAACAGGTGTTAAAGATCCGATTGGCATGAGCGGTATTCGGCTCGAAGTGACAACCCAAGTTATACGTGGACTTAGTTCACAAATAAAAAATTTAACTAAAAGCATTTATCGTACTGGTCTAGATATTAATGATTTAGTTCTGTCCGTTTTAGCGGCCAGTGAGGCTGTCCTCTCTGTGCGGCAAAAAGAGTTAGGGGTCGCTTTGGTAGACATTGGCGCGGCGACAACCAAATTAATTGTTTTTGAAGAAGGCGATGTCATCCATGTCTCTATTTTACCTCTTGGGGCTGACCATATTACCGCTGACCTGGCCATTGGGCTGCAAACATCATTAGATGTGGCCGAACGCATCAAGCTCGACATTGGAAGCGCCTTAGTTAAAGAATTTAACAAAGAAGAGGAAGTAAACCTTCGAGACTATGGTGGAGAAGATCAAACCTTTTCTAAAAAATATATCGCCGAAATTATTGAGGCTCGTGTAGAGGAAATTTTTCAGAAAGTCGATTTAGAGTTACAAAAAATTAACAGAAGTGGATTACTTCCTGCGGGGCTAGTCCTTATAGGTGGGGGTTCAAAATTGCCAGGCATGATCGAAGTAGGAAAAAAGAAAACCATGTTGCCTGTTGCGTTGGGAAGTAATAAACGTTTTAATACCGCGGTAGATAAGGTTCATGATGTTTCTTTTTCAACTGCCCTAGGCTTGGTTATGTGGGGTTATAGCGTTTTAAGTGAAAAGGGTGGCGGTAAGTTCAGTTTTGCGCATAAATTTCATAATGTTAAAGAAGCGGCTGATAAAGTTAAAGGATGGTTTAAAAATTTAATATCATGATATATAAAAGGGAGGGAGAAACGAAAAAGTAAGCTAGTTAAGTAAGTAAGTGGATAAGCAAATTAAGAATTGAGGCTTATCTCGCTTATCTCGCTTATAACTTTTAAAAGATATGCCAGAAGTCAAACCAGAGATACAAACTTATGCCAAAATTAAAGTCGTCGGTGTCGGCGGTGGCGGTAATTCTGCTATCAACCGAATGATTCAGGCCAAGATTAAGGGCGTTGAGTTCATTTCGCTTAATACAGATTTACAGGCTTTACAGTCTAATTTAGCGCCCGAAAGAATTCATATTGGCAAAAGCACAACTCGTGGTTTGGGCGCAGGTATGAATCCTGCGGTGGGGCGTAAGGCTGCGGAGGAGGCTCAGAATGAAATCCGCGAAATTTTAAAAGGGGCGGATATGGTTTTTATTACTTATGGCTCTGGTGGTGGTACGGGAACTGGAGCTGGTCCTAAGGTCGCCGAAATTGCCAAAGAGATGGGGGCTTTAACGATTGCAGTAGTTACCAAACCTTTTTCATTTGAAGGTGGTCCACGTAAACGTATTGCCGAAGAAGGCTTAAAAGAGTTGGCTACTAAGGTTGACACCTTGATTACTATTCCTAATGATAGAATTTGGCAAATTATTGATAAAAAAACACCTTTAATTGAAGCTTTTGGTGTTGTTGATGAAGTTTTACGCCAAGGTGTTCAAGGAATCTCTGAGCTTATCACTTTGCCTGGTTTGATTAACGTGGACTTTGCTGATGTTAAAACAATTATGGAAAATAGTGGCTCAGCCCTAATGGGTATGGGCGAAGCTCAAGGGGACAATCGTGCCATTGAAGCCGCTAAGGCCGCTATTGCCAGTCCATTATTAGAGGTGTCCATTGAAGGTGCAAAAGGCATTTTATTTACAATTACCGGTGGACCAGATCTAACAATGTACGAAGTGAGCGAGGCTGCGAAAACTATAACTGAATCAGTTGACAGTGATGCTCGTATTATCTTCGGCGCAGTAGTCGATGAAAATTTAAAGGATAGAATTAAGATAACGGTGGTGGCAACGGGATTTGATCAACCCGGGGTACAAAGTCATTTGCTTCGCGTTAATGCTATGCAACCATCAACTCCAAATTATTTTGCTCCGATTAAAAAGGAGGCGCCTGCTGCTCCAGCTAGCCAGGCTAGCAGTTTAAGTTCTGCTACTGCGCCCGAAAAACGTGAACCACGCCTGGACTTTGACGCTAAAAAATTAGAACAAAGCACTTTGGCTCCTCAACCACCAGAAGATCCAGACAAGATACGGCCAGAAGATATGGTCGTTCAGCCTGGAACGGCCTCAGCTAGCGATGATGAGGATTTAGAAATTCCAGCTTTTATAAGAAGAAAGATGATGTAGTCCTACGCTCCTTCCTTTGGAGCTACTGACTACAAGTATATGCCTCGCGGTGGGGAACAAAAAATTTTGTTCCCCACCGTGTTTTTTTACTTATCCACAGTAAAAATTTTTATTGCAAAAAACATGTTTGTCGACACATAATTTTTAATAATTTTAGTGGTTTGAAAATATAAAATTTGGAAGTTGCTTGTGTCCCTCAAAATAAGGTACAATAGAGACAAGAATTTCGCTGCAAAGCAAGATTTTTTAGGGGCTATTTTTTTAGTCCCTGTGTCAGTTAATTAAATTTAGGGGGGATAAATAAATCAGAAAAACTATGGTTTATACAGCAAATAAAATTATTCAGATTCGAAAGCGCGACGATCGTATTGTTGACTTTGAACAAGAAAAAATTGGTCAAGCTATTTTTAAATCCATGCGCGCAGTCGGTGAACCCGATCAAGAACGCGCAGATCGTTTGTCTGATCGCGTGGTTGAACTTTTGAATAAAAAATTTCATGAGCGTTCTATCCCAGCGGTCGAAGAAATTCAGGATTTAGTTGAAGAAGTTTTAATCGAAGAAAGGTTAATAAAAGTTGCCAAAGCGTATATTGTTTATCGTGATCAGCACTCCAAGATGCGAGACATTCAAAGCATGATCAATTCTGATGAACTCATGGAAAGCTATTTGAGCCAACTCGATTGGAAAGTAAAAGAAAACAGCAACATGGATTATTCACTGCAAGGGTTAAATAACTATGTGGCTTCTAGTATTAGTACGAATTATTGGTTAAACAAGGTTTATTCACCAGACATTCGTGAAGCACATGTCAGTGGTGATTTCCATATACACGATCTTCAGCTTTTAGCTCCATATTGTTGTGGATGGGATTTTAAAGATATTTTATTGCGTGGCTTTGGTGGTGTGCGAGGCAAAGTTGAAAGTAAACCGCCTAAACATTTTACAACTGCTTTAAGTCAACTGGTTAATTTTTTCTATACTTTACAGGGCGAGGCGGCCGGTGCTCAGGCGGTTTCTAGTTTAGATACTTATGTTGCGCCTTTCATCCGCTATGACAATTTAACCTACGACGAAGTTAAACAGCAGGTCCAAATGTTTTTGTTTAACATTAACGTTCCAACTAGAGTCGGTTTTCAAACGCCCTTTACCAATGTCACCTTGGATTTATTTGTACCATCAAATTTAGCTAAGGAGGCTGTTATTCGTGGCGGTGAACCACAGAAAGAAACTTACGGCGAATTCCAAAAAGAAATGGATATGTTCAACACGGCTTTTATAGAAGTTATGACAGAGGGGGATAGAAAAGGCCGTGTTTTAAGTTGGCCAATACCTACATATAATGTTACCAAAAATTGGGATTGGGAGGCCCCCATTATTAATAAAATAATGGAAATGACTGCTAAATATGGCATTCCTTATTTTTCCAACTTTGTAAACAGCGACATGAGCCCAGAAGATGCGCGCAGTATGTGTTGCCGCTTGCGTTTAGACAATCGTGAATTAAGACGACGTGGCGGTGGTTTATTTGGCGCTAATCCATTGACTGGTTCAATTGGTGTGGTCACTGTAAATATGGCGCGTTTGGGTTATCTATCAAAAAACAAAGAAGAGTTTTTACAACGATTAGGCGTCTTGATGGATTTAGCTAAAACAAGTTTAAAAATTAAGCGTAACGCGTTAGAGCGTTTTACTGAAGGCGGTCTTTATCCATATTCTCGTTTTTATTTGAATACTATAAAAGAACGTTTCGGTGAATATTGGAAAAATCATTTTAATACCATTGGTTTAAATGGCATGAATGAGGCTTGCCTTAATCTTTTGAAAGTGCCAATTTCGGAGCCAGAAGGCCACAAGTTCGCGCGTGAAGTTCTTGATTTTATGCGTGAACGTTGCATGGATTATCAAAATGAAACAAATGAACTTTTTAACCTAGAGGCAACTCCAGCCGAGGGAACAGCCTATCGTTTTGCGCGCTTGGATAAAGAAAAATTTCCGGATATTGTTGTGGCCAATGAGCCTGCTGTTAAGGAACGTGAAGCTGCGCCGTATTATACTAATTCAACACAGTTGCCTGTTGGTTATACGGACGATATTTTTGAAGCCCTACGCTTGCAAGACGATTTACAAACGCGTTATACAGGCGGGACGGTTCTTCATGGTTTTGTGGGAGAGCGGATGCCTTCTGCCGAAAGCACTAAGGCTCTAGTCAAAAAAATCGCCGAAAATTTTCGCTTACCATATTTTACTATTACGCCCACCTTTAGTGTCTGCCCTGTGCACGGTTATATAGAAGGTGAACACGAGTATTGTCCTTATTGTGATGAAGAAATGGGGTATACAGACGAAGCCGTTCGAAGCGTCAAAAAACAGATATTAAATTAAATAAAAATAAATAATAAGTAACGGGTAATGAGTAATGAGTAACTGGGTTGGTTGGTTACTTGTTACTAGCATCTGGTTACTAGAAAATATGACTGCACAAAAAATGGAGCGTCAAAAGTGTGAAGTATATTCTCGAGTCGTGGGCTATTTAAGTCCAATTCACCGTTGGAATAAGGGTAAAAGAGAGGAATTCGGTGATAGAAAAACATATGATCGAGCTTTAAAATAGTTCTTTTGGCCATCGCCCCAGGCGATCGAATATATGCTTATCGGCGGATTACAAAAAACAACTTTGGTTGATTACCCGGGAAAAATAGCAGCGACCATTTTCACTATTGGATGCAATTATCGCTGCTCTTTTTGTCATAATCCGGAAATAGTAAAAGGAATAGCTAAAGTTATTCCCGAAGAAACTATTTTTGATTTTTTAAAAAGTCGTAAAGATTTGGTTGATGGTGTTTGTATTACCGGCGGAGAGCCAACCTTGCAAAGTGACTTGGTTGATTTTATCAAAAGAGTAAAACATTTGGGTTATGCAGTTAAATTGGATACAAACGGCCATCGTCCCTCTATTATAAAAAGGTTGATCAATAAGGGCCTAATTGATTATATTGCTATGGATATTAAGGCGCCCTGGAAGAAATATGATCGAATTGTGGTGCGACCTTCGGACTTGGAGAAAGTAAAAGAAAGTGTTTTAATTATTAAGGAGGGGAAGATTCCGTATGAATTCCGTTCTACGGTTTTACCGGCTTTGCATCCCGAAAAAGACATTTTAGCCATGGCGCGGCAAATTAGAGGCGCTGACAAGTATTTTTTACAACAATTTCGTCCAGCGGCCGCTTTAGTTGACCCAGAATTTTTGAGTAAGATGACTTATACCAAAAAACAATTAAACGAGATCATGCAAACATTTAAAGATTGGTTTAAAGTTTGCCGTGTACGTTAATTATCTATATGCACGAGGAGGAAATTAAGCAGTTGTTGCAGAAAAATCTCGAATACACCAAAGAAATGCATAAAATGTTGGTGAAGGTGAAGCGTTTCATTTTCATGCAACATATTATGAACATATTAAAATTAATTTTAATTATTGTTCCACTGGTTTTTGCAATTTTCTTTGCGGTACCTTATTTGCGTGAAACAATGAAGTTATATCAGAACATGATGCAAGAGTTTAATGCAGCTACTGGTTCGGGCGCTGTATATAATGGAGTTTTCGATTTAATTAAGAAATGATAAATTAAACACCTTGTATAATGCAAAGTGTTTTATTATAAAAAAATATGCAAAAAGAAACACGTGGCTATTTAGCCTTAATTATCATTATTAGTTTAGTGGTGGGGTCTTTGGGGGGCGTGCTAGGTTCTTTCTTTTTACGTCCATATCTCATGAGCCAAAACTGGGGGCAAGAATTTTTAAATTCAACAATTAATTCTGGCGGAATTTTTAACAAAACCGTGACGCTTGAAGAAGAGTCTGCGACTATCGCAGCAGTTAAAAAAACCGCGCCGGCCGTGGTTAGTATTGTTGTTAGTAAAGAGTTAACAAATTTGTTTAATCAGACTGGCCCCGATGTCTTTGGCTTTGAAAACAATGGAATTACCCTAAAACCAGAAGCCAAACAAAAACAAGAAATAGGTGGCGGGACAGGCTTTATTGTTTCTGAGGATGGTCTTATTGTTACGAATAAACACGTGGTTTTTGATGAAGACGCAGAATATACAGTCATTTTGAATAGTAGTGAAAAGTATCCTGCAAAAGTTTTAGCACGAGATGTGGTTAGTGATTTAGCTGTTTTAAAAATAGAAGCTAATAATTTACCGACCGTAGAACTAGGGGATTCGGATTCTTTGCAATTGGGGCAAACAGTAATTGCGATTGGAAATTCTTTAAGTGAATTCAGGAATACTGTAACGCGTGGCATTGTCAGTGGAATTAATAGAAGAATTACGGCCGGCGATTTTTATAGTGGAGCCGAAGTTATTGACGGGGCGATTCAGACTGACGCGGCTATTAATCCGGGAAACTCTGGTGGACCTTTGATGAACTTGTCGGGGCAAGTTATTGCTATTAATACAGCTATCTCTCAGCAAGCTGAGGCCATTGGTTTTTCTATCCCAATTAATCAAGCTAAAACTGTGATTGAGAGTGTTAAAAAATATGGCAAGATTGTACGTCCTTGGCTTGGAGTTCGCTATGTTCAAATAGACGAGGAAGTAGCTGAAAAAAGAAAATTAGATTATCAATACGGAGCCTTGATTACCGGTGGTGGAGCAACTGAACCAGCCATAGTGCCAGACAGCCCAGCGGCTAGTGCGGAGTTAAAGGAAAAGGACATTATTTTAGAAATTAATGGTGTTAAGATTGATGCTGAACATCCTTTGGTCCAAGAGGTAAATAAATATCAGCCAGGTGATGAAGTCACCATAAAGTACGCACGGGAAAAAGAAGAAAAAACAGTAACAGTTAAATTGACAGAAAGGACTGAGTAATATGCAAGATCTTATCAATCGTATTTCGGCCTTGCGGGACAGATTGTTAAGCGCATGGCAGTTGCTTAAGATTGATGAGAAAAAAGAAGAAAGCATTCATTTGCAAAATGAAATGAGTACACCTGGTTTTTGGGACAACCAAGATAAGGCGACGCTAATTGCTCGTCGCGCCAGCGATTTAGAAACAGAAGTACAATTTTGGCAAAAAATTAAACGTGATATAAGTGATTTACTAGAAATTACTAAGTTAGATGACGAAGACCAGTCAGTTAATTTGCGCACAGAAGTTGAGCAGCAAATTGTTAAGTTAGAAACTGTTTTTGCTACCGAAGAATTCAATCTACTTTTTGCGGGCGACTATGATGGTGCAGACACCATAGTTGCGATTCATGCGGGCGCTGGTGGGACCGACGCTCAAGATTGGGCCGAAATGTTGTTACGGATGTATTTGCGCTTTTGTGAAAAACAAGGCTGGAAAACAAACATTATAACAACATCGTATGGGGGGGAGGCGGGTATAAAAAGCGTCCTATTTGAGGTTATAGGCCGTCATGCTTATGGCTATTTAAAGTCAGAAGCAGGGGTGCACCGTTTAGTGCGGATCTCGCCCTTTGATGCAGAAAAAATGCGGCATACTTCTTTTGCTTTAGTGGAGGTTTTGCCATTTCTTCCGGATAGCGTAGAAATAGGAATTAAGTCGGATGATTTACGCATTGACACCTTTCGATCTAGCGGAAAGGGCGGGCAGAGTGTAAACACGACTGATTCAGCAGTCCGTATTACTCATTTACCCACAAACATAGTCGTCAGTTGTCAAAACGAACGGTCTCAAGCGCAAAATAAAGAAAAAGCGTTAAAAGTTTTAAAATCTAAATTGCAACAATATTATCAGACAGAAGTCGAAGAAGAACGAGCCCGTTTACGTGGTGAATATACTGAGGCAGCTTGGGGGAATCAAGCGCGTTCGTATGTTATTCATCCGTATAAACTAGTTAAAGATCATCGAACCGATTTTGAAGCGACTAATGTTGATGATGTTTTGGATGGGGAATTGTTGCCTTTTATGGAAAGTTATTTACGCTCACAAATAAAATAGTATGCGCTACGCCATTTTATTTTTTCTGATTTTAATTATTGTTCTTTTAGGTTTTGTGTTCGTTTATTTATGGCAAGAAAATAAAAAACCAATCAATGCACCACCTGTGAATAAGGAGTTTAAAGTCGATGGATTGATTCCGTTTGATCAGTGGCGTAATTCAAAATAAATAAACTAGAGTCAAGAAAGCAAGAAAGCAAAAAAGCAAGAAAACAAAAAAGCAAGAAAGCAAAAAAGCAAAAAAGCAAGAAAACAAAAAAGCAAAAAAGCAAGAAAACAAGAAAGCAAAAAAGCAAGAAAGCAAAAAGCAAGAAAGCAAGAAAACAAGAAAGCAAAAAAGCAAGAAAGCAAGAAAACAAAACGTTGAGCTATGAACGAATATCAAGTAAAGTTAAAACAAAAGATGGATGAATATGTTCGACTAATCTACGGTTGGACAAAAGATTTCCCCGTAAGCGAAATGTATGGAATTACATCTCAATTACGACGATCAACATTATCCATTGCGCTCAACTATGTAGAAGGTTATGCACGTAATCGAAGCCGAGTTAGATTGAATTTTTTAGAAATTTCTTACGGATCATTAAAAGAATCTAAATACTTGGTTGAACTTTGTGCTTTTGATAAATTAATAAATAAGACTAACTTCAAAAAAGCCGATAAACTTGTTGATGAAATCGGAGCCATGCTGTGGACAGAAATTAAGAACTTATTACGTACGGCAAAATAGTTGTTTTATTGTTTCTTTGTTTTATTGATTATTGTAATAATAATTTTGACCTATATGTTTACAAACAAAGGGAAAGTATTAGTTACAGGTGGAGCTGGGTTTATTGGTTCACACCAAGTGGATATGTTGTTAAAGGAGGGGTATAAGGTTGTGGTGGTGGACGATCTCTCAAGTGGCAATAGAAAGAACATACCCGAAAGCGTTGTGTTTTATCAGGTGGACATCCGAGAATCGGAGCTAAGAGAAATTTTTCAAAAAGAACAGCCAGACTATGTTTTTCATTTTGCGGCCCAAATTAATGTTAATCGTTCGGTAGAAGACCCCATCTTTGACGCAGATGTGAATGTTATAGGGAGTTTAAATGTTTTAGATAATTGCGTTGATTTTGGTGTAAAAAAGATAATGTTCTCTTCAACCGGAGGAGCGCTATACGGGGAGGCGGAAGTTGTCCCGACTCCCGAGGAATATCCATGTGCACCACTGTCACCTTATGGTATAGCCAAATTAGCGGTAGAAAATTATATTCGTTTTTATTATGAGAATCGTGGGTTAAAATATGGGATTACTCGTTACGCTAATGTTTACGGACCACGGCAAAACAGTAAGGGCGAGGCTGGGGTGGTCTCAATTTTTGCTGAAAAAATACTGGCTGGGGAACACCCTGTTATTCACGGCGATGGACATCAAACCAGGGACTTTGTTTATGTGGGCGATGTTGTGGAAGCAAATCTAAAAGTTTTTCAAAGTGACAAATGTGATACATACAATGTTGGAACTGGACGACAAACAACTGTTAATGAAGTTTTTAAATTAGTCCAGGGATGTTTAGATAAAGATTTTGCGCCCAAACACGTTGATGTTTTTTCGGGCCAAAAGGTAAGTTGTTTAAATACCGAAAAAATTAAAAAAGCTTTGGGGTGGTCGCCTCGTGTTAGTATGGAGGATGGTATTGAAAAAACAGTGGAATGGTTTGTAAATGAACAGCAGAACTAAAAAATAACATGAATGGAAAAAAAACAACCAATAAACATCAACCCAAAAAATATCTTGGGCAAAATTTTTTAGTTGATAAGAATATCTTGCGAAAAATTATTGAGGTGGCTCAAGTCAAAAAAACAGATAATGTTTTGGAGGTGGGGCCGGGGCGGGGTGTTTTGACTCAAGAATTGGCCACTCGAGCAAAAAGAGTTTTAGCTGTCGAAAAAGACAGTGACTTAATTTCTGGTTTAGCTACTGCTGGCTGGAGTAATGTTCGCGTGTTGGAGTATGATGTTTTGAAGGTTTCGGACGAGCAACTAAAAGATTTTTTTCAGGGAGAACCTTACCGGATCATCGCTAACTTACCCTATAACATATCAAGTCAGTTTCTAAAGTTATATTTGGAGCGAGAATATGCTCCGACTTCGATGTTATTGATGCTGCAAAAAGAGGTGGCAGAGCGAATTTGTAATAAAGACCAGAATAACAGTGTTTTGTCTTTATCGGTGCATTTTTATTGTGAACCCAAGCTACTTTTTACAGTTAAAAAAAATAGTTTCAAGCCAGCACCAAAGGTGGAGAGCGCTATTATTGAATTTAAGAATATCCGCAAAAACAAGTTTTCTGTTACAGCCCAAATATTTTTTGAACTGGTTAAGGCTGGGTTTAGTCAGAAACGGAAAAAATTAAGGAATAATTTAAGAGAGTATAGTCCTCAGAAAATTCAAGAGTTTTTAATTGAGCGTGGGTATTCAGAGTCTGTTCGGGCGGAAGAATTATCACTTTTCGATTGGGTAAAATTAGCGCAGGGAATCGAAAAATAAGTTTCAAAAAAAGTGGTTTAGTGCTCTTGTGGAAAACTAGCCACTTTTTTTGTTGAAAAGCACAAATTGTGATATAATTTGTTTGCAGACGTAATTTATAGGAAAAGTAAAATAAGCGAAATTCCTAAAATATTTAGAATTTAGTTTTTTACGTTATGGCCGAGGAGTTAAATCCAGAAGAAAATAAAGCAGTTGATCTTCAGCCGCCAGAGGAGGGCAATGATTTTTACGCTTATCAAAAAAAGAAACGACAAAAAATCGCCGCGTTAGCCTTTTTGGCTATGCTGGCGATTTTAATTTCTATTTTTAGTGTAGTCCAAATGAGAAATTTGTTGTCTATCCCGTTACCTGGAGGAATCACCATCGCTAATTTAAAAAAACAAGCTGAAGTAAACAGTAAAAACAATACTGAGGTTGTTAAAGATATTAAAGATGAAGATTTAGAGGTTTTAAAACAGCGTGATACGGATGCTGATGGCCTAACTGACTTTGAAGAATTATACATTTATAAAACAAGTGTTTATTTGGCTGATTCAGATAGTGATGGTATTAATGATTTGGAAGAAATAAAAGCTCAAGAAGATCCTAATTGTCCACGAGGTCAAAATTGTTTTAGAACCGAAGAGTTATATCAAGACGAAGCAGTCTCCCCAGCGGTTGCAGTTCAAAAACTAAACGCCAGTCAAATTAGATCTTTGCTTTTAGCTTCGGGGCAATTAACCGAAGAACAAGTTACGGCCGTGTCTGACGCTGATTTGGAGGCTTTTTATCAGGACTTTTTAAAAGAAAATCCCGAGATACAACAACAGTTAGCCGAAGAAAGTGCCGTCGTAGATACCTCTATGCAGGGTAAGACGCCAGAACAAATTATGGCCGAAGTGGATACGGTGCCGGTTGAAGAAATAAAAAGAATTTTGCGCCAGCAGGGAATTGATGACTTAACTTTAAATCAGGTTGATGACGCTACCCTAAGAGATCTTTATAAAAAGGCGTACGAAGAAGCAAGTAAAAGCATTAAATAAAATTTACAAAAATACTATGAAAGCCCCCAATTATTTATGGCTGAAAAAATGTGCTTTTGGATTAGTCATCCTGTTAGCCATTTTTCAGCTTTTTAGTCCTGCTTTTTTGTTTAGGGAGAAGATGGTCGTTAATGCTGGAGATACTGAAGTTGGTGAAGCCAGTCTTTTAAGTACTACAATTAGCTTAGAAACGAAACGGACGACAACGGAAACAACTAAGGAGGTTAAGCAGACTGTGTGGGAGCGTTTGTACAAGGGGCTGTTACTTTCGGCTTCCATAACTGTTCGTAATGCTTTGGTTTATTTATCACAAAAAATGGCTGAGCAAACACTCGATTGGGTGGCGACTGGAGAATGGGGGCAGGGTGGCATGTTTTATGAACAAGCCTGGAATAAATTTACTAGCGATATCATGAATTATACTGTGGGGCAAATGTTAGATAATTTGCGTGATGTTGTCTGGAGCGAAACAGGCTTTGATATTTGCGAACCAAGAACGCCAGACATCAAAATAAAAATCATGATAGGGTTGGAATTGCCCAATGTTGATGATCCTGGAATGATAGAACAACAGCAACCAGATTGTTCTCTTAGTAAGTTGGTTAATAATTGGGAGGCACTTTATGACAATACAGTAGCAAAATACAAGCAGTTTTTAGATAAACCTGGGGCTATGAGTTTAGCCTTTTTGCAAGAAGCGACTGATGCTTCTTTTGATATGAAATATACTGACATGGGGCAGTGGATTAAGATGAATCAAGAGATAATGGCTGAGCAACAAAAGTTAAAAGAAGCAGAGGGCAAACAACGTGAGGAAGCCGGTGGCGGCATGAAAGCAACCACGTCGGTTGAAGGGACCACTGTTAAAACTCCACCTGAAGCCAACACTGAAGTAACAAAAGAAGATATAAGACAAACCAAGGGGATGCAAAAGTCCGAGGGGCAACAATCATTGGATGTGATTACAGAAATACCAGAAAGTGTTGTGGCTGCTTTTGTGAATTCTTTTGTGTCTAAAGCCTTTTCCGAAGCATTCTTAAAAAAGCTTTGGGATGGTATTACTAAGAGTCCCAAAGGCTATCAACCTCGGGCTGGTATTTTTGAAGATAAAGAGCAAATTGCCAAGGAAATGGCGCAAGCGATTCAGGTGCAAAAAGTTAGCTTTTCTACTTCGAGTAAACAAATTGATTTGTTAACACAATTTACGAGTTGCCCGCAAGACAGACAAATATATAATTGTGTGGTTGATAATGATTTCGCCCAAGCAGTGCGCTCGGCTGATCAGGATAAACCACTGTCACTTAAAGAAGCTATCGCTTCGGGTAAAGTGAACGGTAACTTGCCACTTATTCCACCAACAGATGGACGTAATCAGTCGAGCAATTGTTATGAAGAGGGGTGGTGTTATTCTAACTTGGTTAAATTGCGCACAGCCCGTATAATCCCTATTGGCTGGGAAATCGCGGCGCGAAAAGTTGAAGAAGGTGAAAATATTACTTTGAAATATGCCATGGAACAGTTCTCTACAGCGGGAGACAGGTTCGAAAAGTTGATTGACCCAGAATGGATTTTGCGCGCACCGTTAGCTCGTTGTGAAGCTGAGGCTTTTGGTCCAACTTTAATTGGGGCTGGGTCTGATAAGCGCGCACCTGTTTGCGCCGACTTAAAAACTTGTATTAAACAAGACGAGACTGGTAAATGCAAGGCCTGGGGGTATTGTGCGGCCGAACAAAACGTTTTTCGCTTTGGTGGCACCGAGTGTTCGGCTCAGTATGATAGTTGTCGAACAGTAACCAAAGTTGAAGGTGGAGAAAAGGCCAGTTATTTGGTGAACACGGTCGATACCACTGGTTGCGACCCTAATAATGCTGGTTGTAAAGTATATAGTACAATTAGAAATAGTGCTGCTAATTGGGATTGGAAGCTTCCTGATGATGATACTTGTGGCGGTGCTAGTTGTACTTATGATAGCATTCAATTAAATAAAAATATTAAAGATTTTGAATGTTCGCCCAATGATGAAGGCTGTACTCGTTTTGTGCGAACTTATGCTGGTTCGGGCACGAGCTTAATAGAAAACGGCGGGTTTGAAATTTTTACTGGAGATATTAATTCGCCAGATTTGAATGATAATGAAGCGCAGGGGTGGTGGAATAAGGTTGATTTACCGGCTGATGTTGGGATTGAGCTAGTGTCTGACTCATTTGCTGGTTTGGCGGCATTATCTTTAGCCTCAGGTGAGGATGTTTATATGAAGCCTCAATTTTCTTTGCCAGCCAAAGACCATGTGAGGTATTTTGCGGTTTCGGCTAAAGCTAAGAAAAAAACAGCAGAAGCGAATGTTACATTTGAATGGAAAACACTACTTGCAGACGTGTTTCAAACAGATTCTAAATTTAGGGGAGAAGAATTAGAGAATGGTAAAGCAGACTTATCTTCGGCTCCTCTGGATAGTTGGGTTACGGTTTATCAAATTATTAAGATACAACCTGACTATGCAGCGACAGCGGATTTTGATATTTATTCTATTCAAATTACAGCTGTTGGCGGTGAGGTTTTATTAGACAATGTGGTGTTCGAAGAAATCGATAGACCATCACTTGCGGCTCTACATGATTACAGTGATTATGGAGCTCAAAATGCTCTTTATTTAAAGCAGGCGCCTGGTTATCTTTTGTGTTATGACGTAAAAACGGGTGTTCCTGGGCGGCCAGCTACTAATGCTGATATTAACACCCAAAATGATGCCACAACAACACCAAATTCTAAGGGTTGTGATGGTTTTGCTAAGTTATGCTCGGCCGAAGATGTTGGTTGTGAAAAATATACTTTAACGGTTGGTAGTAGCTATGTGACTGGTGTTACCTCTTTTGCCGATTACTGCCCGCAAGAATGTAATGGCTATGATACGTTTAGACAAGACAAGAGCTTTTTGGATTCTGGTTATTTCCCTGAATATTTTATTCCAGCTACCGCCAAACAATGTACAGTTAAGGATGTTGGTTGCGAGGAATTTACCAACATGGAAGATTTAGCTTTAGGTAAGGAATCAAAAGCTTATTTCTCAGAGATTAGAATGTGCGCGCCTTTGCCAGAGAAAAAAGAAGAATGTTCCAATTTTTATACTTGGGAAGCTAAAGGAACAACTGGGTACCAATTACAGGCATATTATTTGTTAGATGAAAACGATGATGGCATACCGGACACCTCCGGCACACCGGACAATTTAGTTTGCAATAAAGATATTTTTGAGTCTGGTTTAAATCCTAACTGCCGGGCATTCTATAATGATGGTGGCAGTGTTTATTACCGAGAATATTCTAAGACCATTACTTGTTCTACTGATTGCCATCCTTACCGAAGAACTCTTAAATACGAGGAATATGATGAAAATGGTGATGGCACTATCCAGCCAACCGAAACACCGGATGGCCGTTGTATAGCTCGTCAGGGGCGCTGGGTAAACAACGAATGTATTTTCATGACTATACCAAGCGAAAGTAAGGTTTGTAGTGCAGAAGTCGCGGCTTGTAAAGCGTACAAAGGCAATGCGGCTGGTAATGAACAAATAATTTACAATGTTCCATTCCTAACAGGGGATTTAGATAAGTTTGTTACAGATGAAACCGTGGCTCACATAGAAACCTTACCGGAGGGGCAGGTGGGCGCTATGCAAAAGTTGACTGCTAAACCAGAACAACTGAATTTGGCTGAAGGTGAATACGTATTAAATTTTTGGCTCAAAGAAAAAGATGCAACTGGCGCGGAGGTTGCGGTTCAATTGGCTTTGGATGGTGTTGAAAAGGTAAAAGACACTATAACGCAGGCAGATTTAGTTTCAGCCAGTACTAATGCCTTACCTTGGAAGTTATTCTCTTATAATTTTAAAGTCAGCACGAGCGAAGCCTTTGGCGATGTTGTTTTGATTATTAGTAGTGCGGACGAAAAATATATAGATAATTTACAGGTTCGACAAGTCGAGGATGTGCATTATTTAATAAAGAATAGTTGGTCTACCCCAGATTCTTGTAATCGGGATCTTTTTGATGCACCACTTAATCAAGCCCAAGTTGGCTGTAAAGAATATAAAGATCGGGTTGGCACAACGCATTATTTGAAATCTTTTTCGGGTTTATGTGCTAGCGACAAGGTCGGCTGTGAGGCTTTGATTGATACCAGAAATAGTGTTTATCCTTACGAAAGTTTTATTAAAGAACAGGTACCAAATGAGGTTGTGTGTTCGGTATATCCAACTGATGGTAAAAATTATACCGGAGAAAAATCAATTGATACGGCAAACAAAATATGTCGATATGTTTATATTGATAAAGGAGTAGAGAAGACAAATGAAGTTCCCATGGCTGTTCTTTGTTCTGGTAATTTGGGCGTGGCTTTTGGTAGGGGGCAGAGCTATACATGGAATACGGACAAGGGAGTTTGTGAGGTTACAGTGGGCCGAAATAGTGCAGATAATTTGATTTATTTGGTTAATGACGAAAAAATGAGTTGTAAGAATTCAGCTAAGGGTTGTATGGCTTTGGGCAAACCAAATTATAAGATATCTAATAATGTTCAAGCGGTTGATACCTGGGATACTAATTTTTATCGGATAGATCCTGATGTTTTTGGTTCATTAAAATCTCCTGTTTGTCCAACTTATGCTTTGTCTTGTGATGAGTATAAAGATGGCACCGGGACAACTATGTTCTTTAAAGATCCGCGCGCTAAACTATGCGAATGGCGCAAGGGGAATATAGGTCAACAAGATGTGGCTGAGGCTTGGTTTGTGAAGGGGGTAGAGGGAGATGTTCTTTGCGGTGGGTATCTTCCAGGAAATTATGGTTTGTATAAAGACAATATGCTTTCGGATTACAACCGGGACGAAGTGCGCCATCCGGTTAAAGCCAGTGATCCTAAATACAGAGGTTGGGCCGCTACCTGCCCGGGTGAGCAGGATAAATGTACTGCTTTTATAGATCCAACTGATGATGCTAATGGAGATGGTTTTGGGCGGGCTTATTATTATTTAAATAATGAACGAATAGATAGGACTTGCACTTCGGTCAGTCGTAAAAATGGTTGTTTGTTGTTTAATGATACCAGCAATCCGCAATTAACGGCTAATGCTGATTTGTCTTATGCCTCTTCTGGACAACAGATGCCAGGTAACCCGGCTAACCCAAGCGATACTAATGCCTTAATTAAGGTTGTCCGTGATCGCGAATGCGGGGCTTGGTATGATTGTATTACATCTCATCCGACTTGGGATCCTGCTCAAAATAGATATGTTGATGTTTGTGATAAAGTCAGTGTGTGTAATAAATTAATGATTAGTTCTGAATTAGACTCTCCTGTTTGTGAAGTGTTTTTGACTTCTGAACTACCCAATAACGAAAACATATTGACATCCAATGTCCCTATGGAGGTTAGATATACTCAACGACCTGTTGGCTGGGCTAATCTAGATTATTCAGGTTATTCAATTCCATTATCTGCTCCGGTTCATTTTTATAATGCTTATGACATCGACGAAAGTGAAAAAGATGATTATCGACTGGTAAATTTTTCAAACATGACAGGTGCAGCTGGGATGTGCAAACAAGATAGTAATTGTATGTCTTTTTGTGAACAGGCAGGGGATATGCCTGATGTTGACGATCCTGAGTTTAAAAAATATTGTCGCTGTTTGAATGGCCGATGTGTAAGAGCGAATCCTCTAATTGCGAAAGAGTTTTCAACAGCTCCTTCGCCGAGTTGTAGGGCATATCCTTCTGATAATGCCCCCTTCCCCAATTCTGTGAATGGGGCTCAGGCGTTTTTGAATGCAAAAACAATGTATAGTGATGGTGTCGAAATTGATAAATATCGAGATTATGCATGTTCCTATGTTGAAAAAGTTTACGGTGGAGGATCCGTTGTGAAATTTGTTCCGACACAGCATTCGGCCGTGCTGAATACTGAGGGTTTTTGTCAAGAGCTTCCGGATAAGCCGTGTAATTGTACAGATGATAGTCCAGGTTTAAATGGAAAAGATGTTGTAGTTAAAACAGAAAAATCGTGTAGTTCTGAGACTTGTGCTGCAACAGGCGCAAAATATGGTTTATGTATGAGGCAGAGTGAAGAAGATTTGAATAAGCAGAAGAGTTATCTTGGTTGGCAGGGGTATTGTTTAGAAGAAGATTTATCAATAGCGAAGAATAATAACCAAGATGAACATCCCTGTTTGACGTGGTATCCATCTGATAGTTTGGCTGGATTACAAGATTTAAAGAATAATTATGAAGAAGCTGGTTATTATTCAAGTGGTGAAAAAGGAAGCTTATTTACAACTGATGTCGCTGGTTGGAATAAAAAGCTGGGGGTAACAACGGCTGACCACCCTAATTCAGCTGAAGAAACTCCATATGTAAGAACAATAGATCATATTGGGTCTGATTATGTAAATTGGACATTTTGGATGCATACTGGCACGGATGGGTACAACTCATATCAGGAATACTTTAGTCCATCAAAAGGAAATAAAAACATTTATTTAAATGATTTAAAGGGAATCTTGGTTGAATGCGGTCCGCCTGGAACAATGCATTCTGATTGGTGCGCACCTGGAAGAAGATATTCTACTGAAGATAACGGATTCTATGCTGTTTCAAAGAAGTTTTCACCACCGGAGGGGTTGCCTGCAGGATTTTATATCCCCGTTGCTGGATTAGACAGTTCTCCAAACGGACAAGATGCGCCAGCTGCTGATTACAAGGCTCACGTTAAAATGAGAAAATTATCCGACGATAATTATACATTTCACGGCGTTAGTGCTGATGATCAAGTGAAGTTTGGCAATTACCAATATATTCAAGTGGTATGGGATGAGGGGGCCGCTGTTCAGGCTAATTGTCATAATAATTGGTCGTGGGGTGGTCAGGATAAAGTGCTTGTTAAGAATTCTGAACCGGATCATGGCTGGGAGGGGAAGTCACCACTATTTATTGGGACTGGTTATAACCATGAAGAAGGGACTTGTATTGATATTATTACTGGCAAAGAAATACCTTCTATCGCAGGACAACCTAATGTCTGTAATGGTTCCGGGATAGCAGCCAAGCAAGTAGATACCGCAGCTTATAAAACAAATCCACAATGCCAACAAACAGAGGGGTGTCAGAAGTGGTCTTCAGTTGAATGTTCAACTGACAATGATTGTGGTAATCCTCAGAAAGTAGGAGAGGTGGGGGTTTGGGATTTAGAAGGGACATGGCAACCTAATGTAAAGGGGAGTTGTGTTACGATTGGAAGTGGTAAATATTGTTCCAATGTTCGTTGTAATTATCAACCAGAAGGGGAGGAACAGCACCCTCTATGTAAGGATAGTAATGCAACTTGGATGTGCGATGCAGATGAGGGGGCAGATTATGGCTATTGTATGAATTCACAGCCACCTAAAAATCAGCTTGCGCCTGATGCTTCGGGTAATTATTCTTCGTTTATTGTCGGATACTGCGATGCCGTTGCTCATTCATGTGACAAACGAAATAACTATTGGGGGCTGAGGTTGGTTTTTGATGGTAACGGTAAATATTTGGGGCCTTGGTTGTCGCAATGTGATGAGTCAAAAAATCGAGGATGGCAAGACCTGAAAATCCATTTTGTATTTAAAGAGTATAGTACAGAATTAGCTCAAGTTAATTATCAGGGACAATTTGGAAGTACAAATGCTGCCTACACAAATAAAATTTACCAGGCATCAAAAAACAATAAAATCATTAAGCAGACAAGTGAATCAGGATCAGTTAGGTTCGATTCACAGTTGTCTCCGATGGGCAGTGCTGGAAAAGAGTCTCCAGGAGGACAAATGTTAATTCCTGCTAAAATTGGAACAACGAATGAGGCCGGAGCGCCATATGTTGAGCCGGGTGGTAGCCCATGGGTTGATAATTCAAACTATGGTGGAAAGCCATATGGTTGCTCTAAAGGAGAAACTCAAAATTGTAATGGCAATAAAGATGAATATGATGAAGGGACAAAAACATTTGAATATCTCCATCAATATTTCGCAAAAATTTATAAGCGTTGGGTTTGGGATCCTGTGGCTAAAATTTATAATCAGTTTAACGATTCTGGTATGAATAAAACCGGTATAGCAAATGATAAACATGTAATCCCAATAGTAGCAGCAGTCACAAAAACAAACAGGGTTGATAGTAATGGTAAGCCAATATACGGCGCTACGCCTGGTCGTATTACCGTTAACGGAAGAGAGTATGGTACGATTGAACATCTTTCAAATACTTTTGAAGCTGTTGTTAAGTTCTATGCCTGGGCCGGCGATGACCAGATGCCCATCAGTAAAGTAACAGTTGATTGGGGGGTTCCAGGTAACACGGTTCCTTTATCTGGTAAGTTCAAGAACCACAAACCCCGTTGTCAACACGAAAAAAATCAAGAATTACGTTTATGCAATGCTGCAACATATGCGGGGAAAGGATTGATTGCTCCATCGGGTACTATTTATGGGTTTGCCTGCTACTTGGATGAGGAATGTGCACATTTACCAGGCACAAAAGAAGAAAAAACATGCTTAGATGAAGCGCTGGCAGATCGATTTGGTGATATTTCGAAGGGTGATTATTCTAATGCGGATTTTGGTAAGGGGATTTCTTCTTGTCAGGAGTCATATTTCCAATTTGATAATCTTTATACGTGTAACGGACAAGGCGATTTGAAAATTTGTGACCAACAGATTACAGAAAATGGTATAACTTATACGCCAATTACAAACTGTTGGGTTCCAAATTATAAAGAAGGAAAGGGTGCTTGTCGTTTCCGTCCAGGAGTTCAAGTCGTTGATAATTGGGGTTGGTGTAATGGGGATACGACGTGGAATTATACTGACAAGAATAGTCCGATGATCAGTAGTATGAGTATAGGATCACAAAGTTGTCTGGGAGAAAATATGCAGGAGTTTTATGATGGATTTATCTATTTAGTACCGTAGAAAAAGAAAATCGGGACGCGAGCAGTGTTGCTCGCGTCCCGTTTCGTTCACTGGCGTTCCCAGTTCCAGGGGTAGATGCGGGGCTCGCCGTTCTCGGTCCAGCTGAACTTGGCGATGTTCCCATTGACTTCCTTGAGCTGGCAAGTCATGACCCCGTCCTGGGTGTAGCCGGTCATGGTGAAGGCTGTGCCATCGTGAGTGATCTCCCAGTTGTCGCAGGGAGCAAGGCCGTAGAAATGCGCCACGTGGTTCTTGCTGTCCCAGCGGTCCACTTCCAGGGTGAGGATGTTGTACTCGCCCAGGATGTCGCAGGTCTCGATGGACACGCACTTCCAGTTCGCAGCCCACCACAGGAACTTCTCGGGCATGGGTTCGATCGGCTCCTCCTCCGTGTCGAAGCCGTCGCTGTTGGTGGTGTCCGCGTTGACATCGGGACGGTTCACGCACCCGTAGGGGTTGTCGCAGTCCGGGTCCGTCTCCAGTTCGGCCTGGATCGCGTCGGGCGTCCCCACGCCACCGCCGCCGTCGCAGCCCATGAGGGCCATGGCCAGGGAGATGAGGAAAAGTGCACCGATGGACAGGTTGTTGGTCAGCTTCATGGTCGAACCTCCATTGTGGGAACTGTTGTACCTTACACGCGCCTTGCGTTTGGGGTTTTCGAACATTCAAGCGTAGCACGAGGTGCTAGCTTTGTCAACC
>CAZMEQ010000001.1:0-94862 GCA_964565345.1 uncultured Gammaproteobacteria bacterium | reverse complement strand
CCCCGCACTTTTATAGTGCGGGGTCCGTTGAACTACGAGGACTCGGTAGTAGAGAAAAACTTCACTACCGAGCAAGCTCGGGAGGAAGTTGTTCTTATATAATCTAACTGATTTCTTTAACGAATACTCATCATTCTAGAAAAAGTTTCATTGATATCTTCGTCTTCTTTTTCTATATCTTCATCAATATAATTTAATAACATTTCTCTAACCGTTATGGGGTTAACATCATTGAGTTGAATAGACAACTGCCCACGGACAGAGGTCTTGAATCCTAAATACAAGTACTTAACTTCTGGTGGTTCGTAAATAATCCAAAAGCTTTTTAAAATCTTATATGGATAGAATGACTCATCAATGACCACTCCGTCTTCACCTATTAAAACTGACACATTACGCGCTGGTTGAAAATTCTGAATGGCTATTATAAATACACCTAAAACCAAAATAACTGCAAACAAAATGTTCATGGTCCAAATTGCATATATCAGCGCGAGGGCAACTAACAATCCAACCACTACATACCAGGTTTTGCTGCGGGTTCTTTTTGTATATTCTGGAAATTTCCATTCTACCAACACTGAACCTATATCCTCGGGAATCTGTGGCGTTACTAATGCCTTTAAATAAGATTTCATATATTTGTATTTATTTTAATGCGCCTTTAAACATATATAAAGGAATGCACAGGCTCGCCATTCGTAGCCCTGCGTAGCTAAAAGCGAAACATGGGGCGAAGAATGGCGGAGAGGGAGAGATTCGAACTCTCGAGGGATTTTACTCCCTGCCACGTTAGCAGTGTGGTGCCTTCAGCCAACTCGGCCACCTCTCCAAATTCATACTTCATTTGTCATAGATCATTAAAGATAGCTTCTGGTCTAATCAGCTCCTAATGAAATCTGGTACCATGTACCGAAACGAAGTTTCCGATACATGGCGGAGAGGGTGAGATTCGAACTCACGGGCCCCGTGAAGGGCCTCCGGTTTTCAAGACCGGTGCATTCGACCGCTCTGCCACCTCTCCAGACCATCTAAAAGTACCCAAATTTTAGCAGATTTTTATCTTCTTGTAAAGGCTAAATCTTTAGGTAACGCCCTAACGCCACCGCACTACTTAAAACGGACAACAATATAACAGCCCCGGCCTCTGAGGCAAATAACACAAGAATATTCTGATTATAGTAATCAACCAAATTAAAACTATAATTCACCAATAATGCCTCTAAATAAGGACTTATAAAACTAAAACTGGCATAAAGGATACCAAAAGCAATTAGGACAGCAAACAATCCAAAAATAACACTTTCCAGTAGAAATGGTAATCGTATAAAGGAACTACTGGCGCCAACCAGCCGCATTACCGCGACCTCTTCCCTTCTGGTGTATACTGACACTCGGATAGCATTAAAAATTATTAAAATAGCGATAACCGTAAAAACAAATGTAATTGTAAGACTCACCTCCTTTGCCTTGCGGCTTATATCATTTACTCTACTAATTATAGTTTCATGATCAGTATAATCTTGGTACTTTATAATCTCTTGATTCTCTTCCAAATTGATAAAATTCAAAATATTTTTGTAATCATCAATACTCTTTGCTTTGACAATCAAAGTATCAGCCAAAGGATTTTTTTCTATTTCCTTTAAGGCTTCCAGTATTTTGGGATCTTCCTTGTGCCGTTCTTTAAAGTCAGCTAAAGCGACCTCCTTCGACACAAAGACCACCTCTTTAACTTCTGGCCTCTTTTTTAGTTTATCTTCAAAGTTAGCCACTTTAATTTGTTCAACTTCTGGCTTTATAAAAACACTAATATCAACTTTTTCTTTTACTGCCGAAATAACGGTTTGAGATAATGCGTTTAATGAAACTAAAATGTTAACCGAAAGCAAAGCCAAAACCAATACGGTGATAGTCACTAAAGACAACCAAAAATTGCGACCAAAGTCTTTAAAGGCATAACGCAAGGCTCTAAAAAAAGAATAATTCATATCTTATATAACATAACGACCAATTTTTTGATCGCTGACAATTTCGCCTCTATCCAAAACAACTACTCGCTTTTTAAGCATATTTACTACCTCTCTATCATGAGTCACCAAGAGGACAGTCGTACCCAATTGATTTATTTTTTGTAACAACTCAATAATGTCATGCGAATTAGCTAAATCTAAGTTTCCCGTAGGTTCATCAGCCACCAAAATTTTAGGTCTATGAATAAGTGCCCGCGCGATGCCAACGCGTTGTTGCTCTCCACCAGAAAGCTGCCGTGGATATTTATCGGCTTTACCGAGCAAATTCACAACCTTTAAAATTTGCGGCACCATGGTCTTAATTTTTTTATCAGACAAGCCACAAACTTCTAAAGCGAAAGCAATATTCTCAAAAATATTTTTATTAGGCAATAATTTGTAATCCTGAAAAATAACTCCTACCTGACGGCGCAAAATGGGGATCTCACCTTTTTTAATATTCGATATATCCCACCCACCGACTAAAATGTTTCCACTCGTAACTCTTTCTTCGCCAATTAACAATCTAATCAATGTGGTTTTTCCACTACCGCTCTGTCCAATAATCGAAACAAACTCACCATCCTTAATATGTAAATTGACCCCTTTTACAGCATAAGTGTCGGGTGCATAGAACTTGGTTACATTACGAAACCTTATCATAATTTTTCGAATTCACTTTTTGGGGACGACAAGACTGGCTCTGGAATAACCTGAATATTTTTAAGAACACCACGGCTAAGTGGTCCCAATTTTTTAAATGCTACCACATCCAAATCAATAACTCGATCTGGAAAAATGCTACGATCGGGCCCAAAATCATTTACCGTAACCACAACCTGCTTATTATTTTCTAAATTTTTGACTAATAGTTTTGTTCCCTTGGGATAATCCGGAGAAGCGGCGCAGTCACAACTTTTGTATTTATACCAACTTGCTACACCCAACTCCATAATTGGTTTTTCCAAAACTACTAGCCGCCCATTAAGGTTGCTAACCTTAATGCGAACCGTGCTTTGGTCACGAACTTCGGTGGGTAAAATTTTCCATTCTAAAGTTACTTCATCCCAATAAAAAACGCGCTTTTGATTTCTATCTCCCTCAAAAACCTTAATATCTATAACCAAAAACTTTTTTTCATTAACAAAATCACTTCCATCAACTGCGTACTCATAAATATCAGAAGCTGGCACCCAATTATCAGGAAAAAGAACATCGCTTGAATTTAATTGCTCAATACTTACCTGTGTGCCTTGTTTTAATGTCCCCGGAAGAACAATTAAACTGAAATATGTATCCAAACTTTTTACCGCATAACCTCGCGCAATGGTTTTAGCATCTAAGTCGACTTTATTTATCAAACTTATAGCTGAGGCCACCTTTACATTAACTAAAAGAACAAACGACAAAGGCAACATAAACAACGAAACCAACACTACATACTTGAATAATATTTTATTTCGCTTTATCATTTAAGCAGCTTTCTCCTGTATCACTTAATTTATTATTTTTTGCCGATATAGCTCAATTGGCAGAGCAATCCCTTCGTAAGGGAGAGGTTATCGGTTCAACTCCGATTATCGGCTATGTCCACCCCCTAAAAAATGGTGGATTTTTAATTACCCTGAGCCACAAATTTTTTAATTTTGGCTTTTTCCTCAAACTCTGCTAAAACATCAGCAAATGTTTTTGTCTTGATTAATATATGTCGTGCCTTAACCTGTTCAACGGCTTCTTCTTGGCCCTCTAGCTTTTCCGTCTTCTTTTCGTCGACCTTAATAATATGATAGCCGAACTCAGTTTGAACTAATTCGCTTACAGCGCCAGCCTCCAAAGAAAAAGCAGCGTCTTCGAACTCTTTAACCATTACACCACGAGCAAACCACCCTAAATCACCACCCTGATCAGCCGAGCCAGTGTCCTCGCTGTTGGCTTGAGCTAGTTCTTCAAATGATTTTTCTCCACTCTTAACTTGTGCTAAAAGGTCTTCGGCCTTCTTTTTTGCTTCTTTATTTAACGATTCAACCTTTGGTATTTCTATCTCTAATTTATTACGTAACACGTCAGAATAAATAACCCGGTCTAAAAATGTATCCAGATCCCAATTGAAAAATTCGCGAACATTTTTTTCCAACTCTTCCTTTGTACCTACCTGTGAAATTAGTGAGTCCAATGCTTTCTGCCTATCTTCATCAGTTACTTTAATATTGTACTTGCTGGCAATGCGTTGCATCAAACGATCATAAACCAATTTTTCTAAAACTTCTGCCCCGACCCCCTCGTCAGTGTACTCGCTCTGTCTTTTTTGATTCAAAAATATTACACCAGTAGTTTCATATTTCCAATCAGCGTAAGTTATGATACTTCCATTAACAATAGCCGCCGGGTAAGGCAGCGTTTCTAAAACCTTTTGGGCAAAAGCACCTTGCCAATTCAATTTGTAAGCCCCCAAACCAACAATTCCAAAGAAACTAATAACGATAACGACTATACAAACCACAATACCAATAATTTTTTTGGTAGCCAAATTCATTTTCTGTTTTTTCCCCTCCCCTTGTTTAACTTCTTGTTCCATAATAATTAGATTAAAATCCATTAATTATTTTCATTTCGCACTTGGAAAAAATACACCCACCAAGAACGAAGATTATTGTAATAAATATTACTTACAATATCAGTTGCACCATTACCCTGAGCTTTTTCATCAATATCACCCAAATTGCCAACGTCGCCAATTGGAACCACTACAACCTTTTCCCCTGGTTTTTGCAAATTAAACTTTAGACGTGCCTCTTGCTCAATAAAAAACTCATTTTGATAAGCATCAACTGAATTAAGGAATTGTTGTTTATCAAGATTCAATCGTTCTATCTCGGCCTGCAAGGTAGCCATCTCATTATCAATATCCTGCTGGTGCCAGTATTCTCTTATTGTCCCAATAATTAAAACAACTATAAGCAACATTAAAAAAACTAATACAAATTTAAACAAAAGACTGCTATCTGATTTTGATTTTTGTCCTTTGTCCATATAATATTATAACACAAATTTAATTAGCTTAAAACCCAACTATAAACAGGAACTCGCACCTAACTAGCACGGCCTTCCTCCTCTATCTGTTGCTCTATTCTTTCGATTAAGCTCTCCTTTTGCTCAATGCTAAGAAGCTTAGTTTCAGCTAAAATTAAAGCCAAAGGATCATCTTTTATTTTTTCCTCTTTTATTACATCGCCCTGTGCACTTAATAGCGCCAGAAGCTCTTTCTGGACTTCGAGGGGTCGGGCTATCTTATAAAGCTCTAAAGGAGCCACTTCATCAACAATACCAATAATGATATTACCATAATTTAAAATTGTCCCGCCCAGACCGCTTTTTTTTGCTTCAACGGATTTTATTTTCTTAATTGGCAACTCATTTTGATACCGCTCAAAAAAACTTGGTTGTTCAAAATCAATCAGACGCAGTGTTGTAATAAAAAAGTTATTTCTTCGAAACAAGAAAAACAATCTTAGAACATAAAAAACTATAACCACAATAACTGCTATAAACAACCCCACCCCCCACCATCCCTGCAGAAACAGCCAATACATGAGGAAAAAATCCAATAACAAGATCAAACCTGACAAAACCAGGTGAGGGATAACTATCATTGGGTGGTGATTTAACTCTCTGACAATCTTTTCACCATCTTTCAAATCTAATTTAACCATAGATGTTTATTTAGTCTTTTTATGTACAATATAATATTTTGCAACTTCGATTAGAATTAATTTTATCGAGGCTAAACCCAACACAAATAACCATGCGCTCCAACCCAACGAGACTAACGAAAGCCCCTTCTGCAAAAACGGAACATAGACTGGCAGGACTAGCAAAATTAGACCAAAAACTACAGCATACAATAAATATATATTATCAAAGACATTAGTTTTAAAAATAGGTCGAATCAAACTCTTGCAACTAAAAACATAAAACAACGAATCAACTCCAAACGACACAAAAATTATTGTACGGACCAATTTAATATTTTCAGGAAAGACCTTTAATAAGATGACAAATAACATCAATAAAAGTAACGAGGTAATAACGGCAATAGTTAAAATTAATTTAATCATCTGTTTGTCAATCAAGTTAACATTCTTAGGTCGTGGTGGATCTTTCATAACATTTTCCTCGCTCTTTTCAATTGTTAAAGCAGTGGCCGGGAACCCGTCGGCAATTAAATTAATCCATAATATTTGCACTGCTGTTAGCGGTAATGGGAAACCAAGAATAAGACTAGCCACGACCAAAGTTAAAGCATTTAAGGAATCTATCAATAAATAAACTATAACTTTCCTGATATTTTGGAAAATAATACGCCCCTCCTTAATAGCTTCAATAATAACCGAGAAATCGCTTTTAATAAGAACCAAGTCCGCGGTCTCGCGCGTCACATCAGTGGCGGACCCCACAGCCAGACCGATATCAGCCGCCTTTAGAGCTGGCGCATCATTAACGCCATCCCCAGTCATAGCCACAACCTGTCCTAACGCCTGCCAAGCCTGGACTATTCTAATTTTGTGCGTTGGAGTTACTCGAGCAAAGACAGCCGTTTCTTTAAGTTTATTTGATAACTCTGCATCACTCATCGAGTCTAACTCTTCGCCCAGCAAAACACCATCACGACCAACTTTTAGCCCCAATTCCTTGGCAATAGCGCGCGCTGTTAAGCCATGATCACCCGTAATCATAATGACCCGCAACCCGGCCTTATGCGCTAAACGGACTGTTTCTGGCACAAACTCGCGAATAGGATCATGAATAACAAAACCACCCAAAAATACCCAGTCCGTACCCACCTTATAAGCCGTGGCAATTAAACGACGTCCCTGCAAACTATATTTTTTAAGCTTATCGTTTATCGACTCTCGAATATTCTCAGTTAATTTATGGTTTTCTCCTTTATAAAAATAATAAGTACATTCTTGTAAAATTCTTTCCGGCGCACCCTTGCTGATTGAAAAACGACCAGCCCCGTGAGTGTGTGTTGTTGTCATCATTTTAGTAAAAGAGTCAAACGGCTTTTCGTCAACACGCGGATATTTATGTCTTAACTCAGCTAAGTCAACATCAAAACGAAAGACTGCCTCTAATAAAGCTTTTTCAGTTGGTGTTCCCACAAACTGCCAAACTTCACGGTCTTGCCCGTTATTATTGGCTATGGCATTATTACACAAATAAGTATACTGAATTAACTTTTCAAACTCTAAAGGCAAAACTAATTCTAAATATTTATTTTTGATATCAAATATTAATTCATCGTGAGAATTAAAAATTTTTTCTACTCTCATAACACCCTCAGTTAAGGTTCCGGTTTTATCAACGCAAACAACCGAGGTACTGCCTAGAGTTTCAGCTGCAACCATTTTTTTGACTAAAGCATTTTTTTTCAAGATCCTTTGCATACCAATCACTAAAATAACGGTAATTGCAATTAACAACCCCTCCGGTATGGCTGAAACAGAAACCGCCACGGCTACCATAAAAATCTCCCAGAACTCCTTACCCTGCCATATTCCCAAAGACACAATCGCCAAAGCAATTAGTAAAACAAAAACACCTAGCTTTTGACTAAATCGAGCTAATTGACGCTGTAATGGAGTTGTCTCGTCTTCTGTGGTCTTGAGTAAACTAGCAATTTTACCAATTTCAGTATTAACCCCAGTAGCTGTCACAACAGCCTGCGCGCTTTTCCTGCAACCACCAGTGTCCCCTTAAAAACCATGTTTTTTTGTTCTGCTACCACTATTTGTTTATTAGCATCTTCAGACAACTTGGCTACGCTTTTTATAACACTAATAGATTCGCCAGTTAATACAGCTTCGCTTGTTTCTAAATTTTTTAATTCCAACAAACGAGCATCAGCCGGGACTTGATCACCTGATTCTAAAATAATTATATCGCCCGGAACAAGTTCTCTGGCATTGATTTCGTGAACCTGGCCAGACCTAATTACCCGAGCCTTTAAAAGAACAATTTGCCTCAATTTTTCTAACGCTTTTTCAGCTTTATTCTCTTGAAGAAACCCAACAATAATATTTAAAAAAACGGCTGCAGCAATAACACCAGCATCCAAATAATGCTTCATAAGAAAAGAAATAGTAGCCGAACCAATCAAAATCAACATCAGTATGTTTGTAAACTGTCTCACAAAAACACGAAAAGCAGGCATTCTTTTGGCTACCGGAAGCTCATTATAACCAAATTTGTTTTGCAGGTTAACAATCTGCTCCAATTTCAAACCAACCTTCAACGTATTTAGGCGCTTAAGGCAATCATCAATAGAGAGGTTATACCATAAAATATCCTGCAACTTCATAGTTTGGACCTTACTAGTACATTATACCACAGAATTATTAGCCCTTTTGCTTATTATCAACAACAAAACGGCCCTAAGGCCGCTTATAATAAATTGGGGAATTCTATTTATTTAAATGGAATTAAAGCCTCTAACACTTTTATGAAACTATTATTAGCTTCGGGCAACATGACACTGGCAATATTACGCCTTAAATTATCTAGACTGCTACCAGAGTAAAATAAACCTTGGACAGTTTCTACAAGTTCTGGCGCTGTTAACGTCTCTTGATTTAGCCTTATTATAGAATTATTCTTGGCAAAATAGTCCGCATTTACCTCTTGCTGATTTTTAGGAATAGGAATAACAATCGCGGCCTTTTTTAGGGCTGCAATTTCCGTGAGTGTTGATAGCCCCGCTCGGCACACGATCAGGTCGGCTACAGCATATAAGTCAGCCATATCCTTATCAACATATTCGTACGATTGGTACCTATTAGACAGCTCACCAAACTTTTCTTTATCTACCCATTGGACCGCGTTGCCCCGACCCACAATATGAATAATCTGGCATGTTTCAATCAAAGACGAAACCGCGCTAAAAATTAACTCATTGATTTTTTCAGCCCCCAAACTCCCACCCATTACAACCAAAACTGGAACATCCTTAACTAATTTAAACTTAGCCAGCCCCTGATCCTTGTTACCTAACAATAGACCCGGACGCACCAGATTACCAACCAAAACCACCTTTTTAGTATCAAATTGTGTCGCTAATGATTCGAATGCCACTGTTACCTTAGAAGCAAATTTAGCCATGATTTTATTGGCTAACCCAACTTGTAAATCTTGCTGATGAATAATGCTCTTTATCCCCAAAACAGCACCCGCTAAAACCAAAGGGACAGAGACATAACCTCCCGCTGAAACTATTAAATTAGGCTTAAATTTACGCAATAAAGCCCAGGACTGTAAAAATCCGTAAGCCAGTCTAAAGGGGTCGATAAAGTTCTGTAAACTAAAATACCGTCTTAATTTACCGGACTTAATGCCAACATAATTAAAATCTTGTGACAGGACTTCACGCTCAACACCATATTCCGTCCCTACCCACAAAAATTCAACTGGCCAATTACGATTTACTATTTCGTCTTTTAAGGCAACCAATGGTATGACAGCCCCCATAGTTCCTCCGCCTGATAAAATAATTCGATATTTTTGTTCCATATGTTTATCCATGACACATGGCTACTGCCATGACATATTTTGCTCCTGTTATTTTCAATTCTTTAGCTGCTGCCTGCAGGGTGCTCCCGGTTGTGATAACATCGTCAACCAAAATGAGCCGCTCGGGAATTACTGCTCCCTTTAACATTGTAAACGCTTCTTTTATATTAGCCAAACGATCCCCTCGCGTCAATTTAGCCTGTTGAGCTGTATATCTTGTTCTTACTAATAATTTATTATCAAGCACTCCGCCAAAAGTTTTAGACAATTCTCTAGCAATAAGCTCCGCTTGATTATATCCACGTTCCACAAGTCGACGTTTATGTAATGGAATGGGTAAAAAAGTTTGAGCTAACAAAAGTTTTTCTAAATCGTCTTTCAATATTCTTTTTTTAAAAATTGAAACTAAATCTTGAGCCAAAGCCTCAATATAATTATATTTAAAGGCTTCAACCATTAAACCCGTTGGATTATTGTGGTAAGGTGCAGCGACAATTATCGCATCTAAAGCTGAAGTCTTTAGACAGGATGAGCATACCCCGAGATTTGTTGTTTTATTATTACACAAATAGCAAAAGTTCTCGGCTAACTTCACCTTATCAAAACAGGCGGAGCACAAATACTCCCCCTCATTTTGACAAACAAAGCATTGTTTTGGGAAAAGACAATCGAGCCAAAAATTCCAGGAATCACAAAATCTACTTCTCTTGTTGCCAATAAGCTGCATCGACTAACCAAGTATTATCTTTATTAACAAAATCTAAAATAATTTCTTGCAAAAATGTACGTGGGGCTTCACTGCCTTTTTGCTCTTCTCTTTGAGTGGTTAATTTAACACGTGCTGTGGTTGGAGTACTTTCCAAAACCTGTACCACCGGAGCCTTTGCTGTAATACGGTAGAAAAAACCTCCAACCGGGTGCTCAGACTCTAATTTGGGCAAATAAACTGTTTCCGTCCAACTGACCATCGAAGGTGTCATAATTTCTTTTAAGTCACGAATGCTGGTGAAATTACTATCATTTGTATATGTTCCAAATCTTTCTGCAAAAGCAATTGCTACAGGCCGAACATCTTTGGCGACAATTTCATTTTGACTTTCAGTTGGCTTTATTAACTCATCTTTAACCTCAGGAACCTCTAGATTAGCAACAGGGGCAGTCTCATCGACTTTTTGCACTGGTTTTTCTTCTTGTTGCATGACAAAATAAATAACAATACCCAAAATTATTAACACCCCTAAAACCACTAGTATAACTATTTTAGTTGTACGCGACATAAATTTATTTCAATATTTTTTATTATTCTGCAACCTCTTTGCCTTCTGCCGCAGCGGCAGCCGCCGCTTCTTGCTGACGTTTCTTTTCCATCTCGAGTAATTGGCGTGGATCTGAGGTAATCAATCTATCCTCCATGGGCGAAGCCACAACTCTAATAGCAGCATGTCTGTCACCCGCAAAGAAAATACCTTCTCCAACATTGCCTTCTAAAAGAAGATACTTTTCTCCCTCTGTTAGTTGAAAAACTTTCTGCAAAAGATTAAGAGATGATGGAGCTTGCTTTAACAATATCTTTAAAGCGGAGTTAGTAACTATAGCTTGCCCATACTGTGATAACAAAAAGTCATTTACATCCTGGGTGATGGTAGTTACGCCCAAATAATACTTACGACATCTCTTAACTAAAGCAAAAATAAATTTTGCTGAATCTTCGTGTTGCATCAACCACCAAGCTTCGTCAATAACCAAGACACGCTTTTTAAGTTCTGAGCGAACCACATTCCAAATATAATTAACAATCGTGTATATAGCCATAGGGCGAAGCTCGTCTTCTAAATCACGAACAGAGAAAACAACAAGTTGGTTGTTCATCTCAACGTTTGTAGGAGAATTAAACAAACCAGAGAATGTTCCAGAGGTAAATTTTTTTAGACGTAAAGCCAACTGTTGCCCACCATCCATGCCATCCAAAACATCATATAAATCTTGAACTATAGGTGGCTCTATCCTTTCTAAATCAGAATCACCAGTAATATCTTTTTTGGCATAGGTTTCGATCAAAGCTCTATCCATAATAGAGTCTTCTTCGTGTGTCATTTCACCCAACATAATACGCATTAAACCTTTCAAGGTAATAACGGCACTACGAATAATGTCCTCGGTGGACATGTCACCAACCTTACGTGGTAAATCGAATGGGTTAATTTTTTCAGTTGAATTTAAAGAAATATTAACATATGTTCCTCCAGTAGCATCGCATAAACTTTTATATTCACGTTCCGGATCAATAATAATAACATCTGTGCCCAACATCATGGTACGCAAAACTTCTAACTTAATAGTATAGCTTTTGCCTGCCCCAGAGGTAGCGAACACACAAGCATTCGCATTCTGCAAAGAAAAGCGATCAAAAATAATTAAACTATTATTGTGCCTATTAACGCCAAATAAAATTCCATTATCCGAAGTTAACTCTGAAGAAATAAACGGGAATGACGCCGCAATCGGTGAAGAATTTAAATTAGAAGAAATCATCAACTCGTCATTACCCAACGGCATAGTCGAATTAAAACCCTGTTCGGCTTGATACAAAACCCGTTTTGACATAATAAGTTTGGTCCCCAAAACAGCCTCAACGTCTTCGGTCAAAATATCTAACTTTTTTTCATCTTTTTCGTACAAAGTAATATACAAGGCGAACTGAAAAAACTTTTCAATGCCCTGGGTTAAGTCATCGCGCAGAGCCTCAATATCGCGCAAGGCTGTTTCACGCAAGGGATCGCGCGGAGCGCCCTTTTCAGCGTCAGTCATAAGCTGTGCTTGCAAAACACCCACTTTATTACGCAACTGTTTAAGCACAATTTCTGACTTCATGGGGTAAAAGAACATGCTAATATCAATAGTCGCGTTATAGTTAATAATAGGCGCAAACCAACCAACACCAATATAACGTGGATAGCCCATAACAAAAAGTGTTCTAGCCCACATATCCCCAATCTGAACTGAATTAGAATTAACCTTATATGCTTCAGGTGCAATTATGTCTAAAACAGAACTAATCCCCTTGCGGTAGACTTTTTCTTGCTCTAACACCACCTTTTGCGAAGATGATTCTGCTTTAAGTTCTTGCTCTTTTTGCGCTTCGCTTTTGGGCGCTTCAGGCGGCGGAGCCGAGGTTAAAGGTTGTTTATCAACATCACCTGGTTTAAACATATATATTAAGTTATTCGTCAACTCTCAAATTTTGTAAATTGGCCAACTTTTGTGTTTGAGAAACAATCGGATTATACACATTATAATACAATTCTATTAAACTCTGTGTATCTAGGCGAACTGTTTTTAAACCCAAACTCGAAATATTCATACGCACATGTTCTACTCGTTGGTTCAAGTCGTGCAAAAACTTATTAAATTTATCATCCTTTAATTGAATAATTTTAGTCGGGGAAAGCACGGCTGAGAGTCGACTAAAAAAGCCACTGCTACGCGCCTCAATAGGACTAAAAGGGACAACAATAAAAAAGTTCTTAGTCATAATATCACCCAATTCAATGAGCTCCTGAATATAGGCCTTGTAGTCATTTATTTGTGCCTTCAATAAATCATTAGTTAAATCACGTTCTGCTTCTTCTAAACGCTTCAAATAATTATCGATGTCCAAACGACGTGATTGAATCATAATTTGAATCGGGAAATCCAAATAATTTAAAAAAGTAACATAACCAGAGACTATTGCTTCCTGTTCTTCTTCTGACTTTAAAGCAAAGTTGATGCTAGAAACCATCATAACCGCTCGCAAAGTTCCATCTTTTAAAATTACAGTATCATTTTTTATTTCTGCGATATCCAAAAACATTTGCGTTGATTGTCTCGGTTTGGCTCCGGCTAATTTTTTACTCTGCATATCATTTTATATAAATATAACTATTCTTCTGATTCGTAAACACCTCCGGTATTAATAACTAAAGTTAAATCTCGTAAGCGAGAACCAGAGACAGGCTCCTTGGCTGCATAGTTTTCATTTTTTTCCTTAAGTCCAGAGGGAACATACTGGACATTACGAACAAATGACTCACGATTCCAAATGCGCATATTCGGGCGTTTACTTGTTTGGATAAAATTTAATAGAAAAAAGTGAATAGGTCGCCCATTAACCCGAGCAAAGGCCAACACAGATATTAAGCCAATTTCAATGATGCCAAAAAAAATAAAATATAAAAATGCTAATGCTTTATACAAAACAAAAGCTAGCAAAATAGCTATAAGCATCTGCACAAACTGTCTTGTTGTGATCGGCCCAATAATTTTGTCTTCTACATCAATAAATTGTGGAACCAAGTACTGCCTCATTACATTCTTAGCTTATTATTTAATTCATTTATTACCTCGTATTCACTAAGAGTCAAACAGTCTTCGTGCTGGTGCTGCTTTTCTTCAATAATCGAGACGATACTTTTCCCTTCTTGAATACCAGCTAAATTTAACATTAAATACATTTTAAAAACTGGAGATTTTCGCCAAGCCTTAATACCTTGAATTTTTTTTACTAATGATTGATCAGCCAAAAGCATAACTCTTTCTAAAACTTCCTCGCGGATTTCAGATTCGTTCCGTCCTAATTTTCTAAAATCATCGAGTGTCATATATTCCAATTCTTCTAAAGGACCAGCCAAAACTCGTTGTGTTGTTTTTATATCTGTTATCGCAGGACGGGTTGATGATGCAGCTGCATTTGCTACAGGCTTAACAATAGCTGGCCGAGCCATAGTTCTAACTGGTGGTGCTACAGGGCGAGCCGCTAACTCAGGTTTATAAACAGATGGCGGCGGTGGCGTAAGCCTATGTTTTATATCAACCAATGGCTGTAAATCATCTAAAGCCTTAGTGGTAATTTCACTTCTTGTCTTCCCTAATTCTTCGTGATGTTGAGTCAATAAGGAACAAATCAGCTTAGCCTTATCAACTGGCAATTCCATACCACCGCTAACTCGAGGCAGAGTAAGAGCATACTCAATTTCCTTTTGTCCACGGATTCCACGGAAAAAAGTTGTTAAAATATTAACGAAACGTCTCTGTATAGTTTCATCAGAAAAAGAAATTTTTAATTTGGTAATAATATCTTGAACCTTTTCTTCTATCGCTTTTTGATCTGCACTTCTTTGACTCTGCAAGACTGGATTTATCGGTGGTTTATTGGGCGTTTCTACTGACGCTCTTACCGGCGGTGGCAAAGAATTTTTCTTTTGCTCTAAAGTTAAAACTGGTTTGAGTTCAACCTTCTTAACAACTGCTTGTTCCTTTTCTGCACTTTTTTTAATTAAAGCTTCAATCTCCGCAGTACTAAAAAACTGACCATCTTTGTAATATTTGAGCTGGCCATCTTTGTCTTTTACCAAGGTATAACTTGAAAGATCAAAATCCGTCATAGACCCTCCGTCCATTTAAATTTATGATCGCTTAAATCCAAATAAGCCAATTGAGCATAAGAGAGAGACCCCACATTTCTAAAAACATTGGACAGTCGAACGACCCAACGTGCGCCATCACTTTCGGACAGACCTAAACGTTCTAAAAATATATATTTTAAGAAATGCTGAACCTGCTTTGGTTGGTAAGGATCCTGTTTAAAAGCAACTTCCTCTGCCTGGAGATTATTTCGTTTAAAGTAACCAAACAGCAATGAATTAAAACGAGAGTCTTTAGCTAAAAGGTTAGCCAAGGCACCTGTTTCAGCCAAAATTTCCAAACAAGCAATAATTTCATAGCGTTGACGACGCAACAAAACTTCTTCAAAAATATCAGCGACTTTATCGTATTCTTTTCTAGTTTTTTGCTCTATTACCTCTTTTTCAACCGCAACTTTCTTTTCTTCAACTACTTTTTCTTGAAGCAGATCCTCAATTGACTTGGGCTTGTCAGCGGAACCAACTGTGCCAGATTCTACTCCAGCTGTTTGAGTGCCTTCTAACTCCTTAAGAAAGTCTTCTTGTTCTTTGGCTGTAAAAGGGAAGATAGCGACCTCTTCTAAATCATATTTAGTCGAATTTTCATAAAAGTTCTTAATATTAACGTACAAATCCAATAATTTTTCTAATTTTTCTTTATCTTCTGGACTGAGTACTTTAACATTTTCTGATTGGGTAAAATATTGCGCTTTCTTAATAGTACTCACAACTTCATCAATCCCCACAAAGGCCACATAATCCTTGAGCCAATTACCCACAGTTGGTGGGACCTTTTCGGTTTTTAACTGAATTGGATTTGTGGTCAAGGTCTCTTGGTTTTGATACAAGACGTCTAAAAGTTCTCGTTGAAAATTATGGCTTTCATCGCCTAAAAACAAAGTTATAATACGAACATTCAAATCAATTTTTAGTGCGTAATCATCAGCCATTAACACCGAAACCAAGTATTGAGAGAAACCTTGTTTGGCGGCTTGTTTTTCTTCTTCTGGATCTGTAATTACTTTAGGTGCTTCGGCTAGTTTCTCGGCTACGTAATCACTTGAAGATTCTTCTTTTTCTTCTTCTTGTCGAATTTTTTCCATTTCAGATTCCACTCGCTTTTCTTCTTCGTAGGCACGGCGGTATTCGCTTAGAAAGGCTGCATAATCATCTGGGTTATCACCCATCTGAACCAACTTCCTTGAAACCGCTCCCTCAAACCATTCTTTATCTACTATTAATAATCTTTTTATACAAATTTCTTTAGCTAAGTCAAAACTTGTTTTTTTATCAAAAGACAACGCAACTGAAATCTGTTTCTCTAAGTCATCAACTGGTATTTTTTTATAAAAAACATCATGGACTATGTCAGCGATAGAAGAAAGCTGTATCATCGTCAGCTTAAAATCACGTACCATGTCTATATTAAGCTTATCGGCAAAATCGCAATTTCTTAGCCCATTGACCTCGTCCGGGATAATAATCTGCCCGAAGACATTTACTGCTTGTTTTTTTGCTATCATATCTCTTATGTAATTATTCGTGGACGAACCGCCGAACGCACATTTTCTCTAATTCTATCTTGTAAATTATCAGCAATGTCTGCTCGAGCCAATAAAGCATCCAATTTACTTCGCAAAGCATCGGCGTCTGTTCCAGACACACTTCGTGAAGACAAAACATCGGCCATATGATTAACAACTTCGTTCAATTTTGCACCAGCACCGGGCTCTTCGGACGAGGCTAATTTACCAAGCTGACCAACTGTAATAGTCTGTGCCACCTGAACTCTGTTTGTTGCATCAACTCTAATATTCATTAATCCCTTAGCACTACTCATTCTTTGTATTTCGTCTTCTCTTGTTGGTTGTGGGGGATGTCGTGTCTCATACGCAGCTCTTGTGTCATCAACTGCAGCTAAATCATCCCGACTTAAAGCACCCTTAGCTTCAGATTGATTTGCAATGCCTTGCAACTGCTGCAAGACCCTTTCTTGTTCTGCAATGGTTGCAGGGTCAGCGCTTGGAGTATTTACAAAAGACTGCATGCTATCAAAAATTTGCTTAACTTTTCGCTTTGATCCTTCCTCACCAGACTTAGCTAAATTATTCAAATCTTGAGCACTCATGTTTCGTGCAACAGCACCACTTATAGCAGGCGTAATGTTTAATTTGGCCAGGTCTTTTACTGACAAACTTGCAACATGTTGTCCCAAAGCTTCATTATTAAGCATCCTATTTCCAGCGGCATCAGTTTGGATAGATCCATCGGGGTTTCTACGTGCAAAGGCTTGTTCTAAATCATCAGTAATTGCCGCCATAGCTTTAGTAACACCGTTCAGGCTAGCCCTTGCGCGTGACTCAGCTGCTCTAGCCTCTGCCAAAGCCTGCTGGGCAGCAGGATCCGCCGGGGCAGCAGTTGCGGCTGCAGTAGCAGCTGTCAGCGCCGCTTGAGTTGCGACAACATCTGCCTGCAAAGGAGCAATAACTTGGCCAGCAAAAGCTGGACTTTGCATTGTATTAGAAATTGCCTGCTTATGTCTGTCACTCTTTTCAGCTACCTTCTTCATATCAGCGCTAAAGGCTTTCGACCCCAATGCAGTATGAGCAGCCGCCATAAAATCTACATCCTCATATGCTGAAACATCCTGAGACTTCAAATCAATAGCCCCTGTTTGGACATCCCTATTAAATCTTGCTTGTTCTGCAGCCAATCTCGTCGCTTCTTCAGGAGGGATATTACCAGCGGCATCACGTTGTGGTGTTAAATTATAAGCTAAATTAGCTTGTTTCTTCTTCATGTTAGCATCAAACGCATCCTCGCTGGCCTTGTCACCAGACATCATAGCCTTACCTTGTTCTGCCATTGCTCTATCGAGTTGTCCACGTTCAGACAAAGCAAGTAAAGCTTGTTTTCTCTCAGTTTTTGAGCCTTGTCCAGATTGAACCATTGCCCGCATATCTTCAGTAGACTCAATACCCTTAGCAGCCAAAGCTGCCTTTGCCTCTTTATTTTTTGCTTCGTGTAAAGACTGATTTGTCTCATGCGCCATGACTTGATTAATAGTCCCAAACCTCCCATATTTTTTTGTGGCCGCCGCCTTCTCAGCTGCGTTTTGCATACCAGCACCTAAGCGTGCCCTAAAACCAGCTAGTCCGCCACCTGCTGCACGTGCGGCATCGGAACCACGACGTCCAGCGGCTCCACCAATAGCTCCCTTTACAGCAGAAGTGCTCATTGCCACACCTTTTTTTACCCCAAGAACCCCCTTTTCCTTAACCGCAAAAGCCTTCGCACCACCACGTTTCCACCAATCCATTTGAGCCTGTTTCTTAGCTTCTTGTCTTTCCATAAAGCCCTTACCGACAGCCACACCTCTTTCCTTAACAGCCTGTACCCCAGTAAACTTCTGCATACCCCATTTAGCTGCGGCTTGTCCCTTGCTAGCCACAGAGGCCATCGCTCCACCCGCTTCTTGAGCCGCTACTAAACTCGCCATCAATAAGGCCAAACCCATAGCAGCTTGTGCTAGGTTATCCAAAGTTCCTACCAAAGGAACATTACCACCCTTTTTCTCTATATCAGCATTTATTTGATTCATGTTACCAAGCATTTCACCCGGGTTAGACATAACTAACAACGATATCCATAAAAAGAAAGCCATAAAAGGACCAACCGCCACCGTCCAACCGAATTTTTGCCACCATTCATTATATTTACCAGAACCCATTGGCAACATACCAAATGCCCACGCTGCCGGAGAAACAATTACTAAAAACCAAATGGTTACAATACGCATGACCAACAAAACAGCAATGAAAAACATAACAAAGCACATCGCAATTAGCAAAAATATAGCTAAGATCAAAGCCAAAGTAACCTGTGAAGCCGTTGGGGCGTTGGCCTTAGCAGTTCCCTGCGAATGCTCTTCGCTCATTTGTAATAGTTTTGTTAGCCCCAACCCATTAACCAGGTTAGCACCTGCTGTGGCCTGAAACCCATTTACAAATGTCATCATGGCGACCTGTGCTACGTCTATCATCAACCCACACAATAACTTACTAAAATTTATCAAAACTGCTGTTAGCAATACTTTTGGTAGTAATGCTTTAATACTATATTTTTGTACATTTAAAATTTGCGCAAAAGCAATAATCAATAGGATGACCACAAAGCCCATGTTACAAACGTCTCGAACTAGAACCCAGGCCTTTGTAACTGCAGGGGCTGTAACAAAGCTATTGTATTGGCAGACAGCTACCACAAGAGCAAAAATCTTCATGGCAATAAAACCTAAACACCAAGCGAATAAATAAAGAAGATAATTAACTAAATTCATTACAGAATCGATAAAATCCGCGCGAACACTTTTACCAATAAAAAAGATGCTTACAACTAAAACTAAAGACGTAAGCACCATAAAATATTTCTTTCTCGGCACAAAAACAAACTTAACAAACTCAAAGAAGGCTTGAAGTTTACTTCCTAAATAATGTAAAATTTGCGATAATCGATGACGCATCGAAGTTATCTTATTTAAGTTAATTATAACACAAATTACCACTTCCAACAAAGTTTATACACAAGCAAGGTTGTTACACGTTAAATAAAAACCGCGAAATGAGCCGAAAGGCTCATTTCGCGGCAAGTCAGACCAACTAATTCTCAGCAAAGCCTCTAAATCTATACCAAAGACTTTTTAATTTTCTCTTATTAACCCGTTTTAACATCAACAAGCCCACATTAATAACTGCTAAAACAATTGTCGCGACACCAAGCAATTTAAATATATCCCCACTGTTGTCGCTGGACACAATTCCTGCAGATAAAGCCTCTCCGTTACTTAATTCCACCGGAACTTGGCTATCAATTTTTACAATATCTGCCTCAGCTCTCGGTTGTAATAAATATTCACCATTATTCAGGACTAAAACACCAACAATCTTCAATTTATCATTTACTTCAAACAAAGAACTTGATATTTGCGCACCCTTTTTCAAGTAAACCTTCATCCCACCGCCGTCATCAGTCATAAATAGGGTATTACCATCTTTTTCAAACAATGTTGCCTCTAATTCGACCAAGTTACCAACTAAAACTGGACTAAGCAAAGAACTGTTAATTTTGAATGGGGCAATCAAAGCCAAAGATTGTTTTACAAAAATATCGGCATCATTTTTTATTACGATCCTTCTTTCACCCAAGCTCTGCGACACGGTTCCCGTCACAATCACTTCTCGTCCCAGTGCCAATTCAGGCCAAGTTGCCGATTCAAAATAAACTTGAACTCCCCCTGTTTCATCTTGAACATAGATAGTATTCTTGCTAAAAGTACCAGGTAAAACTGTTACCGCAGCCTCAACCTTGATTTGCGTACGTAAATCGAGTGCACAAATTTCGCTCACAGTAACACTTTTATATGACGCATTATTTTCCTCGGTCTCTGTTGATACAACCATGGTTTGGATCTCATTAATTAGCCTTTCCGCATTAGCTACCCCAGGACTTATTAATTCAGTCTCCCGCCAACTTGTGTCTATTTTCGACCAACTCGTGTTTACATGAGACCCAACATAGGAAACCGAATCAATAACTCTCTGCTCTGGATCTAAAAGCCTAACCTCGTCGGAGGAATTATTTAGTTGAACTTTTGTTTGAGATTGAGACAACACAAGATATCCCTTTGACTTAATAACCAACGATTCTGCAATAATATATGGAGCACTTCCACCAACCGCATCATCAATGGACCAACCACGCAAATCAACGTCAACCTCACCTTGATTATACAGCTCAATCCATTCTTCAGAGTTGTCCGGCGCCGGCAAGAATTCATTGATTAAAATATCATCCGAAAACTGGTAGGGAATTGGCGGGTCCAAAGTTATGGGCAAGGCGGCGCCGGCATCCACCGCTATCTCTGTCTCTACGATGTCAGGTGGTAGGGAAGTCGTCTGTTTTTCTACAATCACATTGGCTTCATTTACTGGATCAGATACAACAGTTAATTGTTCATATCTGTTTATCGCTCCTTTAGTAATATTTGGATTAATCACATAGGAATCATTAATTAACGACAATGACTCCCCTTTCCCACTGGCTAAAAAGTTATCCACAGGGCTGCCATCATTCCAGTCTCCATAGACAACCTGATCGATAATCTGCCCAGTCGAATCTTTTAAATAAATAATATCACCACTGTTGTTCAAGTTTTTAGTCTCAAAAACTAAATATCCCGCGGCCTCAATTTCACCTGCTAAAATTGTTTTTGTACCACCGCCCTCTTCGATAAACCAATCCTTTAGATTAATTACACCCGTGCTATTATTATACAATTCCACCCATTCTTTCTCGCCTGTTTCGACCGCCGAGACAATTTCATTAATACGAACCGAATGGAATACAGCAGGGACTAAATTAACGACTGCAGTGTTACCAGCAGAAACATCAATAGCCGAGGGCTCCTCATTAACAGTCTCTGTAATGATTTCAGATATAGAAGCAGAACTGTTCTGGCCATTCAGAGAATCGCTTGTGATCATTTCTTCTAACCACATTCGACAATCCATATCCTCACAGTCAAAAAAATAAAATTGTTGCACTGTAGTGGCGGCAATACTATTATCAACTATGGACGCGGAAACTAAAGGGATATTCATACTCATAGTAATTAAGACACAAAACACAATCAGACATATTCTTTTTGTCATAACTCCCTTGTACCCCGCCGCATAAAAGCGGCGGGGTGTAATGAATTAGATATGGGCAAAAACTAGGTATTGGAATAAGTGACCGTTTCTAAAAGATTCAGAGTATAACTTTTAAGCTCCTCACAAGATAATTGCGCTAGATCTTCTGCTAAATACAAATACGGATATTTTTTTGCATCCTTAACCAATTGCCAACGCTCATTAGCTGGAGCCTTGGTCAACAAGGCCAATTTTTCTTGCAATAATTCAGCACTATCAATCAAACGCAACTCGGTCTTGGGTGTCCAAACTCGATAACGTTTATTCTCATACTTTTTGGCCTCTTCGGCAAAGGTCGCTAAGATACGTTGCGGAGTAGAACGGGCCACTTGTTTATTCCCTTTCATAATCGGATCTAGTGCAAAATCACCATTCTTTGTTTCCATCTTTAAATTGTTAATGACCTCACGCGCGACATCTCGCTTTACTTCACCAAAAATATTAACTGGATCATCTTGCAAATCACTCAACTTAAAAATCCAATAGAAAAAATTAGGCATCACAACATAGGCCAAATTTTTTATATCTTTTTTCAATTCCGAATACTTAAAAGCATTAACTAACAAGTTAATGTACTCAGGCGTAACAAAGACATTTTTACGTCTAGTTATGGAACCTGCATAAAAGTAAATTCCACCCTTTTGTCTTAATGGTCTGGTAAACTTTGAGTTTTGTTTTGACTGCACCCCGCATTCAGTTCCCGTCTGTAATGCTGGGTTTTTAGCATTCATTTTTTTCTCCATACTAATAATTACATTTATTAAACCCTAGTTTTGCTTACTCTTATTGTTTCATAATAGCCTTTTAACTCCGAGGTAATTTTGACTGACCGCTCCGACACCTGATGCACTCTAAAATTCAGCCAAAAACAAAAGCTGTCGACCTAAGTCGACAGCTGTGGATAACTTTATCTAGTAAATATCAGCGCCTTCTTTGTAATCTGTAAAAAATGAATCCGGAATAGTCCTTATCTTATCAGCCCAGTCGAGTCCAAAATACGCACGTGCTATAGTTTCTGAAATTACCCATCTAATAACACCACCGCTTTCTACTTTATAAACTTTTGGAATTGTGGGTAATTTCATTAAAGTCCCAATTTTAAAAGTCACATTCTTACCCAAGGTATAATTAGCCATTTCTGTGGCCGAAACAATCTCCACCTTAGAAAAATCATTGCCAAAATAGCTTTCCCAAACTGCTTGCGTAGGATAAGCATGCCGCACATTATCGGCATCTAAAAAATATACTGCTGGGTGGCCTTGAATTTTAATCCAACGTCCTTCTGTGTAATCGCTAGAATCATTTGCGCTCTTCTCCACAAAAGAAAGATTAAAATTATTACCGACTTGTTCATCATCCATAGTAACCTTGTAGACCCCAGTTGAAGGCTCATATGCTCGTAGAGCAAAAACTACTTTACCCGTTTGGCCAGAACCAGATGTCTTTATAATAGAATCACCGTTAGGTCTAATTTCTTTTAAATAAACCGTTTTTTCCTTAAGTGGATAATCATTCCCATTTTTCAAAATAACATTGATATTTATCGTATCACTTCCATTGGCCACTGCCGTATTTTGATCAACACTAACAGATGAATACTGTTGTGAAAGCTCCCCCCCCTTATTTACAATAACCGTTATAGCTGAAGTCGATGACACATACCCCAAAAAATCTTGCGATTGTGTTGAAATTTTATATGTACCGTCCGCAATATTAATCCATTTATATTGCCAATTACTAAAGTTATCTGTCAAAGACTCAACCAAATCAAAATCACCCGAAGCACCACCGACTTTAGATATTTTTATTTTTACAAATTCAGCCGAAGACTTACCCTGATCGCGTGCCTGCCCTTGTATTACATAAGAACCCGTCGTTACGACTTGATTTTCCGTCAAGTTAGAAATAATTACCTTTGGTCCCTCCACATCAAGGTTTGAATAACTAATAATTTGACTTGAGACATTCAGCAAATAGCTTGATGTTGGGCCATTATTTTTTGACTCCAAAAATACGCCTTGGTCATCAGGATCATAGACCCCATTACCATTTGCATCAACTAATTCTGGAATTAATAACTGAACCGTGTAGTTGATAGCAGAAGCAGGCGCATTAGGCCACATTTCAGCGCTAACAAAAAATCTTTTGCCATTAGCCCCCAACCCTTCATTTAAATCAGTCCAATTCCAGCTATTTTGCATACCTGATGTGCTACCTGGGCCCAAATCCTTATCAATTCCCCAGCCCTGAAAACCAGGAGCCCCAGCATCAACCCACAAACGTAAATTTTGCAATCCATGGGCATAATAAGCTGTTCCATTATTTAGTACTGTTAAGGCTTTAAGAGTATCATTTCCACCATTACCAGAGGGAATAACAACGTCTAGGGCTAGTTTATCAAACTGTGCTATATACCAAGTTGCTGTCGGGACATCTGTTTTTTCAAATAAGCTATCATCTAAAGCCCAAACAGGCAACGCAAAAATCAATAATAACAAAGGAATCATTAGTCTCTTCATATTCAAGATAAATTTATTCTTTCCTTTATTATAACAGATTTAAAAGAAAAAAAAGAGCCCTCCCCGCACATAGCGGAGAGGCACTCTTTTTATACTAGATAGACTTGATTATTTACCAAGTGTATTAGCATAGATATCACCACGGAAAGTAATGTCAGCTGTTTCCATAACCTGTGTAGTACCACCAGCTGTACTATCAATACCCCATGAGAAGTTTGCAGGAGCAACATCATCTAACCATACCTGTAATGAGTTACCAGCAGTTGTAAAGTCTGTGGTATCAGCATAGACCTTAATCAACTCGTAATCACCAGCAGGAACAGTTAATGTGCCATCAGTAAAGTCGAGGTTAAGATCTGTAACAGCAATAGAACCACCTAGGTCAACAGCTGTTGCAGAATCTGACAATAAATTGCCATTCTTATCCTTGAAAGTTACTGCACATCCACCAGCACAAGAGGCTCCTGAAGCAGCGCCAGATAGGTTGAATACCATATCATTGTCGCCAGCAGCAGACATCACTACGTCCTTGGTGCCAGAAGTGTTGTCAATCTTAAAGACTGCAACCAAAGTGCTAACACCAGTACCGATAGTGCCACTTGGAGAACTGCTGTCCTTAGTTACAATAGGACGAGCTTCGTATAATCTGTGTATAGCAGCATCATATGAATTACCGCCACCTGTAACAGCAGAACCAGATGATAAACCAGTTGCATCAACATCTGTACCAAGAGCGATTGTAGCTCTGACAGTAGCAGCGTTATCAACAGTTGTACCATCAACATAACTTACGTCACCCTTAACAGTAATCAATACATAACCACTTGCAGGGATAGTTACAGTACCATCAGTGATAACCGCTTGTGCTGTAGCTCCACCTGGTTTAGTGGCAATAGGTTCAGTAATAGCAACGCCATCAGCGCGCTTATTACTATAGAAGTAGTACATAGCAACGCCAGTATCACTTCCATCATCAGTGACTGTTAATTCGTCTAAATCTAAAGATTCGACAGAATCAGCAGCCAAACGGAAGACGCCCAAAGTTTGCTTTTGTTCACTTGAAACAAGAATAGCAGCCTTTGGAGAAGTTGAATCAACCGTTATAGTTAAAGCGCCGTTAGCTGCAACAGTCATAGTTTGACCATTGCCACCTGCAGCAGCAACTGTAATAGTTGAACCTGTATCAGCACCTGTAGCTGAAACATCATTCTCATCATTGTCAATGCTAATTGTGTGTTTTTCATTAACAGCAGCACCAGAAGCTAAATCTGCAACAACAGCGCACTTAACGAATGAATTTTTTGTGATAACAAGAGTTTCATTGAAATTCATTGATAGAGTGTCGTCGCCATCGCCAGTACCAGTCCAAGATTCACTGTTAGTGAAAAGTTTTTCATAGACATCACCACGTTCACTTGAAGCGCTGGTCATGTCGCACCAGATTTCAACATTGTCAATGTCTTCTGCATTACCTTCTGTAGCACCTGAGTGTGTTACAGTGTCTTCTAAAACGATGTTTGTAACATTTACGTTTTCACCAGAATTTGCTGCATCTAACGAGAATGTTGCAAAAACGAAATTAGCTAAACCAGGAGCAATGCTTTGTGCAGCTGGAGTACCAAGAGTAGTAGCAACCAATTTTGCTGTAGCTACTGTCATTGGGTTTGCAGTTGCAACGCCAGTTGGGACAATTGTATCGTTTGTAGTATATCCCTTAGCTGTCATATTGGCAGAATCAGCAACCATTTGCCATGATGCACCGCCATTAAAATCATTTGAATCGCTATCAAAGACACGGCACTTCATTGAATACTTATTTACTCCAACAGGAACAATAAAAGTATCAGTGAAGTTTACATAGTCATTAGCATCTGTACCATCAACTGGTCCAGCAACCAAATTACCATCCTTGTCTAATAACTTACAAGAGATAAGGTCAGCACCATCAGCAGTACCAGTCATTGTGAAGTTAACCTTGAAAGCAGAGACTTTAACTTCTTCGCCTTTAGCATCGAAATCAAAAACTGCTAACAATTGGTCTGGAGCTTCAGCAATTTTACCTGTTGCTGGTGTGCTCGTTGCCTTTGAAATTGATAATGAACCAGCATTAATAACCTGGTCAGCAGCACCCTTACCGTTCCAACCGCCACCAACTGTTGGTGAGATATAGAATCCATATGCGTTACCCTTTACTGACATTAAGACATCAGTTCCGTCAGTTAAATCAGCGTTAGTTGTTAAGCTAGCGCCACTTACGATATCCTCACGGACAACAAAGCGATGGATTTCGCCCTTACCAACAACGATGTTTAAGTTAGTAAAACTAACTTTGCCATTAGTGTCGTAAGATGCAACCTCACCCAATGATTTGTTTTGAGTAACACTCCAAAGTTCGATGTTCTTAACATCTGATAAAGACGCAGTACCAGATTCCATCAAAGAAATTGATTCAATTGTGATGGCCTCCGTAGTGCCAGCCTCAATTCTGAATTTATTAACAATAACATTGGTGTCACCTGAATCTGGAGTGGTATTTGTAACAGTACCATCAGCGTAAACAGTTGCGCTACCAATTGTTACAGAAATAATACTCATGGCATTACTTTGGACAGGGAAATTTCCTGCTACTGTTGCTGCTGATGAAGTAACATCGGCAGATGAAGCAATAGCAAAAGAGATTGTACCACCAGTAGTAGCGCCAGTAATAACACCTGATTTGACAAAGAAATAACGTGTTTCACCAGCTGCTAATGTTAAAGCAGGAGAGAATGTCAAATAAGCGGTGCCGTTTGTGTTTAAGCTTGTTGAATTTGTTAAAGCAACTCCGCTTAAATCAGTAATCTTAATGTTTTCAACATCACCAGTTGCTGAATAACCACCCTTTGTTACAAGGATTTTAGAAACAGTCATTGCAGCACCATTAGCTGTTAAACCAAACTTCATGAAGTTGGCAACACCATTAGTTGCAACAGGAGAAGCAGCTGGAGTATCACCAGCCAAAGCGACTGTTAAAGTGCCAGCGCCTGTTGGTAATGTTGTTGAACCAGCGCCACCACCCTGTGAAACATCAACGTAAGTTGGAACAACAGCTGAGATAGCTGTGCCATCTGTCATTGTGATTGCAGCAGGAGCAGTAACGATATCAGAAGTCTTCCACATGTTAGCAGCAAAAGCAGCGTCTGAAGAAATCAAAGCTTTCTTTCCGCCAGTAACATAGTAGACGTTTGTTGAACCAGCCCATTTAACAAGCTGTCCTTCTGGATATGTAGTACCACTTAATGTCAAACCTGAATCTGTGTAGTTTGTCCAAAAGCCATCTGGAATAGTGATAATTCTCTTATTCCATTCTGCACCATAAAGTGTAGAAGCAGATGTTTCTGAATCAACCCACAATAATTTACCCTTAGGTTCTACAGCGAAAACTTTTGGAACTGTATCGATTTTAACTAACTTTGTACCAGCTCTTACAACTACGTTACCTGCCAATGAAATAGCAGCTAATTCGCTGTCAGTAATGGTTTTAACCTTACTGAAATCTGAATACCAAGTCATGTATGTTGACAATGTAGGGAAAGTATAACGCTTTCCATCAGCTGCATAGTAATATACAGCTGGACCGCTACCCTTGATCAAGTCGCCAGCTGATAATGTAGCAGCTGAAACGGCTGGAACAAATGCAGCCAAGCCCATTGTCCATACGAGTGTAGCTAAAACGACACTCATGACTAGAACTTTTTTCATACTTTAATTTAAATCTTTCTTTTGGAAGTATGAATTGTTTCCTCTATAGATAGAAACAATTTACACTCCCTTTTATATTTTAGTTATGCAGCAACCGAGGTTTTGAGGCCCCTCGACCTGTTAGGTTACTACAACCCAAAGAGAGTTCTTTAGGATTTATAAATAATAACTTAATTAGTTGGTTGAATAATAACATCCGTACTTGTTTTTTCTTCAACTGATTCTGGAGCTGTAGTCTCAGCTGGACTACTCGCCACAGGAGCAGGTGCAACAAGGGTCTCTTCTATTTGAGTAACAGTTGTTTTTACTGCATTAGTTATATCAACAGTACTCTTAATCATTTCAATAGCTTTTGTTAAATCGCCTTGATTCAATAAAGCCTGCGCCTCTGAAAGAGAGGAGGTAGCTGCAGTTGGCTTATCCTTAATTGTCACAATAACATCGACTGGATTGACGGCTTCATTGTTGGTTTCGGTTGTTGCTGGCACAGACTGAGCTTCATTTACTTTAACGCCAACACGCTCGATTGAAGCCTTCATTTCTTCAACACGAACAGCTGTGTTTTCTATCTGTTTTTGAATTACATTCATTATTTCCTTTGTAGGCAACTCTACAGGTGACTTTTCTACTCCCTTAATTACCACCTCAACTGCTTTTACGCTCGTCACATTTGTGCTAGCCTGAGCTTCGCGCAAGACATTTTCTAATTCTACATCTTGCTTATATTCTTCTTTTTTAACTGCAATTTTTTGGTTTATCTGCTCAGCTCTTTTGTCTACACCCAAAGCAACTTCCACGATAACCTTATTAGCATTAGCGCCCGAAACGCCTGCGTCCTTAACTTTATCTAATTGTGTCTGCACTTGTTCCATTTGATCCACCAAACCAGAAACAGCCTGCATCATTTTATCTTTTTTTTCATTAACACCTAATGCTTGTTCGGAAACCGCTTCCAACTCTTTTACTCGCTCTTCTGCATACTCAATGTGCTTTTCAGCTTTTTTACTATCATTAATAGTTAAAGATATTGATATTTTTTCTGAAGTTAATTTAACAGGATAAAGTAAATCGCCCGGCAAGCTTGTTCTAGAAGCGTTAACGCCAAGCACCCCAGTCCCAACTACAGTGGCAATAATTAAACTCAAAACACCAATTGGCTGGGCCACAAAACGTAAAAGGCCAGTTGGCACGACTGACTTGGTCAAAAACCAAACATTGCCAGTAAAAGAAGTTTTTGTATTTTCAGACTGAGCGCTAATTTGAGACAACAAAAGTTCGCGTGAAGAATTTACCCATTCAGCACGTGGTTTGATTTGCTTAAGTTCTTTAAGTTGTTCAACAATCTTGTCCATTTTATTAGCCCTCGCTTATTTCTTTTAAGGCTTGGATGCCGCGGTGTAATAATACTCGGACATTAGCCTTAGACTTACCCGTTATTTCGGAGATTTCAGCAATGCTATAATCTTCGATAAACCGCAGAAGAATTACATCCCGGTACGTTTCTTTTAAGTTACTCAATAACTTTTCAATATTTGTTCTGTCCAATACTTGATCAACATTTTCAGCTACATTTACTTTGTCTTGTATTTGGATTAAATTTTCTTCATCATCAGTACTTACATTTATCTTTCTGTTACGGTAATAATCGATTACAGAATTTCGCGCCACCCGGTAGATCAAGGCATTAAAGTTTTCAATCTTTTTATTAGTGGTATTAATATATTCCCACGCTTTTAAAAAGACTTCTGAGGTAATATCTTCCGCATCTTCCTGACTGTTTATTTTGAAATAAACAAAGCGATAAATTCGGTCCACATAATAATCGTAGAGCTTACCGTAAGCCTCTGCATCTTTATTTTGTCGGACCTTATAGATGAGAAATTTTTCTTGTAAAGAATTGGCGCTCATTTAATAAGACGTTAAAAGGTTATTTTTGTTACAAACAGGGTAGATAAGGCCACCCGCTGATGTTGCCTACTATACACGATAAATAGCAAAAAGTAAACGTGGAAAACTCAAAATTAAGCTTATTTTGCTCAAAACTATTGACAAAAAAAGCCCCTCACTATATACTAAAAATGTTAAATTTGTATACACTGGTGTAGACAAATTACTCAAAATATGGACCAAGAAAAAAATCCTATTAGAGTTTCTGTGTCCGAGGCAGCTCGGCTCTTTGGGGTTGATTCACACACCATTAGACGGGCCATAAACCGCGAAGAACTAAGATATATCGTAGTCCAAGGCAGATATAAAATTAACTTTGAAAGCCTTTTAAACTGGTCACAAAAAAGAACATCAGTCAAGAACAAACTCGAAAAAAAGGGGCTCGGTCAATACGTCGAACAATGGCGTATAAAAAACAAAAAGTTTAGCCCAGATCCCAAAATAATCCCAACAAAATAAAAATGTTGCGGCCGCACGGGACGTGCGATAGGGACAGGTCGCCTGTCCTCCGTACGAGACTTCGGAAGGTGAACGACCTATCCCTACAACGCGTATGCGTTGTCCGCAACATTTTTTATTTTAGATGAATAGCTTTTCCAGTAAAGCTACGCACTACATTCCGACGCAATAGCTCCTCATAAACATGTTCAACTGAAACAACAATATCATTCCAATTATAATTTTCCAAAACATGTTCTTTCGCAGATAAACCAACTTGCTTTATTATTTCTGGCGAACTCAATAAATATTGTAATTTCTTTTTTAAATCATTGACACTTTTGTTCTTAAAACTAAATCCATATCCGCCCGCAATTGCCTCCATGTTTTCTGGGATATTTGAAGCTAAAACAGGCAGGCCGAAACTCATCGCCTCTAAAATAACAATCGGAAGCCCCTCGCTTTCTGAGGGATGAACAAACATATAAGCATTGGAATATAATTCCTGCCATTCATTACTACCACCTGTTATATTGCCAGTAAAAATAATATTTGGGTTGTATTGAGCTTCTTTTTTTAACCAATTAACATAATCGTCGGTAAAAGCTGAGCCACCAGCGATGACTAGCTTTTTATCCGTCTGAATTTCATTATAAGCTTTAACCAAATAGTGCGCGCCTTTATGTCTAACCAAACGTGACATAAACAAAATATAACTCCCTTTAGTTAGACCGTACTTTTTTTTGATGACTTGAGCAGAAGATTCGCGAACTCTATCCACACCATTGGGGATATAAATAGTATCAGCGCTATATGTATCAGCACAATAATTTTGTAAATTTTTAGATACAGTAATGGTGTCATGCGCAAAATGCACAGCAGCCCATTCACCCCAATAAAGTGCCCAACGAGCTAAGCGACCCCATTTTTGATGGAACCTATCGATACAATGGAATGTAATAACAACCTTACAACTTGGCTTAAAAAGCTTTGGAATCCAGGCTGTTAAAGCTGGCCCCACACCATGATAATGAACGACATCATAATTACGCTTTAAGACATCCAGACTAGCACGCAAGGAGTGGGTGATCGCATCCAAATTTTTGGTATTAAGTGATTTCAAAGAAATCAATTTTACTCCTTTATATTCTTTTTGTTTGGCTGGGGTATACCATGGCCGCGTGTAAGCATAAACTTTATGGCCACGTTCAGCCAAACCAACAGCAAGACGCTCGACATGTTTTTCAACGCCGCCAAACTTCATAGGGATACCTTTTTGACCAATAAAGGCTATCTTCATATATACTAATTATAGCATAAATTCAAACAAAAGTCAACGTGGCCAAAATTAGGGAAAATTGCCTTACCGATAAAGTTTCTGACAGACTTCACACTGTCCGTAAAAAATAAGATTATGTTTCAAAACTTTAAGTTTATATCGCTTGGAAACCTGGTGCTCAAGTTCTAAAAGATCCTCTACATCAACGTCTATAATTCGATCACAAATATTACAAACAAAATGAGAATGAGTGTTGACTCCGCAGTGGTATCGAACGTGTTCCTTGGAATAAATTACCGTTGAAATCAAGCCTTGTTTTTCTAATATATCAAGATTGCGGTAAACCGTACCAAAGCTGATTCGCGGCAATTCTTTTCTCATTTGATTAAAAATCTGCTCAGCGGTTGGGTGGGTGAGTGTGCGCTGTAAATATTCAAAAATAAGTTGGCGTTGATTAGTATTACGAACTGGCTGTAATTCATTAACCATATGATTATAAAATCTAATCAAGAATAATTCCTAATTAAATTATATTACTAATAGGGCAGTAAGACAAAAGTTATCCACAGTCTACACTATCCGCCTCTAGCAGCTGTACAGACAAAATCATTACCACTTATCTCGCTTATAACTTTTTACTTTTAAATGACTCCCCTGCCCTAAATAAAAAAGTGAGAACGAATCTCACTTAATTACTATAGATATTTCTTGGCTTCTTTAAGAATTGTTAATTCCCTATCAGTTACAAACTGGCCCAGATAGTCGTCAGTTTTGACTGTTTTAATACGCTTCTCTGCCTCGGCTAAACTCATCCATTTAACCTCAAAGCCATCTGCTAACTCGCCAGGATCAAATTGTGGAGCGCCAACCTTCCCCACGACTTTAGCCAAATAGCAATATGATTTTTGTAAAACTTTAAAATGCGTTCTATATTCTATAATCGCACCTAACTCTCTTGTAACTTCGATCTCACAACCAGCTTCTTCTCGCACTTCCCGTTTTAAAGCAGAAAGATAATTCTCACCCGCCTCGACTCCACCACCAGGAATTTTATAAAAATTCTTGGTGGAAACATACAATATAGCCAACTCATTAAAATCATTCACAACAACCGAACGTGCCGCTTCGCGCAATTTTAATTCCCCTGGTTTCTCGTCAAAACCAAAATCAGAATCTTTTAACGTTTTTAGTATCTCCATAATTTATTTATGGTTTTTAATGAAATTTTTAACGGACCTGTCGTAAGTTTTTTCTATTTCTTTTGAAAAAAAGCACCCCGGCAACTCATCTTTATCTCTGTGATAACGCACACAGGCACAACACTTCCCGCGCAAATCACATTCAAGATAAGTACAACGACATGTTTCTAAATTTGTTTTTGGACAAGGCATATTAAAATTTTAGAATTTCAATTTCTTGGACAACCTTTTCACACAAACCATCTATATCAGCCGCTAATTCAATACGTTTTATATAATCTAACTTTGACGCTGTCTGCGGGTGTTTAGACACTAACAGACTACAACAGTCACCATAAGGACGCACAGAAATGTCATGCGTTCCAATATTTTGCGCCAGATTGATAATCTCGTTTTTATTAAAACCTGCGAGCGGTGTTAACTTAAGCATTGTGGTGACTGACGCTATAACATGCATGTTTTCTAAAGTCTGGGAGGCAACCTGTCCCAAGTTATCACCAGTGACCAGTGCCAGGTATTTATTTTCCATCGCCACACGCTCGGCAATCTTAAACATCAACCTTCTATAAATAATCATTCGGACATCCGCTGGGACATTTTTTACAACCTGACGTTGCAAATCCGCAAACGGCACCCAAAATAATTTTGACTCCCCCTGGAATCGTGTTAACTGTTTTACCAAATCTTTTATTTTTTCTTCTACTCCACTTTGATTAATGGTTTGATTATAAAAATGAATAAAATTTACATGAGCACCACGCTTCATCATCATATAAGCAGCAACAGGACTATCAAAACCACCGGACAGCAAGCACAATAATTCTCCGGTTGAGCCAGTGGGCAACCCACCCAGTCCCCGTTCGATAGCACCGAGGATTGCAGTTTGTTCCTTATCTATTTCTACCCGAATTTCCAAATCAGCGCCTTTCATAGCTACAATTAAATTAGGAAATGACTCCAACACCTTTTCTCCCAAATGTCGACTGAGTGACATCGAATCTAGAGGGAAACTTTTATCTGCCCGTCGCGCCGAGAAACGGAAACTCTGTGGATTATAATAATTTATCATTTGTTTAACAACATCTTCGATCTTTTCGATTTTACTTTTGACTAAAATTGCTGGGGCAAAAAAAGCAATACCAGGAACGCATTTTAAAACATCAATAATCTCATTTAACTTTTTATCTTTAGGCCAAAGAGCAATAAGTTTTTTCGGGCCGATATGAACCTTAGTGTTTAATCTTTGTGCGATATTTGTTTGTAATTTTCTAACAAAAAAAATTTGGTTCTTCCCCTTTAAACCAATCTCATCAAAATGAATAACAATGGCGTCAAATATATTTCCCATAAACAGCTTAATTATACTCATTTCTCATAATTTCGCAAAATTTTAACTAAATTTAGACAAAATGTTTGACAAATAATAAAAAGTATGCTATAATTGTATATGTAATAATTAATTTGTATATAAGCTTTTCAAAATTAACTTAATTGAAAATTCTATGGGAATTTTTGACATGTTCCGTGGATCAGCTGCTGTTAAACCAGCTGAAGCTCCAAAGACAGAATTAGAGCCAGAAGAAAAACGTAGCGAAGCAGAAGCTCCAAAACTTTCTGTTGTTGAGGGTGAAGATGCTAATGCACCAGAATCAGTATTTTGGGGTAAACAAGTCTCAGTTTATGCTGTAGACGCAACTGAACGTTTTCAAGCTGCTAATAAATTTTTCCGTGAAGAAGCAGCGACACGTAAAAAAGGGTTAACACCTGAAGCAGCCAAAGAAGTAAAAGCATCTTGGGATAAAACAAGTCCTCGCTATTTATCTTGGATGGAAGCGACAAAACAGGTTGATTGCGCAGGACGTTTACAAACCGAAGCTGTCTCTTTAGAAAAATTAAAAAGCGAATTAGCCGCTTTACCAGAGATGGCCGTACTTTCACCAAAGGAAAGAAATAGTGCAGAAGGTTACAACCACGATGAAGCAATGAAAAGTGCCAATGAACGTAGTCGTTTAATAAGCAAAATCAGAACTCAAGAACAAATCTTAGAAAACCTTGAACTTCAACTAGCCGAGCACACCTTGGCCATGCAGAAATTCGACTTAGAAGTAGCTCAAGACAATAAAAGACTCGAAGTTCTTAGTGCTTTTTCAGAAGTTGAAAAAGCAAAAGCTGAACTTGATGCTTCAAAAAAAGCTTCAGGAGAAAAAGCTAAAGGATTTTTTGGCGCTTTCCGAAACCTTGGTTTAAAATTTCTTGATGCCAGTATTCTATTCAGAACCCCAGAGCAAAAAGCTGCTCGTGCAAAATTAGCATCAGCTGAAAAAATTGACCCAGATAAGTTAATGCGTGAATATTATGACCGATTTGCTATGGGCAGAACTAATGCCGCTTCAATAGCCCTAGAAAGATACCGTGCTAATCAAGCACAATTCGAATCTGATATGCGCAGTGCTGCCAGAGTCGGTTACTAAGCTTGTAGATTCAAACACAATAAAAAAACCCTCCGAAGCCGATTAGGCGAAGGAGGGTTTTTTATTGGAAGAAATTATTTATCTTCACGAGGGCGAGCTTCGTTTACAACGATAGCGCGGCCATCTAATTCCTTACCATTAAGCTGTTCAATAGCTTTCATAGCTTCGTCGTCATTTGACATTTCAACGAAACCAAAGCCTTTTGAACGACCAGTCATTCTATCTTTGATGATAGTAGCTGTTTCAACTGTACCGACTGTTTCGAAAAAAGCTCGTAAACCTTCGTCAGTTGTTTTGAAGGCAATGCTGCCAACAAAAAGTTTCTTTGCCATAGTACTGTACTTAGTCTTTTTAATAAAATGTTGCAGGTCGACACTTTACCTCAAATAACTTTCTTCCGCACGAAAGACTAAAGATCTTTGGCCTTGGAAACTCTTTGAGCACCTAACAAACATCTTAAGTATAGCGCATTACGACTAAAATGTCAATATAAGGTGTAATTTTAGGTGAAAACATAAAAACTCCTACCTTGACAAATACTAGTCTTTATATTACAATATTAAGTCCATTTCGGACAGATGAATTCCCTATAAAAGTGGAGGGTCAGATAGGTCTTTCCAGCATGGTTTGGGAACGTTCGGAACAACGAGGCATCGGTTCGGAGCTCAGCCTCCGCGAGTACATCTTCGCGGTCTCGGGCTTCACGATGGTGGGGCTCATTATCTCCGCCGGTATCGCCTTCCTCACCATGCCCTGGCAGCCCAACATCTGGGCCGCGCTGGGGGTGGGCCTGGTCATCCCGATCATCGGCATCTTCATCGCGATGGGCAGCGACAACTGGCTGGTGAGCCTGGTGGGCTACCTGATGGTGGTCTGCGGCCTGGGTGCCATCATGGGCCCCACGGTCAACCTGTACCAGAGCGCCGTGGTCGTGAACGCACTCGTGGCCACCGCAGCTGTGACCGTGGTCATGAGCATCATCGGAGTCGCCTTCCCCACGCTCCTCCTGAGCTGGGGCGGCTACCTGTTCGGTGCGCTCACCGTGCTCGTCTTCGTTCGCTTCGGACAGCTCATCGCGGCCAGTTTCGGAGTGAGCAACAACCTCTACGACTGGCCCTTCATCGACTACGCGGCTGCATTGCTGTTCACCCTGTACATCATCTACGACTGGAACCGCGCGGTACAGCTGCCGCGAACCCTGGACAACGCGGTGGACAGCGCCGTCGCGATCTACCTCGACATCGCCAACCTCTTCCTCCAGCTGCTCAAGATCATGGGCAAGGGAGGGCGCAAGAACTGACGCAACTCCCCCACATCTACGCATAGGTGTGGGGGAGATTTTTTATATTTCTACTTATTTTTTTATTTCTTCCTTTTCTGTTGGTGCTATTTCCACAGGCTGAACTTGTTGTATTTGAATACTTTCCGCACTGACACTCCCATCTGTATTATTTTTTCCAATCACCATAATTCTATCCCCTGTATTTATATCTGTTAAAGCCCCTTCCACAGATTTATAGACTTTGGTTGAGTCAGAGTAAAGTATGCTTTTTGAACCACCACTCGGCAATTTAATTATTATACTTTTATCATCAATGGATAAAACTTCACCATTGTTAAAACCAGAACCTAAACCACGCCCACTATTTTTTAGGTTTCCCATCATCCCCATTTTACTCCCATCAAAAAGTTGACCTTGACCAAAATTACGATTATTTTTACTTAATTTTGATACCCCCAATCCACCAGCGAAGCCCAGTGCTAAAATAATAGCTCCTCCGACTGCACATAAAATAACGTTTTTTTTGTTCATAGATAACTATATTTATTATTTATTCGTGACGTAAAGCCTCAATAGGATTGAGCTTAGAAGCACGCTTCGCAGGATAGTAGCCAAAAACAATACCAATTGCAGCAGAAACTCCAAAAGCTAAAATGACAGACGATAAGGTTACGTTCGTACTTATACCTCCAATTTTTTTAACTATTAAAGCTACCAACCAACCAATTAAAACACCAAAAATTCCACCTAAAACAGTTAATGTCGCTGCTTCGGCTAAAAATTGATTGTTTATTTCTTTTCTAGTTGCACCAATTGATTTACGTAACCCAATTTCCCTTGTTCTCTCGGTCACGTTGGTTAACATCATATTCATAATACCAATTCCGCCAACAAGCAATGAGATCGCTGCGACTGAACCAAGCAACAATGTAAATGTATCTGTAACAGATGAAGCAGCGCTCACAATATCTGATTGGTTTAATACTGAAAAATCAGCCATAGTTGGATCTGAGATATTATGTCGTGCTAACAATAAATTTGTTATGTCTGTTTGTATCTGTGTCATGTCTTCTGCGTTTTGAGCCTTAACGCTTACAGTACTTAAACGTTGACTCCCGGATAAATATTGTTGTGCGGTCTCTAATGGGATGAAAATCATATCATCCTGACTACCAAACCCCGTGCCGCCCTTAGACACGGTTGTTCCTATAATTTGAAAATTCAAGTTATTAATTTTAATTGTTTTTCCAATAACATCGACTCCCTCCCCAAATAAATCTTCAATCACCGCTGGCCCCAAAACTGCGACTTTTGATCTGGCGACATTATTCTGATCAGAAATAAATAATCCATTAGCAATTTCGACATTACGAACTCCCAGATAATTTGAAGTGACTCCAACAACTGAAGTATTCGTATTTGTTCCCTTGGCTGTTACTTGATAACGATTGGAAAGTTCTGGAGCGATAGCTTCGACCCCAGTCAACTGACTTTCCATGGCGTCGACATCTTCCATCACTAAAGTTTGTGCGCTACCCCGCCCCTGGCTCACCTGCATACCAACGCCACGCTGCATACCAGGATAAACTTGTATCAAGTTAGATCCCAAAGATTGGATACTGCTTTCTATACTTGACTGAGATCCCTGACCTATGGCAATCATCGCAATAACAGAACCGATACCAATAACTATCCCTAATATTGTTAAAAATGATCGGGCTTTATTGGCCACTAAAGATAAATAAATTTCTTCTAAAACATCTTGTCTAAGCATAAATATCTGAGACAATTACTCCATCACGAATGGAAATTATCCTATCTGCTGATCTGGCCACCTCCATATCGTGAGTAATTATTACTATGGTTCTGTGTTCTTCTCGATTTAATTTTTTAAATAAATCCAAAACTAATGCACCGGTTTTAGTGTCTAAATTGCCCGTTGGTTCATCGGCCAAGATCAAAACCGGTTGATTTATCAAGGCTCGTGCTATAGCCACGCGTTGCATTTGACCTCCAGAGAGCTGATTAGAGTGATGATTAAATCTATCCTCTTCAATGCCCACACTATTTAAAACCAAACGCGCTTTTTTTTCTCTTTCTTTTGGTTGAACATTGGCGTAAACCAATGGCAACATTACATTCCGTAAAACAGTGGCACGGGGCAATAGATTAAACGCCTGAAAAACAAATCCGATTTTCAATTTTCTCATTTTTGCTAAAGCATCATCATCCAGAGTTGAAAGGTCTTCGCCATCAATATAGTATTTTCCTGTTGTAGGAGTATCCAGCGCTCCCAGGATATGCATCAAAGTTGATTTACCAGAACCCGATGGGCCAACTATGGCTACAAACTCACCATCACGTACCAAAAATGACAACCCTTTTAAAACTTCTACGTTGTCATCCCCACTGGGGTAGCATTTTGTAATATTTTTACATTCAAACATAATCTATCGTCCCATGGGAACACGCCCCATACCACCACCCATGCCAGCTGTTGTTTGTAAAAGACTTTTCGTTTGCGTAGCCCCGTTTGAATTATTATTATTGGTATTAGCTATTGTTTTTAGCAAAATTTGATCGCCTTCAGCTAGACCGGACATAACTTCGGTATCCGTATCACTGCTCATACCAGTTTCAATCACTTGCATAGTAAATTCACCAGGATACTCAATCCCGGCAGTTGAAAAAGCGTCAGAATCAGTAATTTTTTTATTTGGTATCTGAACATAATAAGTCTCGCCCAAACTTTTAATAGCTGAACTTGGGATAACCAAAACGTCTGTTTTAGCTTCAGTTGTTATATCAACGGAAACAGACATTCCGGGTTTAACCTGTTCATCTTGAACATCAAGTAATATTTTTACTTCATAAGAGACAACACCCTGCGAAGTCGTTCCCAAAGAATCGACTTCCGCAACTTGTCCCGTAATGTTCAAATCGTCCAAAGCATCAAAGGTTACATTGGCTTTTTGCCCAACATCGACCTTGGCAACATCAACTTCGTTTAATGACAACACTGCGGTTTGCTGCTTTGTAATAATCGTCGCTATAGACAAAGAAGAAGTTACACTGTCACCCTTGGTAATATTTAAATCAGCGACGACCCCATCAAAAGGAGCTTTGACTGCATATTCAGCATAATTTTCTTGTGCATCTAGAAGTGCATTTTGCCTTTGGCGTAACGAAATTTCTTGCGTCAACAAATCAGCTTCATCTGGACCAGCTTTTATTTTATCATAAGCAAGTTGTCTTTCTTTTAAGGTGGCTTCTGCAGATGCTAAGTCAAGGGGATTATTTTGAACTAAGGATTGAATATTTCTTTCTTTCTGCGCTAGAGAGATTATATTTGATTCCAATGTGCTTTCAACCGACAATAAGCTGGTTAAATGCGAATTGATTGTACCCAAGTAACCAGCTAAATCATTCTGGTATGCTGTTACGGTACTAAAAATTGACGCCCCCTCAATCGTTTGAACATCTACCCAAGAATCTAACAAATTACTCTCGCTTTTCGCTGTTTCAAACAAGCTCCTGGTGAGGTCAATTGTTTTTTGTAAAAAAGAATTTAAATCTTCTTGTTGAGAAGCTCGAGTTAAATATTTATACTCGGAAAAAGTAGTATCATATTTTGTTCGTGCTTCTTTATAATTACTCTCGGCTAAAGCTCTTAAACTAACAACCTTCCCCTTGTTCCCCTCTTTTCGTATTGTATTTACTAACGCATCCAAATTTAAGGTACCGGAATTTACCGCAATTTCCGCATCTGCTATCCCGTCACCATAAAGAACTTCGTTCAAGCCAGTAATAACATCCGGGAAATCCAAAAAGGAATCAGAAATTTCATTGAACATATCGTCGTAAGATTTGACAATGGAATCCTTTAGTTTATCTTTTGTCTCTAAGGCCTCCATATATCCATCCTGTTGTGATAATTTTAACTTTTCAACGGTAGTTTTAGCACTATTTAAAGAGTTCTCTGCTTGTAAAAGTTCTGCTTCAGTTGCGCCATCCTTCACTTCTTTATAGGCCAGCTGCGCACTTCTTAAATTTAACTGAGCATCACGTACATCCTTCCAAGCATCGCCAGAATCCAATTGAATCAATAAATCACCCGCCTTAACTTCCTGCCCTTTTTTCACTGCTACCTTTATAACATCGCCAGAGACCTTTGGCTTGATCTCAATTTGGCTCGAAGCCACGATTTGTCCGCTACCAGAAACAGATTTAATAATAGTGCCTCGTTCTACTGTTGAAAACTGATAACGTGTTTTTAAACTACCACTAGTTGCATAATGATAAGTTAAGTAACCACCCAGACAAACTCCTATTAAACCTATAACAGCAATAATTTTGTGACTTCTTATCAAAGGTATAATTTTATTAATTAAATTCATAATAAATTTACTCTAATTAGCTGGCTCCGTGGGTGTTATTAGCTTAGGTGGCATAACACGGATTAATTTGGCCATTATCCGCCCTTGATTATCTGGCTCCCCCACGACAATAATGTTATCATCAACTTGGAGTTGAGAAACATTTATTTTTTCTGGCCCTCTATTTATAATGGTTCTTTCACTAACCATAATAATTTTTTCAATATCTGCCTCGCCTTTGGCAATCACTGTTGTTCCTTCTATTTTTATAATTTGACCAAAAACCCCATTGGCATTTATAAACTCGTGGTCCCTCATCTCTTTTAAGAAGCCACCACGCGGTCCAGCAAAATTCTTATGGTAATTATCGCTCCAGTCTCTAGCAAAGCCACGCTGATGTTCCCCAACTCTTAACCCAAGCCAAAAGCCAGATATAAATACCAACAAAACGCATAAAACTAAAATAAAAACTTGAAAAATTTTGTTCTTTAATAACTCATTCATATTATTTTAATTATTTTGTCCAAAATTAATTCTCCGAAAATTATTTAACCCAAGCCTTGCCGTCTGCAAAAACATAATCAAAAAACTCATAACCAAGAAGACTCCAAAAACCGGAACCGTTTGAGCTAAAATATAATAATAGCTAGAAGAACCTATTAACTGGGTAGCATCAGTTAAAAGCAATGACAAAAATTGAACAAAACCACTAGCAACAGCCATCCCCAGCATGTAATCTATCGACATTATCAATGATAGGCCAAAAATAACAGATAACGAACTAAAAATAACAGCTTTGATTAAACCCGCTCTTTTTTGACGTCTAAAAATTTCATGCAAAATTTTCTCATTCAATCCAGCCGGGACCTGAACATCTGGCAAGCTTTGAAAAAATTTTTTTATGTTATGGCTCATACTAATATATACGTTATTTTTCATCATTTAGGTTCATTCTTTCTAATTCTGACTTAAGCAACTTAATTCCTCTTAATTTACGCGTTTTAACAGTATTCAATGGAGTGTTTTGAATAACAGAGATCTCTTCTAAACTCAAATCTTCATAAAAACACAGCATAAGAGTTTCCCGATATTTTAATGGTAATGCTTTTATTGCGTCTTCTAACTGAGTGGCCAATATATTATTATCCAATACTACCTCAATTGCCGGCAACTCATCTGCCACTGTTTCTTCTAAAAAATCACCCTCGCATTCTTGGGTGTTGATACTTTCAACCTCTTTTCGTTTTTGTTTACGCAAAAAATCGATAGCCGTATTCCGTGCTATAGACAATACCCACGTGTTAAAGTTTTTTCTTGTATCGAATCTCTTAATCTTACGCCAAACCTTAATAAACGTTTCTTGAGTTAATTCTTGTGCGTTATCATCATTATAAACAAAGCGAAACAGATAACGATAGACATGAGGCAAAGCGTCTCGAATTAATTCTTCCAAAGCATCCTTATCACCTAACAAATAATCTTTAACCAACCTATTTTTATCAGAGTCAATCATAATATTTTAGGATTGAACAAATTAAAGCGCTAAAATTTTTCCAATAAAATTGTTGAGTGACTTAATTGTTTTTGTGACCGTTTCCGCTGGCACATCTTCAAAAACTTCTTCTGCATATTCATTGAGACGCGCCATCGACTCTTCTAAACGCAACTTTCCTCCTGCGTCTAGCATAACTGCGCGAACACGCGCATCGTTTTCCACTGGCCCACTTTTGATTAAATGAACTTTTTCCATGGGGAGCAATAATCTGGTAATGCCCGAAGCCGTCATCCCCAATTTTTCGGCTAATTCAATACGGCTCAACTTTTTTGGCTCGTTCTGATCAAGATAAAATAGAATTAGAAATTCATTCCAGCCTAACCCGCCCAAACCGCGATCTAAGCGACTAGAAAGTATAGTGCCAGCCCGACTTAATTCAGTAAACAAGCGGACTTCGTTTGATACTTGATGCATAATTATATTTTTATTAATATTATTGACAAGTCAAGTATAGCACAAGTAAATTTTTATGTAAATAAAATCTAGGCATAGCCTAGAATAAAAAGCTCTATTTTTTAAAACGTTTTGCTATAAACCAAATTGCATAGCCAATAAACAACAAACCTAAATTAGAGAAAAAAACAATGGGCGTGCCCCAACTTATCCCGTCAAATACATAATCAGATATTGGTTCTAAAAATGGTGTAGGGAAAAATTGAATCGAGTGTGTTGGAATATCAATGGCAATATGTAAAACCCAGGCTAAAAGTGGCACAAATGGTTTGCGACGTATCAACCAAACCAAGATAAAGACTAAACTAAACATTATTAAGCTATGGGTTAGATCATACAGAATATGTACAAAGCCCGGTATAGTATCAGGATGAGGCACTCCATTCCCCCACTCAGGGCGTTGAACCAGACCCAAAAAGCTGGCAATTGTAAAAATACCGAAAGAAAACAGATCAGGCATGACGCCGAAAAACACCCCCCACAAATACTGTATCTTGTTTTTACGGCCAAAGGCCAAGCCGCCCCAAAGACCATGCGAGATTATGTCCATAACTATTATTTTATTTTCATGACAAAAACGACTCTATGTTTTATAACTCTTTTTGCCTCTTTTAGAGTCAAGGATATTTTTTTGTGTGAAACAAGTTGACTTAAAACATCAACAAATTTAAACGTTTTTATTATATAACCTAATGATTTAAAAAAACTTTTTGCCTGTGCGACACTTTCAAATTTATTATTTTCAATATCGACCCCAGTCATTTCAGCCACTCTCCTACTATTTTCTTGTGCTTCTTTATTTAACTTTCTTTTGTATATAATATCTGGAGTTACCCAATAGCCACCGTACTGAGTTAAAATCTTATAAATATTTTTGGAAATTTGTTTTTTTTCCTCTTCATCAAAATAACGTAACAGTCCCTCCGTTATGACTGTTATTGGTTTATGCTTATTAAAATATTTTAATGCCTTTTCTAAATCAGCGTAGATAAGGCCATTTCCAGAAACGAAATGTAGGTTTTCTCTTTTTGCTTTATTCTTTTTTAAAATCCAACCAACTATTTTTTTCTTTTCTGCTATCATTTCGGGCAGATCAAACTCTACGTAATTTATTGTCTTTGCCTTGGTCAACTCTAATCCATGAGGGCTAAGACCTGCCGCAATATCCAGAATTTGATCACACTTTAAGCTTTTAGCAATACCGTGAACAAGCTTATGGCGTGCTTCAAACAATGGGATTGTGGCTAAAAACTTATATTCATCAGGTAATTCCGGCATTTTTAAATTAAGTCGATACTTCTCGATCCCCTTAGATATTGCCTTCGCATAAGGAATATCTGAAAAAGCCCTCCGATATGCCACTAACCAAGCCGTAGGACTAATCGCCTCATGTTTATTCTTAGCCTGGCTTCTAAAATATGTATGAAAATTTTCGAGCTTTGATGATATATTCATATCTTTATTCTACCCTTAATCAAAGTTTTACGCTATATGCGAAATATCATTTTTATGCAAAAAATATTGCCTGTTGCTATAAATACAAAAACCGCACAGCTCGGGGACCTGGATTCGAACCAAGATAAGCAGGTCCACCCCCGCACCATTTTACATTTCTTACGAAGCTTAGTTTTATGGCTCGGGGACCTGGAATCGAACCAAGATTAGCAGGGCCAGAACCTGCTGTCCTACCATTAGACGATCCCCGAGCAATAAAACTAAATTGTAAAATGTGCGGGGCAAGGAACTACCATTAGCCTGCCCCGTACTTACACCGCAGGTGTATAGTACGGGGATGATCCCCGAACAATGCGGTTTTTAACTAACAATTTGGCCGCCAAAAGCGCCCGCCAAATCCTCGGCTGCAGAATCTTCCGGAGAAACCGGCGCGAGTGGCACCTCTATTGCCGATTCAATGTTATTGTTTTTGGGCAAATCAGCCAAAGACAAATTTTGATCTATGAATGTCTCTATTTCTATCTTGCGCCCAAAAACTTTAAATAAAGCTTCCTTAATTATATTCTTTGCTTTCAAATCGTCAACCCTAGAACGTTGTAATTCAAATAAAAAACCAAGCACCAACTTATCTTCGATAAAGCTTAATGGTTTACTCATATGCAAGGACATAAACAAGGAATAATGCTGAGCCTTAACATCATTTAAAACTTTAGGCCAATGCAACATAAAGCTGTCTAAATCCCCAGCATCAACAACTGGTTTTGGGGCGACTGACTCCTCAGATATCTGAGTCTTCGCAGGGACTATTTCAACCTTTGGTTCAGTTTTTACTTCTATCTTCGGTCTAGCTTGATAAACATTATTAATATCGCACAACTCTATCACCGACACTTCTAATGACAACTGCGTCAAATAGTTTTGTTTAAACAAATCTTTATTTTCTAAAAATTTACTAATCATGCCAATAAGCCTAGCTTCGTCTACGTTTTTTAACAATTCAATGCACTCTGTGACCAAAGAATCATCCAAGTCTCGAGCTAAATCATGGGGGTTATTGGTAACCCGGTAAATTAATAATTGACGCAAAAATTCAACGAAAGAATCAATAAATTGATTTAAATCAACACCATCATCAACCAAACGATTTATCAAAATCAAGCCTTCGGCTTTTTGTTTGTTTAGTATTATTTTAAAAAGATCTAAAAATAAATTTTGGTTAGAGCGTGGCAGAATTAATGACGCTTGTTCCTCGGTGATTTTTTCTCCACCCAAAGATAGAACTTGTTCTAATAAACTTTCTGCATCACGAACACATCCGCCCGCTTGTTTGGCAATACTTTTTAATACGCTCTCATCAACTTGCATTTTTTCTTGTTGAACAATCCACCCTAAACGAGACACCAAGTCCTTAGCAAATATCTTTTTAAAATCGAAACGTTGGCAGCGTGAAATTATGGTAGCCGGAACTTTATGTGCTTCGGTAGTGGCTAAAATAAAAATTACATGTTTAGGCGGCTCCTCTAAAACCTTAAGCAAAGCATTAAAAGCCGAAATGGAAAGCATGTGAACTTCATCAATAATAAAAACTTTATACTTACTCTTGGTTGGAGTAAAACGAGCGTTGTTGATAATATTTTCTCGAACATTGTCTACTCCAGTGTGCGAAGCAGCATCTACCTCCATTATATCTAAAGAACGATTTTCCATTATTTCGACACAGCTAGCACAGACATTACAAGGTTCAGCATTGGGTTTTAAATCTACACAATTAACGGCCTTGGCCAACAAACGTGCAATAGTAGTCTTTCCGGTACCACGCGGTCCACAAAATAAATACGCATGCCCCAAATGATCATTTTCAATTTCGTGTTGCAAGGTAATTTTAATATGGTTCTGATTGGTAACATCAGAAAAATTTTTCGGTCTATATTTTCGATATAAGGCGACTGACATAGTGTGTCATTATTTTACCAGAAAAAGACTCTCTTTTCAACCCAGATAATTTTTTGCATTTTCTACTAATTTAAGCTAAAATTATACTTGGCTCAAAGCCTGTTTTGCCCTTCAACAATGAGGTCCGGCATGACTTCTGTAACACCCAAACTGGGAATCCTGGGTGGCACTGCGCTGCTCGAACTCCCGGCCGATCAAACGCAAGTATTCCCTCGCATGACTCCTTTTGGCCTCACCTCGGCCAATCCGATTGTTGCCAGACTCAGTACTGGCCACGAAGTTGTCTTGTTGCCACGACATGGACAAGCACACGAGTACGCACCATCACAGGTCAACTATCGAGCCAACATCTACGCGCTGAAGAGTTTGGGTGTCACACACATCCTAGCCTTCAGCGCAGTCGGTAGCCTTCAAGCCTACATTGCACCTGGTGAAGACATCGTCATCCCCGACCAACTCTTCGACTTCACCAAGGGGCTACGCGCACGAACCTTCTTCGACACAGGACTAGCCGTGCACGTACCAATGGGTGAACCCTTCTGCACCCCGTGGCGCGAAACGCTCATCGAATGTGCGCGGCGTTGCGCCCCCAAGCAAGTCCACACCAAGGGGACCTATGTGGTCATCGAAGGGCCACAGTTCTCCACCGCAGCCGAATCACACTTCTTCCGTAACACTGTTCCAGACGCTACCGTAATTGGCATGACCGCCCTACCCGAGGCTGCTCTCGCACGCGAAGCCGGTATCAGCTATGCCGTGGTAGCCATGCCCTCGGATTATGATGCCTGGCGCGATGGCGAAGCTGTCACGGCCGACGAAGTCAAATCTGGGTTGGCCAACTTCGGTTCCTTCACCGACAACATGGTCGCTCAAGTTCTTTGCGTCATGGACAAGCTTCCTCCTTGCGAATGCCGGAAAGTACTGCAAGGCTTTGCCGTTCACACGGCGGCATCGGCCAGACCGGACAACGACAGCAACCGAATCTTAGGTGTTCCGTTCGACTAGACAACAAAGGGACCCCGCTCACAGCGAGGTCCCGTTTTTTTTACTCTAACTTTTAATAATATTTTCAACCGCCGCGGAACGACTGCCACCTTCAGCCGGAATTAAGAAAACGACTTCATCTCCTGGTTCACCTTTATAATAAGTAACACTGGCAGTTAACAATTTCCATTTTTTATCATCACAAACAACATAATATTGTAAATTACGCTCATCTTGCTCCAAAACTCCAACCATGCGGGCTCGATCAATAGGTTTTATCTGTTTATAAATAAATGATCCTAGGTTATTAATAGTCAGCTTAAGGATGTCCCCCTCAACTAACTTTGATTTGGAAGCATAGTTAGCAGGAATGTCATAACGTTGGCCATCAGCCCCCACCATGCTCTCTCCATCAAAAACACCCTCTACAACTTTTTCGGTTTCACTGTTTTGGACAGCATCCTCTTTATTTTGAATAGCTAATAAAGCTTCTTCGAGCACTTTATTTGGTTCTGCGGCAGCTTCCATTTTCCCATTTGTAATAACAGACTTTAAACGATCCAATTCACGCTGCATGCGTGTTATCGTCTGAATCATTTCCCTTTGTGTGAGCGGAACATCTGGGGGAACACTATTATTTGTAGGAATATTTTCTTTTTTCTTACGAAAAAAACTCATCATATTTTATTTTTATTTTTGTATTACTTTAAATCCCAGAGGGGCCTAGAGGCGGTTTAGGTAGCGGTGGTACTTCTTTTTTAAAAACTTTTTGCTGTCTTTCTTTTATTTCCATATCAATTATATCTGGATCTTTACCATATTTCAAGCGGGATAACTCACGGATAGCATCGCACAATTCTTTATTTGCTGCTGGAACACCAGGAATTTTGTCAAAAGGGATTGTAGCCATGTTAAAACCAGGAGGGTTAGCATTATCAACGAGTAATTTAATATAACAGTTATATTTAGGGACATTCAAAAAATCATACTCATTAAAAATTGGAGCAAACTCCTTTGTTAATGCTTCGGCATCATCAACACCAATACGAAAAGCAACCTTAGTCCCCACGTTACCAAAAATAGCATCTTTAAACTTTGTATCCCCACCCTTAATTAATTGCCCAATATACTGGTGACCTATAGTTAAACACAATCTGTACTTTCGCGCTTCAGAAAGAATAATTTCCATACTATCTGTCAAAAAGTTCTGGAATTCATCAACATAAAGATAAAAATCCTTTCGATCATCTTCAGCCATATCTGATCGGCCTAGTGCGGCCATAAGCAATTTACCGATTATCAACATACCCAACAAATTAGCATTAATGTTACCAATTTTACCTTTGGACAACTGAACCAACAAAATTTTCTGTGTATTCATAATATCAGCAAAATCAATCGTGCTATTTTGCTGAGAAATGATAGGTCGAACAAAATCGTTCGATATGAACGGTGACATCTTACTGGTAATATAAGGCACCATATTTTGCAAAGATGCCTCTCCCCCAGCTTTTAGAGCTTCCTTTTCCCAAAAATCTTTTACCAATTGATCTTTGCAGACAGATAGTTTATATTTTCTAAAATCATCATCCGCTAGCACACGCGATATTTCCAACATCGTTGAGCCAGAGGCAGGATCGGCCATGATCAAGGCAGCGGCATTCTTAAAATATTGTTCAAACATTGGACCACCAGTGGCCTTTAAGTCATATAACTTATCGAAAATAGCCATGATTTCGTTAATAGCAAAAGTCTTTTCTTCTTGCGTTTTATATTCTAAAAGATTTAAACCAATAGGGCGGCGGACATCACTAGGATCTAAAATGACAACATCTTCAGCACGTTCAGGCGGGATATGCTCTAAAATATGTTGAATAGCATCTCCATGTGGGTCAATAAAACAGCACCCCTCACCATTAGCAATGTCTTGCATGATAAGACCTTCTTGATACCAAGATTTACCAGTACCAGTCATACCAATAATATATTGGTGACGACGTCGATCTTCACGTTTAACACGCACCATTGTTTCGCGACCACGATATAAATTCTTGCCCAAAATTATGCCTTCGTTCGGCATATTAAGCGGCGCTGGAGCCTTTTTAGCATCTAACCAACGGATGGTCGGGGTTTCGTTTACTAACGGAATTGGAAAATGATATAAACTAGCTAATTCTTCTGTATTAAAAACCATACTTCTTTTACTATCATAATTACGGTATATAAAATCAGTTACTACCCTCTTTAAGGCTGGCTCGGCTGGTGAAAAGCCATTACCAAACTGATAGATGCTATACTGGGAAAAGGCATTGATCAAACTATCTAAATGCATTTTTGCTTTTTCCGCACGTTCGCAAGCAACTATTATTCTAATATTGGCATCTACTCCGGCCTTACTTGATTTTTCTTCAAGCCCTTTGACGACTTCTTCTTCCATGGGAGAAAGTCGATATTGTTCGGCTTGGACACTTTCCGACTTAGGTTTAGCTGCTTTTATAAATCCCCCTATGAAATGAAAAAAACCGCCCGTAACTTCATCCATAGCTTCTTCGAGCTTTTTGCCCTGTTGCATTTTAGAGGCCAATTTAATGCCCAAATTATGCCACCTTCCTGGTGCTGATTTTATCACTATCTGGATAGCCGCTCCATCGCCTTTTTCAATTTTACTTAGTGCATTGGTAATTCCATTTAATGGATCAGAATCAAATTTTTTAAAAGTTTTTATCGGAAAAATATATTCTCGCTTAAAAGTTAACATCTTACCTGCAATAACTGCCGTTGGGGAAAAAATATTATAATCAGGAATTTCCTCCAAAAATGCCTGCGGGAATTGGGCTTGTAGCTGTTCTTCGACATACTGTTGGAAATGCGCTGGGATAGCGATAAAAAAATTAATTTTGCCCTCCCTATCCGCCACTATTTCCAAAGAAAAAACATCGCGATGGCCAAAAAACCATGTTTTTATCCCCTTCTCTGCCTTTAGGCCCGCGATAGTCGAAAACAAAGTTTCCATGACCGCAATTTTTTCCTGGACCTGCTGCCAAGCCGGCGGTTCGGTTCCACCGCCGTCTTTAGGTGCAGCCTTGGGCAAAGTCACCATAATAATCTTTTTTTGGAAAGCAACCGAAACACGTCCCTTATTCAAAGAAAAATAACGCAACACAAACACCATCAGGACAAATAAAAAGACCAGGAACGCAATTCCTAATCCGCTAATAATTAGTGGGTTATTAACTATTGAACTCCCAGCCGCGAGATCTAATTCTACTACTGGCATATTATTCCTTTTTTTTGTTTTTAGGTTTTTGTCTTCGGTCAGACATGAAATCAACCGCCTTTTTAGCTACAAAACCAACCGCCTTGCCTTTTAAAAATTCCACCAGCTTAGAAATACTTTCTAAACGAGACCTGAAATTTACCAAGATCTCATTCGTTTGCTTAAACGTTTGTATCATGTAATACAAACCCCAGCACAAAAAAACAGTCAACCAAAAAACACAAAAAGATAAAACAATATAAAAGATGTCCTTGGTGTTTTCTATCATACTTTTTTACGAATACATACTTACACCGATGTTTCGAATTATTGGTCGGCAACCAAATTTCAAAATAATTCGGAAAATCCTTCTTGTGTAGATATTCGTAACTTTATTTTTGTTTTTGTTTATTGACGGACTTCAGCCTTAACTGCCTTACCGAGCTGTTCAATAATCTTTTTTTGCACAGTTGCAACTTCTTCCATCTCTAAGGTGCGATCTTCAACCTGATACGTAATTCTGAACGTTATACTCTTTTTCCCTACTTCAATTTTATCATTTTTAAACACATCCAACAAACTAACATTCTTGATTATTTTAGGATCAACAGCTTTAACTAACTGTTGAATATCCTGCCAAACAGTCTGTCCCCCTACAATGACAGACAAATCTAACTCCACACTAGGGTATTTAGGTAATGATTTATATTTAATTTTGTCTTCAGAATATTTCAATAACAAATTTAGATTTAATTCCCAAACAGCTATCGGCTGAGCGATCCCTAATTTTTGACTTATTTCTGGATGTAAAACCGCCAAATAACCCAAAACTTCTTTGCCCACCAAAACACGCATTGTTTGTTTTGGATGACACCAAGGCAAAACCATACTTTGTGTATCATAAGAGGCTTTCAATTGCGCTTTATCGAACAAGGCCTCAACCCTGCCCTTAGCCCTTAAAAAAACTTTTTCCGAAGATTCTCCGCCCAAGGCGCCGCCAACAATAGAATCTTGTGCAGGCAAATTAACCTCTGAGTTAAAACGTGCTTGTGGGCCGCTTTGATTTTCAATAAAAGTTTTACCGACTTCGAAAATATTTATGTCGTCATAAAAGCGCAAATTATCCACTACGTTTTGCAAAAGGTTAGGGATTAAACTTTTACGCATACAACTGACGTTTTCAGCCCAAGGATTTTGCAATTCAATATGATCTGAAGCAAACCCAATTTTTGCCAACCAAGTTTTATCAACAAAAGAATAATTATAAATTTCGTTAGAGCAAAACTTGAGCACTAAAATATCTTTAACCTGCCGCTCTAAGTTACGCAAAAGATTCGTTTCTTTGTACTCACTCTTAACAGCCGGCATTTCGGGGCTCAAATTATCATAACCATAAATACGCGTAATTTCTTCAATGAGATCTTCTTTTATATTAATGTCCTTAGTTGCGCGCCAAGAAGGAACAGATACCTTTAGCCCCTTCTTAGTCGCCTTGATTTGAAAACCCAAATTGGTCAATATCCTTATAATCAAATCTGCTCCCAAATCAACACCAATCCTTTTATTTATAAAATCAAAATCTATTAAAATCGGCTTAATTTCAAACTTGTAATTATTAATATCAATAACCGAACTCGCAACTTTAGCTGAAGGAATCGCTTCTTTAATTAATTCAACCGCGCGTTGAATGGCTAACTCAGCGATATTGGGGTCTAAACTTTTTTCATAGCGGACGGAGGCTTCTGTTCGTAATCCTAAACGGCTAGAGGTGCGTCTGATTGTAACTGGATTAAAGGTCGCTGATTCTAAAATAATGCAGTCCGAGCCATCTTCTATTTGCGAATTTAAATTCCCCATAATACCCGCCAAAGCAACGGCTTTCTCTGGTGTCGCAATAACTAAATCATCAGAGCATAACGTTCGCTCGACTTCGTCTAGCGTAATAATCTTCTCACCCTCTCTAGCTAACCGAACAATTATATTATTATCTTTAATCTGCTTGGCTGAAAAAGCATGCAGTGGTTGTCCCAAGTCGTACATGATGTAATTGGTAACATCAACAACATTATTAATCGGCTTTTGGCCAATAGACAATAATCTTTGTTGTAACCAATCTGGTGAAGGCCCGATTTTAATCCCCTCCACTGCCACCGCCATATAGCGCGGACAAGCTTCTTTATTTTCAACTTTAACTTTTATATCTAGTTCCTTTCCAGCCTCTATTTTTTTTGCTGGGTATTTTTTAAATTCCAAACCATAAATAGCCGCTACTTCCCGAGCCATACCATAATGCCCCCATAAGTCCGGACGATTGGTAACCGACTTATTATCAATTTCGTATATAGCATCATCTAAACGTAGAGCGTTCGCCAAATTTTCTCCGGTCATACACTTTAAACTGGAGAGATCAACAATTTCGCCTACTTCTTTAGCTGGGAACATTCCACCCAAGCCAATTTCATCGCTAGCGCAGATCATTCCTTCACTTTCGACGCCACGAACCTTCGCTTTTTCTAAAATAATTGGCTCACCTGCGCCATGCCAACGAACCTTGGCTCCTGGCAAAGCTAAGGCAACGAGCATGCCTTCAACCAAGTTAATACCGCCACAGACGACATTAACCCTACGGCTACTAATATCGACTTCAGCCAATCTTAAACGATCCGCGTCTGGATGTTTTTGTAATTTAGTAATTTTACCAACAACAACATTATTTAAACTTTCAGCCCTGTTTTCTACACCCTCAACTTCAACTGTGGCCATGGTTAATTTCAAACCCAGTTCTTCTGGTTTAACAGCCTTGGGCAAATTGGCATATTGCTTGATCCAATTTAATGATATATTCATATATTTGAGTTTAAAATTGCTTTAAGAATCGAAGATCGCCCGAAAGCAGAAGGCGGATATCGTCAATCCCATATTTCATCATAACTAAACGAGTCAGACCTAGGCCAAAGGCAAATCCAGAATATTTTTCGGGGTCAATGTTGCCTGCTCGTAAAACATTAGGATGAATCATACCACAGGGCAAAAGCTCTACCCAACCAGACTGCTTGCACACAGAACAACCAGTCCCACCGCAAATTAAACAGTTAATATCGAGTTCGAAGCCAGGTTCAACAAACGGAAAAAAACCAGGGCGTAAACGAACTTTAACCTCACGTTTAAATATTCCTCGCAACAAAGTCTTCATGACAGCAATCAAATTAGTGATAGAAATGTTTTCATCTATCATTATGCCTTCAAGTTGATAAAAAGTGTTTTCATGCGAAGCATCTATGTTTTCATAACGAAAAACACGTCCGGGCGCTATGGCGCGAAGCGGTGCTCCATATTTTTGCATAGCCCGTACCTGAACTGGTGAAGTGTGGGTTCTCAAAACTCTTTTTTCGTTCTTAGCCCAACCTTTAATATAAAAAGTGTCTTGCATGTCACGTGCTGGATGGTGTTCAGGAATATTTAAGGCTTCGAAATTATAATAATCTGATTCAAGTTCCGGGCCATCCAAAACCATAAAACCAAGTGACTTAAAAATGTCTTCTAGTTCATACTGAACGATTGAAGTGGGGTTGAGACTCCCATTCTTTGGCGCAATAGCTGGCAAGGTTAAGTCAATAGAGTCACTTTCTAAGGCCTCGGCCACTTCCTGTTTTTTTAAAATCACTTGTTGAGCTGCAATGGCTTCCTCCAATTCAATTTTGATTTGATTTGCTAGCTGACCAACTTCCTTTTTATCTTCAGGCGATAGATCCTTCAGACTTTTTAATAAAACTGTTAACAGACCCTCTTTGCGACCAAAATATTTTATCTGGATATTTTCTAATGTCTCTAAATTTTCACATTTAGAAATTTCTAAGCGACCGTCTTCACGCAGTTGCAACAATTGTTTTTTCATAAATTTATTTCATTATTGCGCAAATTACTAAGCAAACAGATTTTTTCTGCTTTGTTTAAGATTAATAATATTATAACATAAAATGCCTATTATTCTATAGGCATTTCAACGATTGTCGTATTATCTTCAAGCAGAACATCCACTGTTTGTTTTAGGACGTGCCAACCAATCACCTCCCCTTTACCATGCTGAGTCTTAACCTTCTCACCAATCATAGGAAGTTTTTCGGCCAACTCATTGTATAGTTTTTCTTCAAAGGTCAAACAACACTTTAAACGACCGCAAACACCAGAGAGTCGTTCCGACCCTCTATGAGCCACCTGTTGCAGAGCCGCTAATTCAGATGTAACATTTCCCAATTCTTTATAAAAACCCTGACAACAAAGATTCATACCACAGCAACCGATATCGCCACTGATTTTGATCTCGTCACGGATACCAATTTGTTGCAAACGAATATTCTTTTTAAATTCCCTGTTTAAATCTTTTAATAATTCTCTAAAGTCAACTCGGCCATCGGCAATAAAGGCAAAAGTTAAACGCGTATCATCGAGCGAAAAATGAACGTCTACCAATTTAATTGGCAATTGATTCTTGCGGATTAACGAAACACATTTCTGAAAAACTTTGTCTTTTTGACGATTTTGCTCCAACACTAAATCCAAATCCTCTTTAGTTGCAATCCGCGAGATAGGCTTAATTGGATCAGCTTCAGCCGTAACAGTGTCCCCCTTTTCATCAATAGCAATAACTTTGGCCATTTCAATGCCCAGTTTTGTTTCCACAACAACATAATCTCCCACTTTCAAGCTTTCACTATCAAAACTAAAGCTATAAGCCTTATCCCAGGGCGCAAATTGTACTTTGACAATTTTCATGAAGTTGAAAATTAAATTTGAAAGCGAACAAAACGACTGATTTGAATTTTTTCTCCTGTTTTAGCAATATATTGATTGATCAACTCTTCAATAGTAATAGCATCATCTTTAATATATGGCTGTTTAACCAAACAGGTTTCAGCATAAAACTTTTCCAGCTTACCAGACATAATTTTCTCAATAATATTTTCTGGCTTACCTTCATTTTTTAGTTGCTCGGCATAAATACTTTTTTCATGTTCCAAAACATCGACTGGAACCTCTTCGGGATTTAAATAATCCGGCATCATGGCTACCACTTGCATAGCTATTTCATGCGCTAAGTTTTTGAAATCCTCAGTACGAGCAACAAAATCAGTTTCGCAAGCAAGCGCAATCATGGCTCCAGCCTTATTATTAGAGTGGATGTAAGAATAAACAATACCTTCAGTAGCAGTACGCTCTTCAATCTTTTTGGCAGCTTTAAGCTCACCCTTTTGTCTCAATATATCAACCGCTTTATCATAATCGCCATTTGCCTCATCTAAGGCTTTTTTGCAATCCATCATACCAGCTCCAGTTTGATTGCGTAATTTAACAACTGTTTGTGTGTCTGCCATATTACTAAGTAACCAGTAATCAGTGACCAGTAACCAGAAGTTACGAAAACGATTATTGGCTACGTAATTATTTTATTTTATTTGATTAGAATCAAAGAGCTCTATTCTTTTGACTTTGCCTCTTTAATGGTTTCAGCGACTAAGTTAGCCATTAATTGCAATGTTTTAACGGCATCATCATTTGATGGAATAGGATAATTAACTAATTCAGGATTAGTATTTGAATCGCAGAGAGCGACTACTGGAACTTTTTTGCGAGCAGCTTCCTTAATAGCCGTTCTATCTGTTTTAATGTCCACCAAGAACATAGCGTCTGGAATTCGATCCAACTTTTCGATACCGCCGACAATTGTTTCTAAACGTTCAATTTCTCGAGCCATTTCTAATTGTTCTTTCTTGGTATACTTTAATAACTTACCAGAAGCTTTTTCTTCTTTTAACTTTCTAAACTTTTTAACTAAGCCCAAGACAGTTGGGGCATTAGTTAACGTACCACCTAACCAACGATTGGTTACATAAGGCATGTTGCAAGAAAGTGCCGCATCTTTAACAATGTCACGTGCTTGCTTTTTTGTGCCTAAAAAAAGAACTGTTCCGCCAGCAGCAACAGTTTCTGTAATGAAATTCAAAGCAACTTCTAAAGCCTTTTGAGTTTCTTCTAAGTTAATTATATGAACCCCATTCTTTTCGATAAAGATATAAGGTTTCATTTTAGGATGCCATTTTGATTTTTGATGACCAAAATGAGCGCCCGCTTTCATCAAGTCTTGTAAACTTGGAACTTTTACCATACTAAATTGTCCTTTCTTCCCCGCCGAAGCGAGAGCCTCTACTCTTCTAATCATCAGGGCTGAGTTTACCAGCAGGTCCAATGACTTTGGCTAAAATAAGCCAAGAAAAGTATGTGTTTTATTAAATAAATGTTACAAGGGCTATATTATCACGATTTTTGTTTTTTGACAAGCTCTAACCTTATAAATAAATCTCTCCACATGATAATTAAAATACTCATCATGAAAATAGCCTGACTAAAAAACATTGCCCACCGGATCCCAAAAAAGATCGGACTATAATCAATTCTCAAAAACTCTAGGCTAAAGCGCAAACAAGAATACAATACGAGGTAAAACAAGAATATTTGTCCAGGATTAAATTCCTTTCTTTTAAATCGGTAGTAATGGACAAACAGTAATATCGCCAATATCACAACATTCCCCAATGACTCATAGATAAACGTGGGATGAAAATATTGGAACTGCGCATATTGCTCCGGACGAAAAATGGGATCAATTGGTATGCCCCACGGTAAATTTGTTGGTAACCCAAAAATTTCTTGATTGAAATAATTTCCAACTCGGCCAATTATCTGCGCGGCAACTAACCCTGTTACCGCTAAATCAGCTGTAAGCAAAAAATCTCTTTTCTTTATTCGACAATAAATAAAAGTTGCAATAAACCCACCGAGCATAATTCCGTGTATCGCTAACCCACCCTCCCAAATTTTTAGGATGTCTAATAGATTCTCTTTATACATTGGCCAAGCATAAATGACGTAATAGATTCTGGCGCCAATAATAGCCCCAATAACAAACCAAAATAAAAGATCTTCAAAAAACTTTTTATCTAATTTATATCTTTCAGCTAATTTCAAAATTAAATAAAAGCCTAATAGACCTCCAATAACCATGAGGAACCCATACCAATGAACAGCCAATGGACCGATTTGAAAAATAATTGGTGTGGGATGAAATGTATGCAAAAAATTTATCATAGCTTGATTATAGCAAATAACCGGCTTTCTATTAAACAAAACTTCTCCTTTTCCCGTGAACAACTATTGTTTTTAAAAAAATTAGCGCTCGCCCAAGTGATTGGACGAGCGCCGTGAATCAGCGTCTGGTCAGAGAAAGATCAGCTCACCGTGTCTAGACGGTGGCGTTCGTGGGCACGAACTGGCAGATGTGCCGGACGGCCATGGTCACGAGGCGATCGGGGTCGGGCAGCTCGAAGCGCTGCCGATCGATGTAGATGCCGTTGGCGCGGTGAGCCGGGATCATGACGGCCAGGCCATCACGAGCGCTACGAACATCGAAGCGCACCGCGGTCGCGTAATCCTTCGGCAGCGTGGCACGAATCGCCCGGCGAACCCGGTCACACACCACGTTGCGCGGGGCCTCGACCACGGTTCCTTCGGGGACGATCTGGGTGAAGTGGGAGATCGTGCGACCGACGAGGTCGCTGTTGCCATTGAAGCACGTCGCGGTGATCGCGATCTTGCCGAGCCGGTGGTTCGGCACGACGACACGCAAGCCCTTCTTGGACTGGCGCACGTCGAAGCGCACCGCCTCAGCGAAACCGACGGGCAGACCCGCTCGGATCTCCTTCTCCACCTGCAGACACGTCTTCTTCTCGGTCATTAGCTCCTCCTCAGTGGACAGTTGAAACACCCTGCTTCTACGTGGAAGCGTTATTTATTATAATGATTTTCCTCTTTTTGTCAAGCTAAAAAATAAAACCCCCGTTTAAAACGGAGGCTTTACTCTCTCTAGGTTTTTAGAGTTGCAATTTACGCAACATCAATATAATTAAACCCCTTGGCTAATTACCGTAGGGATAATTACTTACTTTTTAGCGCTCTTTTTTGCGCCCAATTCCTTCTGAATATCTTTCCAGCGGAGTTTCAATTCTTGACCAATCTCCTCCCAGGCGGCCACACTCATCAAATCAGACTTGGAATACTTCTTAATCAGATTTTCGACAATTTCTTCGTATTCTTCTTTGCCAATTTTCTTGAGCTTGGCAACATCAGCTACAAGTTTTTCGCTTAACTGCTTGCTAACCTTTTGAAACTTAGCGCGGTTTTCCTTACCCTTACCTGGGCTCAAAAATAATCCCAAAGCCCCACCAATAAGAGCGCCTAACGCTAAACCACCTAAAAACTTCTTGGTTTTCATAAATTTCAAGTTATTCTAGTGATATTATAGCACATGTTTTTTAAAGTCTTGCCCCCTTTATCCACAAAAGACGTTTCCACCCTCAAAAGACCACTATTCTTGCCAAATTTATAGTAATATGATATCCTCTGATTACGAAATTAATCCAGGTGTCATCCTGAATTTATTTCAGGATCTGCTAATTACATTCCAGATGCTGAAACAAGTTCAGCATGACAAGGAAAAAACTTTATGAAGAAAGATATACATCCAAAGTATTACAAAGACGCTAAGGTCATTTGTGTTTGTGGTAATGAATTTACTACCGGCTCAACTCAAAAAGAGATCAAAGTTGAAATCTGCCATCTTTGCCATCCTTTTTATACTGGCAAACAAAAGTTGGTCGACACTGCTCGCCGTGTAGAGAAATTCCAAGAACGTCTATCTAAGAAAGACACTTCAGCCACAGCTAGCAAGGGTAAAAAAGCTAAACGTACCGCAAAAAACGAAAAGAAGGCTGCCAAGGTCAATAAATAACATACGCAAAACCGTCCCAATGATTTATGTTTTTCTGGACGGTTTTTTGATATAATAAGATAAGCATTATGCATGATCAAATAGAAAAAATTAAAAATCGCTTTAAAGAACTGGAACAACAACTCCAGAACTCTTCAGTTATTAATAATCCAGAAAGACTTAAACAAGTTTCCAGTGAACATGCAGAAGTTGCGCCCTTGGTTGATCTTTTTAATGATTATGAAAAAAAGCTAGCTCACCTCAAAGAAGCTCAAGAAACTTTAGCTAATCCCAACGAAGCAGAAATGCATGAGTTAGCACAACAAGAAATAGATACTTTGGAACCCGAAGTTTCTGAACTAGAACAACAGGTAAAATATGCTCTTACCCCCAAAGACCCTAATGACAAAAAAAACGTCATTGTGGAAATCAGAGCTGGCACAGGTGGTGATGAATCAGCATTATTTGCTGCTGAATTATTTCGAATGTATGGCAAGTTTGCAGAACGAGTTGGATGGAAAACACATATAGTTTCTAGCAGTGTGAGCGAGCTGGGCGGTTTTAAGGAAGTTGTTTTTGAAGTCAACGGACCAAATGTTTATGGAACTTTAAAATATGAAAGTGGAACACACCGTGTTCAACGTGTTCCAGAGACTGAAAAACAAGGCCGCATACACACATCCGCGATTACGGTGGCTGTATTGCCAGAAGTGGAAGAGGTTGATTTAAAAATTGACCCAGCTGATGTTAAAATTGACACCTTCTGTTCTGGTGGCGCTGGTGGACAAAGCGTTAATACCACCAAATCAGCTGTTCGGCTCACCCACCTACCCACTAATACTGTTGTGTCTTGCCAAGATGAACGATCACAAGCGCAAAACAAAGAAAAAGCGATGCGCGTGCTACGATCACGTCTTTATGAATTAGAAACGGCTAAACGCGAAGCTGCCTTAGGCAGCCAACGACGCGCACAAATTGGCACCGGCGATCGAAGTGAAAAAATTAGAACTTACAATTATCCTCAAGATCGAATTACCGATCATCGAATCAAAGAAAGCTGGAACAACATCACTACCATTCTTGCGGGTGATCTTTCCCCTATCATAGATGCCCTTAAAGAAGCTGACTTTAAGCTTCAAACCAAATAAAAAAAGAGCCTCCGGGCTCTTTTCGTATTGCAATGTTCTGATTCTTCTAATTAACAATAAAAAAACATGACCATCAAAGAAGCTCTACACTTAGCCTTAAAATTTGTAGAAAAAAGTAATCGGACTCTTTCTAATTTTGATATAGAGTTAATTCTTAGTTATGTTGCCAAAAAGACGCGTGAATATCTTTTTACTCATCCGGAATCAAAGTTGGACAAGCTACAAAGCGCCAAGTTTCTAAAAATGGTTAAACAAAGAATTAAAGGGTGGCCTTTGGCTTATTTGATCGGATCACAAGAATTCTACGGACTTGATTTTAAAGTTACCAAAGACGTACTAATACCGCGACCAGAAACAGAACTTATAATTGATAAAACGCAAGAGATTATTCAGAAAAATTTTTCCAACAACTTTACCGTTGCGGACATAGGGACCGGATCTGGCGCCATAGCCATAACGTTAGCGAAAAAAAATCCCAAGACACTTGTCTATGCCACGGACAAATCACGCAAAGCCTTGCTGATCGCAAAATACAACGCTAAAAAAAATATAGTTAGAATTAAATTTCACCACGGAGATTTAATCTCACCTCTCCAAAATAAAAAAATTGATATCCTTGTTGCGAACCTACCCTATCTCCCCACCAGTTATACACACCCAACAATTAAGCACGAACCTAAAACAGCTCTTTATTCAGGACCAGATGGCCTACAGGCGTATCGTCGACTCATTAAATCCTTGTCTAAAGAAAAAACACTTCCCTCTTTTATAATTCTCGAAATCGGCTTAAACCAATATTCTGTCTTAAATAATTACATAAAAAAAATCTACCCAGAAGCAACGGTAGACTTATATAAGGATCTAGCGGGATTAGACCGTCTAATTGTTTGGAGTAATTAACTTCGCGCAGCAAGTTGGCCACAAGCAGCAGCAATATCATGACCGAACCTTTGTCGTGTCGTACAGGCGACATGATTTTTTATTAAAAAATTTTCAAATTTTTTAATAACCTCGGGCTTAGGCGGTGTATAAAATTTAGTTTTATTATAAGTAATAAGATTCACAAAACACAGTTTATTCGTCACCAACTGACAAAGCTGCGCCGCCTGATCCAACGAATCATTAACTCCGCCCATTAAAGTATATTCCAGCATAACACGACGATTTGTTATATGAATGTAATTATCAATGGCTAAAAATAGTTGCTTTAAATTCCATTTATTATTAATAGGCATTAACTTAGAACGCAAAATATCGTTGGGAGCATGGATGGAAACAGCCAAATTTATTTCTAGTGGTTCTTGAGCTAATTTTTTTATACCATCAACGACGCCAACAGTGGAGACAGAAAACCTTCTCGCTCCAAGATTAAAAATATCCTTATCATTCATAAATTTTATGCTTTCCATGACTGCTTGATAGTTCCGCATTGGCTCACCCATTCCCATAAAAACAATGTTAGTTACCTTAGCCTGACTCTTTTTTAAAATTATATTAAAAAGCAAAACCTGCGCAATTATTTCTGAACTTGTCAGATTACGTTTAAACCCAAGCTTGCCCGTCGCACAAAAATCACAACCCAAAGCACAACCAACTTGAGATGACACACACACCGTGTTACGGCCATCCGAGTGCTTCATTAAAACAGTCTCTACTTGAGCACCATCAGCAAAAGTCACCAACGCCTTAACCGCATCATCGTGTTTACTAAAATAAGCCTTGTGTTCTATATCTAAACTGAAATTTTTTTTAAGCTCCATTCGTAAATCTGCAGGCAAAGAGGTAGCCTCGTCCCAATTATCAATCAAATTTTTAAATATAAAACGATAAACCTGTTTTTTACGAAAAGACGGATAATCACTCAAAATATTATTCAACGAATTTAAATCCATATTAGGGCTGTAATATATATTCGCTCTTGCCATTGATTGATATAACGGTTTCTTTTACTTCCGGCCACTGTTTCATAGTATTTTCAATTTGCGATCTTATAGCCGCAGTCCAACATGACCCTCCCACTGCATAATCAAGCTGACTATTAAAATCCGCTACCAAAATCCCGTTATTAAACTTAGCAAAATTAAGCCCCGCATTTTCCGAAATCATATTTTTGTATCCAACAGTTTTTTCATCTAAACTTGGACCTTGCAATAATAGTTTTATTGTTTCCTCATATATTTTTTCGCGACTAGTTACCACCCGACTAACAGGAAAAACTAATGAACAATCAAGCATTTCGGGGTTTTTGATACTATTGGCATAAAAAACCTGAACAGAAATTAATTCCGGTTCGTTTTGTTCAAATGGCTGAGATGAATCATTATTCGAATAGTACTGGAATAAAACAAAAACGACTAAAATTAAAACCAAGAAAGTTAAAATATAAATTGCTAAATCTTTTTTTGCCAACATATTTATTTTTCCTCTTTAACTTCTTTTATTTCGGCCCCAATCCAAGCCAGATCAAAAAAACTCTTTAATGTTTCGGCTATTTGTCTATCTTTAATTAAAACAGCGTGAAGTTTTTCAGTTAAAGGCACAAACATAACTGCATCACCCAAAATTTCTATATCACATGAAATAGGATATTCGTCACCATTAATTTTTCTTCTTTGGCCATCAACGTTTGTTTTTAAAACTCCGCCCTCGTAGCTATATATAACTTTGGATTTTATTTCTCTAGTTAATCGTATCTTTCTCAATTTTTGTCGTTCTCTTTCATCAATTGTTTTTTCAATTAAATCTTTATTATAGACCATGCGCACTGGCTCATTGCCATCAGTTTTTTCACGATAAAATTCGCCCAAACTATTAATCAACCCTTGTCTGCCATCAAAAAAACGTACGGTTGGCTTGTCGGCTTGTTTATTAAAAACAGAATTTAATTCTGGCAATAGTCTTTTAAAAACCTCTTCCTCTGTTTCAAGATGTTTCCTTTTAATATCAAAAATTGAAAGTAACGACTCGGGCGCGCTAGCAAAATAAAAAACTTTTTTATCTTTTTCGCTGATACTGCACAAGCCCTTTTTAATCAATGACTCTAAAATAGAATAAGTTGTGGCGCGATTAACTTCAGCTTTGCGGGCAATATTTTGAACCGAAGCTTGTCCTAATTCCAATGCTGCCAAGTAAACTTTCGCTTCTTTATCCGATAGTCCGATTTTTTGTAACTCTTTATCCAAGGTCATATAAATTATTTTATTTCTAAAAACATTATACAAAATTTGTTGATTAGTAACAACAAAATACCCCCACACCGACGTGTCGATGTGGGGGTGGTTGGTTACGCCAACCGCGTTGTTGTCACTGGCCCAGCTTGGGGACCAGCGGGAAGCCCGGCAGGAAGCCGGGGTCCACGTTGGGCAGCCGGGACTGCTGGGTGCCGCGGTGCTGGAAGACGCGCTCCAGCGGCCAGGTCTGGCCACGCGAGAGCTTGACCGGCCCGTCGAAGTGGGCCAGCATGGCCTCGCTGTCGCCGGCGTGGTCTCGCTCCCAGCCCTTATCCTCGTCCTTGAGGTACGAGAGATAGGCCGTGAACGTCTCCCCGGAGACCGGGTACAGGACGCCACGCGTGTTGACCTCGCCCTGCGCGTTGGTGCGCAGGAAGGTCACGACCTCCTCGGGTGTGGGGGCGCGCTTCGGGTTCTTGAGGACGACTTCCCCGCCCATGAGGGTGTAGTCGTCGCCCTCCCGGATCCAGATAGCCCGGACGCCCCAGACCGGCACCCGCACAGCCTTGTCGGCCGAACGCAAGACCCAGGTCATGTAGATGTCCATTCCATCGGACGAAGCCCAGTTGGGCGCGTCCATCAGGACCTTGTCTAGGCCGGCGTAGCTGCGCAGCCACTGGCTGTCCTTGAGGAGGGTGTCCTCCCAGACCAGCGCGCCGTTCTTGTAGAAGCGCGAACGCTTCTGGCAGAACAGATTCTCGAGCTTCTCGCCCGAGACCTCGCGGCTGGCAACGCACTCGGTCAGCTTGCACTGGCCCTGGTCGTCCTCGACCTTGAACTCGTGCATCTCGCGACCGAGGCGCTGGCCGTCGGCGCCGGAGAGCACCTTGGTGAAGACCAGGGTGTCGCCCTCGATCGCGACATCGAAGCCCCGGTACTGGACCTGCGCCTTGGCCTTGTCCATGGTGCAGACCTCGGGCACGGGCGCCACCGCGACAGGCGCGGGGTCGGCGGGCTTCTCCTTCGTGGAGCAGGCCGCCAGGGACAGGACGATCAGGCACAGGGTGAGGATGTTTTTCCTCATGGTCGGGTACCTCCCAATGGAATTTTGAACTGAACCAGACAGACGGCTACATCCTGCAACCGCCTTCAAAAGAGCTTTTCAGAATATCTAATTTTGGCAAATATGTCAAGTTGCAAATAACTTTCTTTTGAAAAAACAAATAAAAAAAGCATGCCCTTAAGCACGCAAAAATAAAACAAAAAATTATCGATCAAGCATGTTATCAACAATGTAGTGCCACTCTTGCTCCATTTCACTACGATCAGCTAACATACTTTCAATCACCACTGGCCTGTCCTTACTTTCAACAAAATCAACTAGTTCTCGTTGTCTCGTCTTATACAAAGGTTCATGCAAAGTAGTAAAGCCACTCAAATGAAAATATTTTATCCTCTTCTCCAACCTATTCCAAAACTCATTAACTAAATCCATGTTTTCCCCGTTCGAGTAGCAATGATTCAAATCCAAAACCAGGCCAAAAGGATATGTATTCAATAACTTTTCCATTGATTCAACATCACGAAAATTTAATTTACGACTATCCATGTTTTCGACACAAACAGGTAACCCTGAACGTCCTAAAACTTCTAACAACTTAATATCGAGCTGATCGGGATGAAAATTTATGTAATCGAAATTAAATTTATCTTGGAGTCTGATTAATTCAGATAAAACTGCAGCATCTATACTTGCTGGCGCGTGAAGTGTTTTAAACTTAAAATCATCAAAATAGCTAGAGGATAAACCAAGCATTTGAGCACGAATCACTGACGCGCCAGTATTCACTTCAATTACTTCTGATCCTAGGCTAAGTTGCTGTTCCAATAAATCACGTGCTAATTGATTTTTTTCTTGATAAAAATCTGCTGTTGAAAAACCTATTTTCATATTATGGCAATATTGTAATAACATCAGAATATTCTTTTTGCATTTTTTCAATAAAAGCAGGTTCTAGCTTTAACTCCTTAATGCTGGCTCGAGCCACATACCCCTCAACTATCGTCCTTTCAATCGGAAGCATTTTTACATCAGGAAAATTATTTATAAAGTTTTGTATCTCCTCTTCATTTCGACCCAATTTAAAATTAATCTGCCACACTGGAGCCTTTACTAACAAAACATCAGCCACCAACTCATGCGCTTTAACTTCTTCTAAAATCTTGTCTCGCTCTAAAGCAGGCAACTCAATCTTTATAGTCTTAAAAACATCAAAATTTTCCAACATTGCCCCTTTTAGCTCAGGAAAATCATCCAAAAAACTTTGTATCATGTTTGTTGTTTTAGTGTTGTTTTCTAAACGGAAGGAATCCTTAAAATATATAAAGCCAGATGACAACCCCTTATCATTGTTATCAACATTGATCTTATCTGCGAAAAGATTCTCGCCCTTGTCCTTTGACTTCATGGCACGCGCTAACTCAGAACTAATTTGTTTTTTGATACTAGGATCAAGGTCATTAACTAAATCGATTGAATTATAGGCGGACAAATCAAAATTGGGCGCTTTAGATAAATCCCTCCCTTGAATTTTATTCCAAACAAAAATCGCGAGACCTGATGCAAAAATTAAAATCAGCAAAAATGCAAAAAAATTTTCTTTTTTCGTTGACATATTAATACTTGACCTCAGCCCAACCTGGCGTTATTACTTCTATCCAGGTTGTTCCGATATTAAAAGTTATTTCATTCCCCGCCTTATCATAAAAAGTAGTTCTATCAGCCAAATACTCCCTCTGCCAATATCCCTCCACAACTTCTCCATTTCTAAAAACTAAACTCGGACCACGACCTATAGTTCTTGTTTCCAAGCGACCATACCCATCAACAATCTCACTATCTGTGTATACTACTGCAATGTTCTTAGCACGTATTTCCCTTCCATCAAAATCGGCATGAATTTTATTTTTTTGATATCTGACATATTCTTTTGTTGTCACGTCGTATTCCCAGCGGACTAAAAAATCGGAGGTCTTAAAATTTAGCTCTAATGTTTTTATCCCCCCATCTTCTGGGACCTCATTATTGTATTTCCATGAAGAAAAACTAACTTCTGGAACCCATTCTTTATCTTTTAGTGCCTGGTTAACTTTCAAACTAGAAGTAAAAACATTGTGCGGAGCACTACGGTAATTGTCTCGATAAAAATATTTACCGTTATAAAATTCGTCCAAATTAAACTTATAGGTTGCATTTAAAGTTTCAATTGCCTTATCACTCCCACCAACATGAACATACGGGCCATTAAACTCTTTTGCCCAGTCGACATAAAAAGGGCGAGCCGAACGGATAGGTCCAATCTTCTCTACTTCATCAAGAAAAGAAAACACAGCCAAAAAACGAGTAATCGGGTGTTCTACGATTGTTTCATAAACCAATCTAGCCTGACTCAACCCCGCTGATGGCCTGGCTCCCACATGATTATCAATCATCACAGCAAAAACTCCCGGGTCAATTCCTTCAATACAGGTGCCATCAATAGCCAGCCTAGACTCACACACGCCTTGAGACAAATCGCCTGTCTCTTTTATTGAGCTTATAGGAATATTTACGGTTTTGGTATTCTTAACTACAACAGCAACGGCGATCGATAAAAATACCACCAACAAAACAATTAAAAAGATAAAACTAAAACGTTGTTTTCTTATTTTAAGCATAAATAAAAGTGCCTTATACTTCTACAATATAAGGCACTTTTTAAGCTAAAGCAAATTATTCTTTTTTGTCTCCCTTGTTTTCACCACCTTCTGCTGGAGCTTCTTTCTTACCTATAACCTCAGGCTCCTTAACTTCAGCACTTCCCTGAGATTTTTCTTCTTCCTCTGGTTTAGAAATAACAGCAACCGCTTCTTCAAGATCTGTCAAAACTTCAACGCTTTCTGGAATATTTAAGTCCTTAACTAAAATTTTATCTTCAAAAGTTTTTAGACTTGTTAAATCCACCTGAATCTCAGAAATCATATCCTTGGGTAAACAACGAATTTCAATTTTATCAAGATTTTTAACCAGAATTCCACCCAATTCTTTAACTGCAGGCGCGACACCAAAGAAAACCAATTCTGGTTCAATATCCAATTTTTGACCCTTTTTAATTTGATAGAAATCAACATGATCAATGCGATGGCTCACTGGAGAAAAAACAACATCCTTAATCAAAACTTCTAAAGCTTCCTTCCCGCTATCAAGTGTTAAATTGATCAACGAGTTTTCACCAGCTTCATTATAAATTTTTTCTAACTTAACCGCATCAATTGAGATATTAATATTCTCTTTGACCTCTGGGCCATAAATAACACCAGGCACCAAACTGTTTTTTCGTAACGTCTGGACCTTCTTTTTTAATTCTTTTCTAATAGATGCCTCTAAATTGTAAATCATATACGAAAACTTAGTTTCTTAATATCGAGAAGGATTATACCAAAAGTACTTATTTTAGTCAACCCAAGAGACTATCTTCTAACAGCCACACTTTGAGCCAGCCCAACCATCGCTAAACATATCAATAAAAAGCTTCCTCCATAACTTAGAAAGGGCAAAGAAATTCCTGTAACTGGCATTACCCCCATATTCATGCCAATATTAATAAAAACATGTAAAAATAAGACAATAACTATCCCCAAAACCAAGAATAAACCAAAATCATCGTGCGCTCGACGGGCGATAGCAATCAATCGATAAAAAACTATAGCAAAAAGACCTAAAACCAAAATAACGCCAAAAAGACCCAACTCTTCTGCGATAACAGCAAAAACAAAATCCGTTTGGCTCTCGGGGATAAATTTTAATTGACTTTGTGAACCGAACCCCAAACCACGCCCCCAAATATACCCAGAACCGATGCCAATAATAGACTGCGAAACATTATAACCACTCCCCAATGGATCGGAAGTTGGATCAAGAAAGGTTTCAATTCTTTCTTTCTGATAATCAGCCAAAAAGAAAAACCAGGATAAGCACATAACAAAAATAATTACTGAAACCAAAACAATAATATATCCCTTGGGGATTCCTGTTAAAATCAATAAAATAAACCAAATGCCCAACATAATTGCAGCTGAACCAAAATCTGGTTGCCACATAACCGGGACAACATACAACAATGTAACTAAAAAACTAAAAACTATATGCTTCCCCACTCTGAATTGCTGTAATCTGTTACTGAAAAAGTGTGCCAACATAATAATTAAAACCACTTTTGCTAATTCTGCCGGTTGAATACCTAAACCCAAAAAATTAAACCAACCACGTGTTCCTCTAATCGTTGATCCCAAAAAAAGAACTGCTATTAAAAGCAACCAGGTTAGGACATAAATTAGTCTTCCGGTAATAAGCCAACCCGAATAATTAATCGAGGCTAAAATAAACATAAATAAGAGGCCGACAACACCAAAAATAACCTGCTTTTCAAAATTGTCACTCTGGTCTTTGCTCAAATCAATACTATAAATCGCTGCCAAACCAAGGCAAAAAAGACCAAAAACAGCCAAAACAAGTAACCAATCCAAGCGGCGTAAATTGTAAAACGCATTTTTCAACATAAAAAGATAGAGACTAGCGCTATCTTAATTTATTTTACCAAAATTGTATAGCTACTTACGCTCGCCCACCTCTATATTAAAACCTTTAAAAACATTGGGGTCTAAGATATTAATATCCGGCACAACACGAAGCTGAGTGGAGGCTGGTAAAGTTTGGAACAAATTAATACTTTCTTTTCTTAACTCATTCGATCCCAGGGTGCTTAGATGTGTTTCTGCAACCGCGATTAACTGATCACCCCGTTCCAATAAAACCACAAAACGCGGCTCCCAAAAACTATATGCAGATCGATTTAAAACATCAAACGTTACATTAGTAACGCTCTCGGTTGTTTCTTTACCAGGCTTGATAATCGAAGTTATGGCTGCATTTGTTATTTCGAAGTTGACTGCATTTTCTTGTTGAGCTGTAAAATCTACCACCTTTTGCCAATGAACGGTTTCAATAATAATACGTACCTGCAAACCCGTATTACTAGAAGGATAATTAAAATGAAGTAAATATTTTTCTTGACCCGGCAAAATATATGCCGTTGCAAGCTCTGTTTTATCTTCACCATTTAAAAAATAATATTCCAACTTATCGACTGCCCATTGTACGTTGGGGTTAAAAATTGTAGCCACAAAATCAACCATTCCTTGATTTCCCCGCAAAACACGGGTTTCACTAACCTGCAAATCCCTTGGCTTATTCGACTCAGCTAAAAGTTCTAAATTTAACTTATCCTGCGACAAGCTAGCAGCTAAATCCCGAGACTTAGAAGCATCTTCAATATAATAGCTAGAAACTAAAAACAACCCATAAATCAACAAACCTATAGAACACGAAGCCAAAGCCAACACCCCTAATTTTCTTAAAAAAACACGATGGGTCACATACCAATAACTGTATTTTAATTCTTTTTCACTCAAGTTGTTGTAAATATTGTTTGACATATTTTTTGTTAGTACCTATTCAAGAATATAATCATGAATATGTACTTTTATAAACAATTAAATTATAACACAAAACGCCCTGTTTACGAAAATTTTTGTGTATTAAAGACTTCACTTTGCCATTCTTTTATGCTAGAATAGACTTGTATTAAAAACATTTTTCATATGCTGAAAAAAACAGAATCGTCTGAAAAAATTAAAAAGGTTAAAGATCCTAATGCCTATGGAGCTGAACAAATAACTGTTCTGGAGGGTTTGGCACCAGTACGTAAACGTCCGGGCATGTACATAGGTAATACTGCTGGAGAAGGCTTGCACCACTTACTTTGGGAAGTTGTAGACAACTCCATCGATGAAGCAATGGCTGGGCATTGCAACGAGATAATTGTTAAAATATTACCAGATAATGTCATTCAGGTCTGTGATAATGGGCGTGGTATACCAGTAGAAATACATAAAACAACAAAAGTTTCTGCACTCGAAACTGTTTTAACAAAACTACACGCCGGCGGTAAATTCGGAGAAGGTGGCTATAAGGTGTCTGGTGGATTACATGGGGTCGGTGTCTCTGTTGTTAATGCGCTCTCGAGCTGGTTGCGTGCAGATGTGCGTCGCGACGGTAAAATGTACATGCAAGAATTTAATTGCGGGGTACCACAAAAAAAGATAAAAGAATTAGGCAAAATAGTCTTTCCTAAAAAAATAGACCCACTCAAATCAGAAGAAACATATAAAACCGGAACTACAATTACGTTTAAACCTGACGGAACTATTTTTACAGTTACAGAATATAGCTGGGAGAAAATTCTTACTCGATTACGTCAACAAGCCTACCTGACCAAAGGGATTAGATTAATTGCACTGGATTTGCGCAATGGGAAAAAACCAAAACAATACGGTTTTTATTTTGAGGGGGGCGTGTCTTCTTACGTTCGACATTTAAACCGCGGCCAAAAAGTAATACATCCTAATATTTTTTATGTTGATAAGCCATACAATGACATGTCCATTGAAATCGGCATAAAATATGTTGAGGAATACGACGAAACACTCTTGGCGTTTACTAACAATATTATTAACCCAGAAGGCGGTATGCATGTGGCCGGTTTCAGAACCGCACTTACCAGGACACTAAACAGTTACGCTCGGAAAAACAATTTAATAAAAGAAAAAGAAGAAAATTTAAGTGGTGACGACGTCCGGGAAGGTTTGACAGCCGTTATCAGCATTAAAGTTCCCAACCCTCAATTCGAAGGCCAAACCAAAGCTAAACTCGGCAATGCTGAAGTTAAACCAGCCGTTGATGCTGTTTTGTCAGAGGCTCTAGCAATTTACTTAGAGGAACACCCTAAAGATGCGGAATATATTATTGGCAAATCTTTATTAGCAGCCCGCGCAAGAATGGCTTCTAAAGCGGCCCGTGAAACCGTCCTCCGTAAAGGTGTCTTAGATAGTTTAAGTCTGCCGGGAAAACTGGCTGACTGTTCATCTCGCGAAGCAGAAAAATGCGAACTATATATTGTCGAGGGAGATTCTGCTGGTGGTTCAGCCAAACAGGGCCGCAACCGTGAATTCCAAGCCATACTTCCCTTACGTGGCAAAATAATTAACGTCGAAAAAGCTCGCATCGACAAGATGTTAGCCAACAATGAAGTTAAGTCTCTAATAATTGCCCTTGGTACAAATTTTGCCGAACAGTTTGAATTAGAGAAATTACGTTACAATAAAATCATTATTATGACTGATGCGGATGTGGACGGAGCACATATTAGCACATTACTTTTAACTTTCTTTTACCGACACTTCCCCGCTCTTATTCAAAACGGACATTTATATTTGGCACAGCCACCACTATATCGAGTCCAACGTGGAAAAGATATTAATTATCTCTATAGCGAAGAAGAGCTGGAAGAATTTACCAAAAACAACAAACTTGGAGCTATTCCCGAGATCCAAGAAGAAAATGATGAAGCTGCCGCAGAAGAAGCCGAAACCAATACTGTTGTGTCTGTTAAAGGGTTCAATGTTCAACGATACAAAGGTTTGGGTGAAATGAACCCAGAACAGCTTTGGGAAACAACTATGGATCCAGCGACACGCGTATTGAAAAAAATAAATATCGAAGAAGCTGAAAAAGCTGATGAAGTCTTTGACATTCTGATGGGTTCGGACGTAGTCCCTCGTAAACGATTCATTCAAGCACACGCCAAAAACGTAAAGAACTTAGATATTTAATATATTGGCTTATTTTAGCTAATTGTACTACAAGCTTGCCAAGTTGACATTTTTGTACTATAATTTTGTTATAAATAGGCCAAAGGGCCTTTTTAAAATACATTCAACCAATATGAATCTTAAAGATTTACGTTTTATTCAGTACTTAATTTCTGCAAAAAATGAACTCAAGAAAGTAACCTGGCCTACTCGCAAAGAGACAACCAAACACACTTTAATAGTTATTGGGATTAGTTTATTTACTGCCTTTTTTCTTGGACTTCTTGACTTTGGCTTTTCAAAAATCTTAGGGTTATTTATCAAATAAATATTAAGATATGCCAAAACAAGTTGCGAACCGTGGCCGCCGCTGGTATGTTATTCATACTTATTCTGGTTACGAAGAAAATGTAGCCGAGAATTTAAAGCAGCGTATTGAATCAATGGATATGGAGGATAAAATCTATAACATTTTGATTCCTACGGAGAAAAAAATAAAAATTAAGAACGGGAAAAGAAAAGTTATTACTGAAAAAATATTTCCTGGTTATGTCTTTGTTGAAATGATTGTTACCGATGATTCTTGGTATGTAGTTAGAAACACTCCAAATGTAACTGGCTTTATTGGTACAGGCACAGTCCCGACACCAATATCAGAAAAGGAAATGAAGGATTTACAAAAACGCATGGGTGTTGACGAACCCAAATACACTATTGATGTTACGGTGGACGCTCCAGTTAAAATCGTTGATGGACCATTCAAAAATTTTGAAGGAAAAATTTCTGCGATTGATGAAGAACGTGGCAAGGTTAAAGTTCTTGTTTCTATGTTTGGTCGAGAGACTCCTATTGAACTCGATTATTTACAAGTTACAAAATTATAAAATATAACTAAGTTGCTCAGATTTTAATCAAATAGGGATATTAGATTAGATACCCGAGCGCTTGTTACAAGTATGGCTAAAAAAATTAAAGCCTTAATCAAACTGCAAATTGCAGGTGGCAAGGCTACCCCAGCACCACCAGTTGGTCCAGCCTTGGGTCAACATGGTGTCGCAATTCAAGACTTTGTTAACCGTTTTAACGAAGCAACAAAAGATAAAGGCGGAGACATCGTTCCAGTTATAATTACTGTTTATGAAGATCGTTCTTTCGACTTTATAATGAAGACACCTCCAGCTTCTGAATTAATCAAAAAAGCCGCTGGAATTAAATCCGGCGCCAAGAATCCTTTAACCGAAAAAGCCGGGAGCATTACCAAGGATCAATTACGTCAAATTGCTGAAACAAAATTGCCAGACCTTAATACCACCAATGTTGAACAAGCTATGAAGAGTATTGCTGGCACAGCAAGACAAATGGGTGTAGAAATCAAGTAAGTTAAATTAATATTTATAATGTTGTGGGAGTCCTTCTTCGCTAAAGCTACGAAGGACGTTACCACCACGACTCTTCTTTCTCCTAATAAACCTAGGATAAATTAAGGGTCGCGTACCCTTATTTTTATATGGCACAATCAAAAAGAATCAAAAAGCAATCTGCTAAAATCGAAACTAACAAACTTTACTCCATTTCTGAAGCTGTCACTTTATCAAGAACTCTTGCTGGTAAAAAGTTTGATGAATCAGTGGAAGTTCATCTACGCCTTGGCATTGACCCTAAAAAGGGGGACCAACAAGTGCGCAGTACTGTTGTTTTGCCTCATAGCTTTGGTAAATCAAAAGTTGTAGCTGCCTTTGTAACCGAGGAAAAAGCCGCCGAAGCAAAGGCCGCTGGAGCTGACGTCATCTACACAGAATCAAACCTAGCTGAACTACAAAAATCAGGTAAAATCGACTTTGAAATAGCCGTAGCCATCCCAGAAATCATGAAAAATTTGGCCCCTCTGGCCAGAATGCTTGGTACCAAAGGATTAATGCCCTCACCAAAGAACGAAACGATCACACAAAACCTCGGCAGAACAATTGGCGAACTTAAAAAAGGTAAAATTGCCTTTAAAAATGATGACACGGCCAATATCCATCAAATAGTTGGGAAATTGAGCCTTAATGATGCTCAGTTGGTGGAAAACTTTCAAACTTTCATCGATGCTGTCAAAAAAGTGAAACCAGAGACATCAAAGGGTGTATATATCAAAAATGCTACTCTTTGCACCACCATGGGACCTGGCATCAAGCTGGAAATTAAGTAAAATTATACATCCAATACCACCCTTTTACCGGGTGGTATTTTGTTATGCACCTACTAGGGTATTTTTTGCAAAACTTGTCAAGAAAAGTGCTTTCCTCCCCCCCATTTATCTGTTAAAATGAAGACAATGTTATTTTCTATATGACACAATTTGATGAACTTTATAAAGCTGGAATTCTTAAAATAATGAATGAAGGCTTCGATGAATACAACGAAAGAACCGGGCACCACACCAAAATAATTCCAGGACTAACTTTTGAATTAGACAAAGGCTTTCCGCTTTTAACTTTGCGCAAAATACCGATAAAACTCTTTGTAGCCGAACAAATTTGGTTTATCATGGGCAGTAAAAATCCAGATGATTTTGTAAATAAATTCACAAAGATTTGGCAAGACTTTACCGAGCAGGATGGCACTATTCCCGCGGCTTATGGATATCGTTGGCGCCATGCTTTTGGCCGGGATCAACTGGGTCTTTTAGTCCAACATCTCCAAGGCACCCCTGGTTCACGTCATGGAGTAGTAATCACTTGGGACCCCCGCGAAGATGGTTTGGGTAATCCAGAAACCAAAAAAAACGTTCCCTGCCCCTTTACTTGGACAGCCAATATTATCGCCAATAAATTACATATACATAGTGTTGTCCGTTCCAATGATATGATGCTCGGCTGCCCACATGATGTCGCGGGATTTTATTTATTGCTTTGCGTACTAGCTGGAAAACTCGGAGTTAAACCTGGAAAACTAACACATACTATTTCCAACGCTCACATATACGACATTCATTACAAACAAGCTTGGGAGTTAATCGAACGCGACAATGATCACCCTCCGGTTCACTTTGAAGCTCAGTCTGATTATTTTGACCGCGCCGAACGTGGCGACGAAACCTTAGTTAACGAAATTACTGGTCTATTAGAATCAAAATATAAACCACTTGGTCCAATTAATGGCTTAAAAATAGTTTTATAAAAATATGAAAGTTACTTTAATGATGGTAATGACAGCAGATGGCTTTATTGCGAAAAACTCTAATCAAACATCAACTGACTGGACCTCATCAGCGGATAAAGAAATCTTTATTCAACGTACCAAAGAAGCCGGTGTTATTATAATGGGTTTAAATACCTACAAAACAATCAATAGACCACTGCCAGGCAGATTAAATATAATCTTGACTAAAGAGCCAGAGCTAGAAACAAATATTCCAGAAAAACTTGAATACACAAACCTTCCACCACAAGAATTACTAGGCTCCTTAGAAAAACGTGGTTACAAAGAAGTTATACTCGGTGGCGGGACGACTATTAATTCCCTATTCTTACAAGCCGGCTTAGTCAATGAATTACAAATAACAGTGGAACCGATTCTTTTTGGCGGCGGGTTAACACTCTTTAAAGATTTAGACCTTAATATTAAACTTGAACTGTTAGAAACCAGAGACCTAGGACAAAACGTTATAAATCTACGCTATAAAATCATTCAATAATCTAAATTTGACTAACAATAATCCTATGGTACTGACGAAAAAAGAAATGCAAAATTTAATTTCCAGCGGGGCCCTAGTCTTTACGCCTGAACTTGATGAATATCAATTGCAACCGAATTCCATTGATTTACGCGTGGGTTGGAGTTTTTATATCCCTGACACCTGGAAATATAACGACAAAGGACGCTTAGCGGTAATTGCTGACTATTTGGATTACCAAAACGTAGAAGAATACTTCAAGTTAATAAAATTAAAACCAGGTCAATTTTTTGAAATACTTCCCAAGGAAACAATAATTATTTCGACCTTAGAGAAAATAACCTTAAATACAGGCCGAATCGCCGGCAATCTTTTCCCCAGAAGTTCAGCACTCCGCCGCGGATTACAAATAAACACTGGCGTAGTTGATTGCCGTTACAGTGGCCAGCTTACCATTCCAGTCGTAAACAACAGTAATCACATCATCAAAATTTATCCGGGTGAAAGAATTTGCCAGCTCCAATTATTTGAATTAGCCAGTGAATTAAGCGAAGAAGAAGCTAAGGCACACGGAAAACAAACTGGAAAATATATTGGATCTACTCCATATGGTCTAGAAGCGAAAATTGATGCAAATGAAGAGGTAGACTTAATCAAAGCCGGTAAAATTGATGAACTCAAAACTCAATTTAAATTAAAAATCTGACTATGACCATCCCCTACCCATATTTACCCGCCGATCGAGAAATACTCTATGTACCAGCCGAGAACCAATTCATGTTAGAAGCAAAAAAAATGCAGGCCGCATCCACTGACGCCAAAAATCCCATTGGGATAGTTATGGTTAAAGATGGCCAAATAGTCGCCCGCGCTTCGAACATGTCCAAACTGATTAATCCCAAACTGATTAAACTACACAGCAAATATTGTGCGCGACGAATTTTAAAAGTTCCCAGTGGCAAGGGGTATTGGTTATGTCCTGGCTGTGCGACATCAAAACAACATTCTGAATCGAGATTAATGGCCGAGGCTAAAAAAAATAAAATAAAAACTGAAGGCGCTGATGTTTACATGTATGGACATTGGTGGTGCTGTAAGTCTTGCTGGAACGCGATGATCAAAGGTGGTATAAAAAATGTCTACTTAGTAGAAAAAGCTTGGGAACTTTTTAAAAGATAAACTATGAAAAAATTAATCATTGGATTTGTTGGTGAAATCGCCAGCGGCAAAGGGACAGCCTGCGATTACTTTATTGAAAAATACGGTGCCGGTTATTATAAATTCTCCACTATCATGCGCGATATTTTGGATCGGTTATACTTGCCGCAAGCACGAGAAAACATGCAGAATCTATCCACTGTTCTACGCCAAAATTTTGGTGAAGATCTTTTTGCTAAAGTTATTACAAAAGATGTTGAAAACGACACCAACGAAATTGTTTGTGTGGATGGCATAAGAAGAGTGGCTGATATTAAATACTTAAAAACCCTACCCAATTTTCACCTAATTCACATCTATGCCGACGAAATGAAGCGCTACAATCGCATCATCGAACGCAGCGAAAATCCGGACGATAAAAACAAAACTTTTGAACAATTCAAATTGGACCAAACAAAAGAGACAGAAATAACAATCCCCCAAGTAGTAGCCGAGGCTGAGACTAAAATTAATAACGACGGCACCAAAGAAGAACTCTACCAACAGCTAGAAACTCTTTTAACAGAACTCCAAGCGTAATATGCCAGAGACCCAAGTGACAAATATTACGGAGGATATCGTCCGCGTTAATATTGCAGGATTGTCTTATTGGAGCTTAATTGAAATTTGTACCAATAGTGCGCTTTTGAAATTTTGGTACCTAGAAAGAAATGATTGTTATGTCGATGATAATTTTTCCGATAGACAAAAATATTTTGAGTTAACTGACTTATTATTAAGAAGTGCCCAACAATTTAATTTACCTGAGCTAGTCCCATTAGGCCGATTAGTACAGCTAGAATTTCTTATTCCTACCGGAGATTGGTTACAGCTAGTACATAAGTGGTCGCACAGTAATAGCTATGAACTAAAAAACATAGCCGAGAAAATTATTTTGGAATCAACGACAATAAAACATAAGAATGAACCAATTAGCAACTCGGTTACACCTCAGATGGACAGCTCTGGAGATATAAATCTAATTGATCTCGATCACTCCATAGAAAACAAAATAATATTTTACCATCTCTTACAATCTAAATCAGAAACAATAGCGAAAATATCAGAAAAGATAGACTTAATGACATTGGAGCAAAAAGAAAATTATATTGAACAAATTTGCCAACGAGAAACAGCCTACAAAATACCAAAAATAATTTTCACTAAACCCTTTTGCACTCTAAAAATAAAAACTGCTCTTTTTGATCTTATTCCCCTTTTTACAACGGGGAAATTCAGCCTGATTATTCGACAACCAAATTTCCAAAATTTAAAAGACACTAGCAATAGGCTTAACGAAACAAAACATTATCCTGAAGTGATAAAAATTCTAGATCGTATTAAAGCACACTTTGAAAAAACCCATAATCACTATGTACTCCCTCTAGGTGTTAAACAAACCGCGTTGCTTGATCTTGATTTGCAAGGTTTTTTTGAACTGAGTAAAATAAACAATCCATTCACGCTAAAAATTATCGAGCTAATCCACAAGGAGGTTCCTTTTACCAAAGGGATTATAAATGAATAAATTTATGCAAAACTTGCCTGGAAAATTTATTGTTATTGATGGGACAGACGGTTCTGGAAAAACAACCCAGTTCTCGCTACTTTTAGAAAACCTAAAGCAACGTGGTTTTGCTGTAGAAATCGCTGATTTCCCTCAATACAATACAAAATCGGCAGGATTAGTGGAAGAATACTTGAGTGGCAAATATGGCACAGCTGATCAAGTCAACCCCAAAATATCTTCAATCTTTTATGCTTGCGACCGTTATGATGCCAGCTTTAAAATACGCCGCTGGCTCGAAGAAGGTAAAATAGTTGTAAGCAATCGCTATGTTTCAGCCAACATGGGACATCAAGGCGCAAAGCTCCATGACAGCGAAGAACGCAAAGTCTTTTTCGACTGGCTTTACGATTTAGAATATAATCTTTTTAAAATTCCGCAGCCAGATTTGAATATCATTTTGCATGTTGATTCGCATATCGCACAACAATTAGCCCAAGAACGACATCGCGAAGATTGGAAAGGCAAAACAAAAGACATTCATGAAGAAGATATTGAACACCTAAGACGAGCCGAACAAACATATTTAGAAATTGCCAGTTATCCAAACTTTAAGCTTATTGAATGTACCAGAAACAATAGCATTATGACTCGTGAAGAAATACAAAACGCTGTTTGGAAAGAAGTAGAACAACTCTTAAATGTAAAACCACCTATCATGGAAACCAACAAAGAAGGTTGGATAGAAGTTATTTGCGGCTGTATGTTTTCTGGCAAAAGCACTGAAGCGGCCAAAAGAATTGAAAAAGAACTTTTGTCAAAAAATCGTGAAGTTTTAATCTTTACTCCACAGGAATCAAAACGAGAAATTACTATTTCTGAAACCGGTGCGAATATTAATACTGCCGGGAAATTAGTTAGCCGCAATGGCAAAGTTTTTTCGGCCATTGAGTTCCCCAAAGATCAACCTAGCTTAATACTCCAATATATCGAACAATATAACCCAAAAGTTACTACAGTCGTGATTGAAGAAGCACATTTCTGCCATTTTTCCCTGGTCCAAGTTTGCAAAAGATTGGCTGAAGATTATAAGTTGCGGGTTATTGTTGTCGGCTTAGATCAAACTTTTGACGATGAAGGTTTTGGACCAGTACCGGCTTTGATGGTGGAAGCAGAATTTGTAACTAAAGAACTAGCCGTTTGCGTAGAATGTGGGAGTCAAACAGCTAATAAGAGCTGGCTAGATAATAACGCTAGACAACAACTAGATGGAAAAATTTTGGTGGGAGACAAACAATACATAGCACTGTGCCGTCATTGCAAGAACAAGTATAAAAAACATTATTCTTCATAATGAATAAAGCTCTGCCACCTAAAATGCAGAGTTTTATTTTCACTAAAATAATGCTAAAATAATGATTGATTAACCATTATCCTATGAAATTAGAAGCTATAATTGGGCTAGAATTCCATGTTCAACTCAAAACAAAAACTAAAATGTTTTGTGCTTGCCCCAACGAAAATGACCCCAAGGAGCCCAATGTCAATGTCTGCCCTATCTGCTTAGGTCACCCAGGAGTATTACCCACCATTAACGAAGAAGCTGTAAACATGGCCATAAAGGCGGCCCTAGCTTTAAATTGTAGTATTACTCAATTTACCAAATTCGATCGGAAAAATTATTTTTATCCTGACTTACCTAAAGGCTACCAAATCTCCCAATACGACAAACCACTCGCTTTAAGTGGGTCTTTGGTTATAAACTGGCAGGCTCGTGATGGTTTAGCTGGCTCCTTAACAGATGAAACACAACTAAAAAGAATTGGCATTATCCGTTTGCATATGGAAGAAGATGCCGCCAAATCGACGCATATCAGCGATGGAACTTTAATTGACTATAATCGTGGCGGAGCGCCACTCATTGAGATTGTAACTGCACCGGACCTCTCCAGCCCGCAAGAAGCCAAAACCTTTGGGCAAGAGTTGCAACTGATTATGCGCCACTTAAATGTTTCTGATGCAGACATGGAAAAAGGACAGCTGCGTTGTGATGGCAATATTTCTTTACGACCAGTCAGTGACAAAAAACTTTACCCCAAAACAGAATTAAAAAACATCAATTCCTTTAAAGCGCTGGAACGCGCGCTCGCCTATGAAGTCGAAAGACAAACTCTCCTTTGGTTAGCTAATACTCCACCGGAGAAAGAAGAAACTCGCGGTTGGGACGAGGCTAGTGGCACAACCATAAGCCAACGTGTTAAAGAAGGCGAAAGCGATTATCGCTACTTTCCCGAGCCAGATTTGCCACCATTAAACATTACCGAAGCAGAAATTCTTGAAATAAAATCTTCCATACCCGAGCTCCCTCAAGATAAAAGACGTCGCTTTGTGGACATGTACAGTTTCACGGGCGAGGAAGCTAAAATAATAACTGAAAATAAAAAATTGGCCTCGTTTACTGAAAACGTCATCACTGAGTTAAAGGATTGGATCGAAACTCTCGATAATGTTAGTGGCAACAAGGATGAAGTTTGGGCTAATAACAAAACGAAATTAATCAAATTGGTTTCTAACTGGCTCGTTAATAAATACCTCCCTTTGCTTTCTGAATCTGGACTTTCTTTTAACTCGAGTAACATAACGGCTGAAAATTTTGCCGAATTTATTTGTCTTGTCTATGAAAGTAAAATTAATAGCGCAGCCGCTCAAACTATTTTAAAAAAAATGTCCGAAACCGGAGCCGACCCTTCACACATAATGGAAGATTTAGACCTCTCTCAAACTAGCGATGAAGGCGCTTTAAACGACATAATAATAAAAACCGTAGCCGAATATCCAGAACAAGTCGCTGAATATAAATCAGGAAAAACGGTGGTGATAAAATATTTTCTCGGTTTGATTATGCGCGAAACCAAGGGGAAGGCAGATCCGCAGGTAACAGAAAAACTATTGCAAGAATATTTAGCAAAATAAAAAAATGTACGAACAGGCCCCCCGATTCACTTGGGAATCGGGGGGCCTTTGTTGTCTACCAATGCGCCTCGGTGCACCAACCGTTGGCGCAGACCTCGTCGCTGGCGCACTGCGTGTGGTCCTGGCACCGGCCATCGTTGTCGTAGTAGCCCGGCTCGTTGCCGTTGTGGCTACCTGCCGGAAGCGTGCACCAGCCGTTGGCGCAGATTTCGTTGGGGCGACAGTGCGACTGGTTCTTGCACTGCCCAGTGCTCTCATCCCACCCAGTAAAGTAGTTCTGATCCTCCGGATGGTACCCTACGTTCCCCTCCTCGTAGCAGAAATTGTCGGCAGGGTTGCAGACGTAGCCGGGACCGCACTGGGAATCCTCGAAACACCAGTTGGGGCCACCGAACTCCCAGGCGACGAGGAAGCAGGTGTAGCTGTCCAGATCACAGTAGTGACCGTCGCCACACTGCTCGTCGTAGGTGCAGGAGTACGGGTCTACCATGATGAAGTCGCAGCCGCTGCAGAACACCACCGCCAGAACGAGAACCAGGATCGAACGCATCATGCGTTTCATGAGAACACCTCCTTCTTGAATTGGATTGATCGATCGGAATTCAACTCCGAACATTATATTATAGCATGTTTTTTGATATAAATCAAGTAAAAACAAAGAAATTTATCTAATTTTAGATAAATTTCTTTAATACTTTTTCCGCTTCACTTAGGCTCTTAACCCACTGGATCGTTTTATCTCTTTTTAGCCAAGTGATTTGGCGTTTAGCATAACGGCGAGTATCTCTTTTTATCAAATCAATAGCTTCTTCAAACGTTCTAGAGCCTTCTAGGTACTCCACAATTTGCCGATAACCAATGCCCGTCATGGCTGGAATATTTTTTGTATATCCTTGTTTTAATAGCCCTTGCACCTCCTCAACTAGGCCCTCTTTTATCATTTCATCAACTCGTTTATCTATTTTTTCGTATAATTTTTCTCGGTCAAAACTCACGCCCAGCTGTAAAACATCATAGATCGGCTTTCCGGCTATACGTTCCAGTGGTTTTTGTGTTTGTGAACAAATTTCCAGGGCTCTCACAACACGTCGTGGATTATGAATATCAATCTTTGATTCGATATCAGGATCGATTTTTTGAATCTGCTTAACCAAATCATCAATGCCCTTTTCTACCAATTCCCTCTCCAATAGTTCGCGTAACTTAGCATTTTTACCAACAGGTAGCTTAAAATTATAAATTAAAGCTTGGGTGTAAAAACCTGTCCCGCCCACAATAATTGGCAACCTTTTGTCAGCCTTAATTATTGAACGTACCTGCTTAACCCAATCATCAACACAATAATCTTGATCCGGGGGTATTAGATCAATCATTTTTTCCTCCACTCCCTGAACAAAAAATTTGTCCTTCACCCACTCGACCTTATCTTTATTTGTCCCTATATCCATTCCTTTATAAACCATGCGTGAATCCGCGGAAATCAAAAATCCATTAAACTTTTGGGCTAGTTTAAGAGCCAAAGATGATTTGCCACTGGCGGTAGGTCCTTGTACTACTATTATTTTTTTATTCATAAATTTAATTATACCCAATTTTACTTCTTTTTTCAACACAAAAAACTTCTATCTTTAATTCTATAAAAATGATAAAATTAAATAGAGCTAAAATAAAAATTGTTTTTTTGCATATGCGATTATGTTCTATCATCATCGGAAGCTGGTTTCCCAAAACAAGTGTCCACTTCAATGAATTTTATAATTTTTTAATTAACAAAAATGTGATTCCTAGCCTTAATTTAGACAAGGCTAAGGATTTACATAAACGCCTGACGATAAAAAGTATCCACCTCACAAACGAAAACAATATTCGTGGCTTACAGGTTTTTTCCGGAGTTTTCGAGTTTTGCTATTACGAAGATGGTCTCCTAACTGTCCAGCTTACAACAGCGGACGTAAAAAGGGCAAAAAAACAAATAGAAAAATTTTATAACAAAGTACTTACCCCTATTTTAAGTTATCTTTATAGCTCGGGCGCCAAAGGAATGGAAATAATTCGACTTCCTGGCTCCGAGAAAACAATCTATTTACTAGCTCAAAACCCTAAGAAAGAGGATGCTGAACTGCTTTATCAGGGACAAAAATACACAACAACGAAATTAGAAGGCAAAAACGTTTTTACTTCAGGCTCACAAACTCTAATTGATAATTCAATTAGTGAAAATGCAAAAAAAAATTTAATTAATTTTTTAATTTTCTACAACGAAGCAAAAAAACATGCCGATGCTCTTTTACAAACGCATCGTTACATCTGGGATGACGCCGAAAAACTTGTTAGCAGTAAGTCTGTTATTGCCTCAAAACTAATTGACGCTAGCGAAAAACTATCAGAACATGCAAAGAATGTTAGCAATATCCAAAATAGAATTGAACAAATCCAGCTAAACATTGATTTTAGAAAACAACATTTAATTTCAACAAGTAAATTGATTACAACTAATTATTTTGATGAAATTAGTTATTTGTTTGATTATCTTAAAAACATATTTTTGATGACCGAAAAAAATCTTATTAATAAAATAAATCACTTAAACTCCGCCTACAGTGAGCAGCAACAAAGATCACTAAACCAGTTGCAATTCATCTTTTTAATTGGTGTTGTTGTTTCATTTATAACCCTTGGTGCTTTCCCTTCTGCAAAATTATTTTTTTACAATCAATTAGGCGAGCCCCTAGCAACAGCTGACCTACTTTCATTTGACTTCAAAACTTTATTACTTTACGGGACCATTACTATAGCTGCGACTATTTTTATTTCCTTACTCTGGGCGCTTCTTTTCAAAAAAACTAGAATAAAAAAATAGATACTTTTTCATAAAAAGTACGCATAACAAAAAAAGACAAGCTCCGCATATAAAAATACGGAGACTTTTTTGTTTTTTCCACACTATGTCAAACATGAGCGACACAAAAACACAAAATCGTCAAAAAAACCTTTTAATTATTATCTTTTGACTACTTTCATGCTAAAATATATGTGCAAAACAAATTTTTATGAATCCCAAAAAACTTATTATTCTATGCGTTCTTGGCCTTTCCGGTTTGGTTATTAGCGGCTGCACGCCTCAAAATAATCTTGACTACGAAAATGACGTAAAGCCCCTAATAGAAACCAAAAAACAAACCAAAGTTTTAGGCAGTTGCAATTTCATTGACTCACAAAGTACCTGTTTCGATTTTCGCGGTGAAGTTTTTACCGAAGAACGCATGAAGCTTTCCTGCACGGAAGGCAAATTTTCACTTGATTCCTGCCCCTATTCTGATTTAGGGGGTTGTATGGCTACCCCAGGCACAATTACGGAAAGCATAGCCTGGTCCTACAATTACGGCGGACAACCTATTTCAGCCGAGGAAGCTGGGTACCAAGCAAAGGCTTGTAATTCTTTGGGTGCGGCGAGATGGATAAAACCAGAAGATTTGATTAATTAAATTATTTTATATGCTTGTCTACATTCTTTTCGTTATCGGCTTCGTCTTATTGATCAAAGGTGCTGATCTTTTGGTTGATGGCTCTGCCTCCATAGCCAAAAAGTTAAAAATTTCTAACATTGTTATTGGATTAACGATTGTCGCCTTTGGCACCTCAATGCCCGAACTAATAGTTAATCTTTTTGCCTCAGCGCAAGGGAACACAGAAATCGCTATCGGAAACGTTTTAGGTAGTAATATTTCTAATATACTGCTAATTCTAGGAATTTCTGCGATAATCTACCCACTAGCGGCCAAGAAAAATACTGTCCTGAAAGAAATTCCCTTTAGCTTACTAGCGGCTCTAGTTGTGGGCTTTACTGCTAATGACATTTTTTTTGACGGAAATGCTTTTTCTGCTATAACCAGAATTGACGGACTTATTTTCCTGTCATTCTTTGCCATTTTTGTTTATTACACTTTTGGAATTGCCAAAATAACAGAGGATGTCCCACAACCAGAAGAAGTTAAAGCCTATAGTTATTTAAAATCCATCATCTATATTGCGTTAGGTCTTACAGGTTTAATTTTCGGCGGCAAATGGATAGTTGATGGCGCCGTTGCGATAGCCACCAGCTTTGGACTAAGCCAATCGCTCATTGGTTTAACAATCGTGGCCATTGGGACATCGTTACCAGAATTAGCCACCTCCGCAATTGCCGCCTACAAAAAACAAGCCGATATTGCTATTGGAAACATTGTTGGATCAAATATTTTTAACATTTTCTGGATTTTGGGTGTTAGTTCCTTAATTCGCCCACTTCCTTTTGATCCTGCAGCTAATATTGACATCATTATGACTATATTAGCCAGTTTAATACTATTTATTGTGATGTATGTAGGCAAACGACACCTGATTGAAAGATGGCAAGGAGTTATAATGGTTTTAATGTACCTAGGTTACGTCTCCTTTTTAGTCATGACTAGATAAATAAAATGAAAACTCAAATTCTATTTATCCACGGTGGCATGACTTTTAAACGTCATAATGATTATTTGAATTACTTAAAAACACGCGAGATATCATTAGCAGAAAAAAAACGTTGGGTTGATGACTTTTACAAATCTCCCCTAAAAAATAAATTTGAACTAATTCGTCCCCACATGCCCAGGTCGGAAAACGCGCACTACGATGAATGGGCTATCCATTTTGCGCGCTATATTCCCCTCTTAAAAAACAACTGTATACTTATCGGCTCATCACTGGGTGGGATGTTTCTAGCTAAATACTTGTCAGAAAACAAATTCCCTAAAAAATTAAAAGCGGTTTTTCTCATTTGCCCTCCCTTTGATAATTCTCTTTCGAATGAGGACCTAACAAATCGCTTTAAACTAAAGAATGATTTGTCGTTAATAGAAAAGAATTGTAAGAATCTGTATTTATTGTTTTCGGAAGATGACAACGTCGTTCCTCTACCCCACGCTGAAAAATATCGACGTAAATTACCTGCGGCCGATATCCGAATTTATAAAAATAAAAATGGACATTTCCAAATCTCGAAATTTCCCGAACTTATCAAGTTAATAAGCTCTCTTTAATATGAATATTGTAATTTGTGCTAGTATCGAATTTACCCCTAAAATTTTAGAAGTCAAAGCCGAGCTCGAAAAATTGGGTCACTTGGTTGAAATTCCTCTGTTTTCTCAAAAGATAGCGCAAGGTGAACTAACCACACCCGAATTCATCAAAAACAAAGAAACAGCCGGCGGAGACATAAAAATGAGGCAAGCACAAAGTGCAGATTTAATTCAGAGGTATTGGAATTTAATTAAAAGCGCGGATGCAATTCTTGTCTTAAACCTAGAAAAAAAGGGCATTGCAAATTATATCGGTGGTTCCGTCCTCCTGGAAATGGGTTTTGCTTACGGTCATGGGAAGAAAATTTTCCTTTACAACCCTCTGCCCCAAAAAAGTGAAAGGATACACTATTTAGATGAATTAATTGATCTAAAACCAATTATTATCAATGGCGACTTAAATATGCTAAAATTAATAAATTGATAAATAACTCTTAATTTATGAACAAAAAAATGCTCGTTCTTACGCTAGTCTTAGCGGTCGGCGTTTTGACACTAAGTGGTTGCGGGAAATCCTTATCAGACAGAGTCACTGAAGGCATTATTGAAAAATCAACTGGCGGGAACGCTGATGTTGATGTCAGTAATGGCAACGTTAATATTGATGTTGAAGGCATGAACTTCCAAGTTGGTGAGGACGTAAAATTACCCGAAAACTTTCCTAAAGATGTTTATCTCCCAGAAAACAAACTGCTCTCAGCGATAACCAACGAGAAGTCGTATACTATTACCTTCGAAGTCGCTGACAAAGCTGAAGACGCCTACAAAGACTATCAAGAAAAGCTCAAAGCTGAAAGCTGGAAAGTAATTTCTACCGGTTCATACGAAAAGATGTTTACCTTAACTGCAGAAAAAGGAAACCGAATGCTGAGTTTAATAGTCAATGCGCCTGATGGAGGCAAAACAACGGTTAGTTTAAGTGAATATCTAAAAGAGTAGGATATAACTACTTTAATAATTAATTAGTTAATAAAATAAAAATATGAAAGGCTTTAATTTAAATATTGAACAAGCTACACTGGAAAATAAAAATTTCCGCAAAGTGCTATATACAGGTAAACACTCACAACTAGTTCTTATGAGTTTAGCTCCAGGTGAAGAAATTGGCATGGAAATTCACCCAGACAATGATCAATTTTTCCGCTTTGAAAAAGGCTTTGGTCAATGTTTGATTGATGGCAATTCCTACGATTTAACCGATGGTTCTGTAATTATTGTCCCTGCTGGCGCCGAACACAACATAATTAATGTCTCGGCAACAGAAGATCTTAAACTCTATACTATTTATTCACCCGCTCATCACAAAGACGGAATAATCCGCACCACACGAGAAGAAGCAATGGCCAACGAAGCCGATTTTGACGGAGTTACAACTGAGTAAATGAAAGAAAAAAGTAAAGTATTATTACTTGGAGGTACCATAGGAATAACTGTCTGTGTTTTGCTTTTTGCTTTTTACCTACTTGCCTATTTCCCACTCATGGAAAAACTCAACGACCAAGGACACAATGTTGATGCCGGAATACTTCCAGCTTTTCTAACTGGCCATGCCTTTCCACTACTTGCACACTTTATAATCGAGGGTTCTCCTGCTACCAGTACATTTTGTCCGAACGTTGAAAAAATTTGTACAAGCTGGAACGCCGGAACTAATCCGGCTTATCCAGAATGGATTATGGAAAACACGGCTGGCTATTGTACAAATCTAATCATGGTTCCAACTACAGCTTGTTCAGACAAGGTGGAAATTGCGGGTTTTATTGTTTTAACCGTGATGCTACTTATAGCTTACTTCTTTTTAGGCGTTCTAATAACCTGGTTGGTTACAAAGAAAAAATTTCCCACAGCCAAAATGAACAAATAAATAAAAAAGTGATAGAATAAAAGCGACGCTTAGGTGTCGCTTTTAAAATTAAAATAAAATATGCTAAAAGAAACATTAAAAAAGGCCTGGGACAAATCCATAAAAGAAGAGTTAGTACAGCATGATGTAAAAGTTAAAAACGAAACCTGGCGTTTTGGTATCAAAAAACAAAACAATAAAAATAAGTACTTCGCGCAAAATATTACCAAAAACAAAAAAATACAAGCACGTATTTTAGAAAGAACTATTCCTGGCACTAAATTCATAATACAATTAAACGAATTCCGTGCATTAAGACCAGTACATACGCCCCATACGCTCGGAATTCAACCAGAGGTTTCTGGACTTATACATGACTGTCGCTTTGCCTGTGCGGATAAAAAAAATCCCCTAAGTCTTAGCAACAGACACGTTCTTTTGTCTTTGAAACTAAAAAACTACACTTGGAACTTTTACAGCAACGCCTTTCCCCATGATACTAACGGTCATTTTCTAATAGTTCCTAGCGTAAACAAAAAACTGCCACACCTCAAACAAGTGTTTGAACCCAAATTAACTACAGACGTCCTTTTGCTAGCTGATAAGGCCTCTGGACTTATAATTATTTTCCAATCGTTACATGCCGGAGCGTCCGTAAATCACTTTCACTTACAAGCCTTTTTTAATAATGGAAAAATTGCGCTTTCTTCTGGGCTAATAAAAAACAACGTCCTCGAGAATTACCCTGTACCCGCCTTCGTTTACAAATTAAAGAAAGAAAATGCACATATTCAAAAAGCAATTAAAATACTGCAAGAAGAAAACGTTCCCTTCGACCTAATCGCTTTAAACAAAAATGTTTATATATTCCCACGTAATCCTGACCACGAAGTTGTTTCCGAGTTTCCACAAGGGGTTATTGGCGCGATGGATATAGCCGGTAAATTTATTACTTCAGATAGAAAAACCTACCAAACCTTTGATATTCACAAACTATATCGTAGTTTGAATAAAACTTGCTTTGAAATATAAAAAATACGGGCTAGCCGGCCCGTATTTTTTTATTCTGCAATCAACAACCATCTTTGAGGTTCTACCACGTTTACCACAACAATGTCACCGACTTTAAAATTTGTTTGCGTAATTCTGACTCGCTTCATTTCTCTGCTATTCCCTTCTACCCAACCATCGCCCTGTGTATCAATTAAGACTTCAACTTTTTGATTCAAGTACTTTTTATTAATATCTTCAGTAATGTTTTCCATTAACGTTTGCAATCGACGCCAACGCTTCTTTTTTTCGTCCAAGCTCACACTATCCTCTAATTTTGCCGCTTCAGTACCAACGCGCGGTGAATACATAGCTGGGTACGAAATATCAAAACCAACTTTGCTATAAAAGTCTAATGTGTGTTGAAATTGTTCTTCTGTCTCACCAGGAAACCCGACTATAATATCAGTGCCAAGTGCAATGTCTGGCTTTAATTTACGCACTTTCTCAATAATCTTAAAGTAATCAGCTATTGTATATTTCCGATTCATTTTTTGTAAGATCTTATCATCCCCTGACTGCAAGGCCAAATGCAAATAATTCATTTGCTTTGGTAACGCCAGTGCCGCAATCACATCCTCGGTCATATCCTTAGGATGAGCGGCCGAAAAATTAATTCTAAAATCACCATCAAGCTTATTTATTTCCCACAATAATTTGGCGAAGTCATTCTGGTAAGGATTTTCTTTTGTAAAACTTTCTTTATCCTCCGGATTATAGGAATTTACATTCTGACCTAATAAATGTATTTCCTTGCACCCACTTTGAATTAAGTCGTTTACTTCCTGTAAAATTTCTCGAACAGCTCTACTTTTTTCTCTATTTCTAACATAAGGGACAATGCAATAACTACAAAAATTATTACACCCAGTCATAATTGGCACATAGGCATGAAAATGGGTAGTATAAGCTGGTTTAATCTTCAAATAATCAGTGGGCGAATCTACAAAACCTTGTTGAAGAAAATCATACAAAGCATTAATTTCTTGAATATTAAAAACTAAATCAAAAATTTTTATGAATTTTTCCTTATCTGCTGCTCCCACACAACCAGTTAAAATAATCTTAAATGGACGTACTTTTTTTAGCCGCGAATACTTGCGCGCTAAGCCCCAAATTCTATCGATGGCCGTTTGGCGCACTGAACAGGCATTGATAATAATAAAATCAGCCGCGCCAGAATCTTCTGTTGGGATATGATCAAGTTGTTTAAAAATACTAGCAACTCTTTCGGAGTCAGCCTTATTCATTTGACACCCAAACGTAATAATGTGGAAAGTCGACATATTTAAGCTAAATTTGCTTAAAAAATTATAACAATAAGCTCTACAAATTACAAGTGTAAGTACTTTTATTTATCTAAATTTAGTGTTATAATATCAACATAAATCTAACTATGTTAGTCTATTTTTATCGTTTTGTAGAAAAATTAACCGCCTCTCCAGCCCGAAAAAACAGGGTTTTAATTATTGTATCGTTAATCGCGCTAACCTTTAATCTATTAATTTGGCTCTTAATTATTTTCCGCTTGCGTCCCCTTGTTCTATCGCTCTCCAACTCAGAAACATTTATTCCCCTTCACTACAACACCTATTTGGGCGTAGACAAATATGGCGACTGGAAAAATATTTTTTATTTACCCGGTCTTGGTCTCCTAATATACATACTTAACACCTTCTTTGCATTAACAATTTACAATAAAAAAGACGTTCTTAGTTATTTTTTAGTTGGAGCCAACCTAGCAGTACAAATTATTCTACTTATAGCTACTCTTTTTATTATTCTTATTAATATCTAGTTAAATATGGAAACAGCAATTGTTTTTAAAATTGGCGTTTTGTCTGTTATTTCATTCTTAGTCGCGCTGTTTAGCACCCCTCTGCTCACTCATTTTTTATATAAATATAAGTTAGGTAAACAAATACGGACTGCGCAATCGGCCCCTATTTTTTCAGCCCTGCACAAAGGCAAAGAAGGCACCCCAACCATGGGCGGAATTTTAATTTGGGCAACCGTGGTAATTTTAGCTTTATTATTTTTTATTCTAAATAAATTTTTCCCCGAAACGATAATCGGTCAACTTAACTTTTTGTCTCGCGAGCAAACTCTTTTACCAATGGGGCTCTTTGTTTTAGCGGCAGTAATTGGCTTATTTGATGACTACCTTGGTATCCGTCGCATAGGCCCCAAAGGAGGTGGACTCAGCGTTTTATACCGCCTAGGATTATACATAATTGTCGCTTTAATAGGCGCCCTCTGGTTCTATTTTAAACTAGATTGGGACGTTTTACATATTCCCTTTGTTGGGAGTTATTTGGTTGGCTGGTGGTACATTCCAATTTTTATTTTTATCGTAGTGGCGACCGCTTTTTCTGTTAACGAAACCGACGGGCTTGATGGTTTGGCCGGTGGTGCCATGGCCACAACGTTTGCGGCTCTTGGCGCAATTTGCTTTACACAAGGCAGATTTGAACTAGCCACTTTTTGTGCTGTTATTATGGGTGCTTTAATTGCCTTCCTTTGGTTTAATATCAATCCCGCTCGTTTTTTTATGGGCGACACCGGCGCCATGAGTCTGGGAATTATTATCGGGGTTATTGCCATGTTAACAAACACCGCTTTGTTACTCCCCATTATTGGATTTGTTTTCTTGGCCGAGACAGTTACGGTTATTATTCAAGTGCTCTCAAAAAAAATCCGTCGTAAAAAAATATTTCTTTCAACACCTATACACCATCACTTCCAGGCTATTGGTTGGTCGGAGCCTAAGATTGTTATGCGTTTTTGGCTCATTTCGGCTATCACTGCTGTTATTGGTGTAATTATCTTCCTTATTGATAAAGGTTGGTACTAATATATGCATAGTGTAAAAAAATTTCCGGACTTTAAAAACAAGAAAGTATTAATTTTGGGTTTAGGAGTTCTTGGACGAGGCGTAAAAGACGCTATTTTTTTTGCAGAAGCCGGCGCTGATGTTACAGTTACAGATCTTAAAAATAAAGAACAACTCAAAGAGTCCTTAAAGCTTTTAGAACCTTTCAAAATAAAATATACCCTAGGGAAACATGAAGCTCCTGATATTTTAAATGCTAATCTAATTATTAGAAATGCGGGCGTACCTAACAGCTCCCCTTTTATAAAACTCGCTAAAGAAAATAATATCCCGGTAGATATGGACGAATCTCTTTTTGCTGAGTATTGCCCCTGCCCCATAATTGGCATAACTGGCACCCGAGGGAAGAGTACCACTACCACCCTCATATATACCCTGCTTAAAAGTTTATATAAAAAAGGCAATGTATACTTGGCTGGTAATATCCAAGGCGAAGCGACTCTCCCGCTCATTAACAGAGTCACCCCTCAAAATATAGTTGTCTTAGAACTTTCAAGTTGGCAGTTGCAAGGCTTTGCTGATAAAAAAATCAGCCCCCACATTGCGGTTTTTACCAACATTTACGAAGACCACCTCAATAGCTACCCCGATATGGAAACTTATATAAATGACAAAAAAAATATATATAAGTTTCAAAAAAAATCCGACTATTGTGTGCTAAATCATGACCAAACTGAGCTTGAACATATTAGTCAAGAAGTTACATCTAAGCTGCGCTGGTTTTCGATAAAAAATATCCCTCAAAGCTGGCAACTTAAAATGTTAGGTGGTCATAATAGAGAAAACGCATCTGCCGCCTTAGCCGTTTGTAAAATTTTAAAATTCCCTACCGCTGAGATGAAAAAAATAATTTGTGATTTTCCAGGATTAGAACATCGACTCGAGTTTGTTCAAAAAATTAATGAAGTAACCTTCATAAACGATACCACTAGCACCACGCCAATAGCTGGCGTAAAAGCCTTGAGCAGTATGACTGCACCAACAATTCTTATTGCAGGCGGGGCAACCAAGAACTTAGATCAAACATCATTTGCAAAAGCCATTGCAGAAAAAGTAAAAGCGGTATTACTCTTAGAAGGAACGGCCACCAATGAATTAGAAGAAAAAATAAAATTAGCTGGTGGAGGGGAAAAAATAATTGCCCGTTATAATAATTTTGAGGAAGCGATAAAATCAGCTTTTGCTCTCAGTTTACCCGGAGACACTATTCTCCTTTCGCCCGGTTGCGCTAGCTTTGGGTTATTTGTTAACGAATTTGACCGCGGTCAACAATTCAAAAAAATAGTTAATCAACTTAAATAATGTTCCCCTTTTTAAAAAACGATCGTTATCATGCGCCTGATTTTATTCTATTCTTTTGTTTTGTTATTTTAATTGTTTTTGGATTATTCGTTCTCTCTTCAGCCGGTAACTCCGTCGGCTATCAAAGCTTTGGCGACAGTTACTTTTTTGTAAAACATCAAATTACAAACGGAGTTATCCCGGGGATAATTTTATTTTGTTTTTTGGTAAACATTAATTATCAAGTTTGGAAAAAATTTACACTACCGCTTTTATTAATTACCTTTGTGGCCTTAATACTTGTTTTTATTCCTGGATTAGGTTCCACCTACGGAACAGCCAAAAGCTGGATAAACATTTTAGGCTTTTCCTTTCAGCCTGCTGAATTAGTAAAACTAACCTTTTTACTTTACTTAGCAACCTGGCTTGAAAAAAGAGGCGTTCACGGTGTTAAAGATTTATATTATGGTTTCCTGCCTTTTTTGTTTGTTTTAGGTTTGATTTCTCTTTTAATGTTACTCCAGCCAGACATGGGCTCGTTGTCCATTATTATTTTTATGGCCATGGCTGTCTTTTTTGCCTCAGGCGCTAAATTTAAGCATGTGGCGGCTATTATTATGGGTGGCATGACTTTTATTTATCTACTAATTATTAAATCTCCCTACCGAGCAGCCAGATTAACCACTTTTTTACATCCAGAACTCGATCCACAGGGCATTGGCTATCACATTAACCAAGCCTTCCTGGCCATAGGAACAGGCGGTTTTTGGGGACGCGGCTTTGGTCTTTCGCGCC